>CAKSRS010000001.1 GCA_934487205.1 uncultured Clostridia bacterium
GCAATATCCCCCACTGCTGCCTCCCGTAGGAGTCTGGGCCGTGTCTCAGTCCCAATGTGGCCGATCAACCTCTCAGTTCGGCTACTGATCGTCGACTTGGTGGGCCGTTACCCCGCCAACTATCTAATCAGACGCGAGTCCATCTATTAGCGATAAATCTTTTAAGCTTTTGCCATGCGACATTTGCTCCGTATGCGGTATTAGCACAAATTTCTCTGTGTTATTCCCCACTAATAGGCAGGTTACTCACGCGTTACTCACCCGTCCGCCGCTAAGCGTCCCCAATGTCACCCCGAAGGGATCTTTCGGTTGGCTCCGCTCGACTTGCATGTGTTAGGCACGCCGCCAGCGTTCGTCCTGAGCCAGGATCAAACTCTCGATAATTTGGTTATATTAAAACCTCTCGGCTTTTATATACTTACCGTTTGTTTGTTAGCTCTTTTACTAACTTTGTACTTTTTAGTACGCTGACATGTTTGTTTCGTTTCCGAATTTCTGTCATAAAAAACTCTTTGGTTTTCTTTAGTGAATTGTATTCACTGACAAGAACTCTGCACTGTTTATTTTTCAATGTTCAACGCTGCTCTTGTGAGACAGCTTATTTAGTATAGCACATCTCTTTCGGTTTGTCAAGGGGTTTTTTGAAAGTTTTTTAAAAACTTTTTTCGCCCCCGTTCCTCAAGGACAGCTTGTTTATTATATCAAATTCCAATCCTCTTGTCAAGGGGTTTTTTCAATTTTTTTGTCGGTTTTTAAAATTTCTTGATTTCTGAGCAAAACGCCCTTGCCGCGCCACGCAAATGCGCGGTTGCCGTAAAGCCGCATAAACGCTTTATTTGACAGGCTTTCATCAACATGCAAATCCACAATCAAATCGCGCTTAAATTCATCAATTTGCGTGATTTCGGGCGCTCTGTTATGCGGGCAGACTTCCTGGCAGATATCGCAGCCCCAAATCGTACCGGCATCAATCATCGCGCGCTTTTCCCTTTCCGACACATCGCCCTTTTTCTGCGTTATATAGGAAAGGCATTTCTCCTCATCAAATCCGCTGTCCAGCGCGCCGAGTGGGCAAGCCTTTTCACACATGCGGCAATCGGCACACTCAAGCCTGCACGGCTCGTCCGGCTCAATCACGCAATCGGTCAGCACATATCCGATAAAAAAATAACTGCCGAGACGCGGATTTATCGCCATACGATTTTTGCCGACAAACGCAATTCCCGAAAGCCGCGCAAGCAACCTTTCATTCAATCCGCCGATATCGGAAAACGCCGCCGCATGATAACCCCTTTGCTCCAAAAACGAAATAATTTCCTTCATCTTGGACGCGGTTACCTTGTGATAATCCGCGCCTTGCGCATACCGCGAAATATTGCCCTTACGCCCGCCCGTGTAATAGCTGAACGCACACACAATAACCGACTTTGCGCCGGGCAGAATCTGCTCCGGGCGGCGGTAATCCTCCGGCTTTACAAAAGATGCCGTCCCACCGCCGCGTGCCTGTCCGTTATAATCTTCAACGGTGCAAAATCCCGTTGCCGAAATTTTCAGTTCTTTTGCCAGCGCGGATATCTCGGATTTCATAGTGTCTCGTCCAGTACGGCGCGATAATCATCGCCGCTGTGAACACCCACGAATTTTTTAACTTCTTTTCCGCTCTTAAACACAATCACGGTCGGTATCGAAACAATCGCATACTGCGATGCGAGTGTGCCCTCGGAGTCAACATTAACCTTGCCGACCGTCACGCGTCCCTCATATTCCGCCGCGATTTCATCAATCACGGGCGCCAACATTCTGCACGGACCGCACCAGCTCGCCCAAAAATCCACGAGAACCGGCTTGTCCGATTTGATTATTTCATTAAAATTGTTTGCGGTTAATTCCTGTGCCATAAAAAATTCCTCCTTATTTCGCCTTGTACTCCGGCATGCTCGAATACAGATTATTTATGCCGCCGGTTGAAATTTCTCCCGTTGTATACACCTTTTCCTCGACAAAAACGCCGTCGGTCTTATCAAATGTGTAATTGCGTATTTCCCTGTCGCTGCCGCTGAAAATATACGCGGTTATAATATCGGTAGAAACTCCGCTGATAAATACCTCGTTGACTTCCACATACACATGCCCCTGCATTCTCTGCGAAAACAAATTGTATGCGCCGTCCTCCGCAATTACCGCCAGCGTCCAGTATTGGCTGTCGTCCCAATGCATCTCTCCATTTTTAGATTTTGCGGAAGTTGCCAAAACTATACGGTCTTTTTTTTCTTTTTGCGTTATTTCCGCGTCAAAATCGCCCATAATTGTCCAGTCGTTGGTCATTTTCAGCGTTGTTGTAAGCGAAATTGTGTTTTTCGGCTCGGGCTCGGGCGTGGGCGTAGCTGTCGGAATCGGTGTAACCACCGCATTATCCGTCGGGTCTTTCCCGTCGTCAACCAGGTCGGACGCCCGTTTGCAGCCCGCCGTCATCAGCATCGCCGCCGCCATAATTACTGCCAGAATTTTTTTCATAATAATCTTCCTTTCCGCGCTTTAAACGCTTGCCCGGCTATTCCCGGACGCTTATATATTTTTCCCCGGCGGGACATATTATCGCCCTGCCGCCCGTTATTTCCGTCACCTCGTCGGTAAAACGTCCGATTTGGTCATTTTTCAGGCATACGGTAAATTCAACATTCTCCGCATACGCGGTATCCTCAACAATATACCCCTTCGCCGAAAAATGGTATTGCAACTTTCCCGCAATGGTATAATCGGATTTTACTTTATATATTCCGCATTTCAGCCGCGTCACGATTCCCGCATCTTCGAGACCCATGCGCGCCGCGGTGCCGTACGCATGCACAAGTCCGCCCGTGCCCAGCAGTGTTCCGCCGAAATAACGCGTCACCACCGTGATTACGTCGACAAGCCCTTCCTTGCGCATCGTGTCAAGCACAGGCATGCCCGACGTGCCGCTCGGCTCGCCGTCGTCGGAATAGCGGAAAATATTATTTTCATCAATGATATACGCGTAAACATTGTGGCGCGCGTCGCTGTATTCCGACCGCATCTCCGCAAGAAACGCAAGCGCCGCGTCCTCGTTTTCCACCGGGCAGACATGCGCGATGAATTTTGATTTTCTGTCCACAAACAGCGCCTCGCCCGCACCGTCCACCGTCTTGTAACATTCTTTTTTCGAAATTTCAATCAACCCGTTTCATTATATAATGTAGCTTTTCAGTTTTTCATACGCCTGCCTGTCGGCAAGAAGGGTTATTTTTGTGCCGTCGGCGGTGTATTCCTCCGATAAAATTTTCTGATTTTCATGCAATTCATTCACCAACGCCCCCTCGGAATACGGCACAAGCACGCTGACCTCCGCCTTTTTCCCCGGTGCGGTATCGCAAATCAGCGCCATAAGTCTGTCGAGTCCTGCGCCCGTTTTTACCGAAATCATGACATTTGCCGCATAATCCTTATTGAACGTCACCTCCGACTCAAGCAAATCTGCCTTGTTATAAACACCGATTATCGGCTTTCCGCCCGCGCCAAGCTCCGCGAGTACGCCGTCAACAACCTTTATGTGATTTTCAAACTGCGGATTTGCGCTGTCGATTACATGCAGCAGAAAATCCGCCTCCACCGTTTCTTCAAGCGTAGCCTTGAACGCCTCAACCAGGTGATGCGGCAGCTTGCGTATAAATCCGACAGTATCGATAAGCAGAATTTTGCGGTTATCCTCAAGCACCAGTCCGCGTGACGTTGTGTCAAGCGTGGCGAACAGCTTATTTTCCGCCAAAACGTCCGCGTCGGTCAGACGGTTTAAAAGCGACGACTTGCCCGCATTCGTATACCCCACCAGACACGCCGTAATCACGCCGTCCTTGCGCCTGCGTGAACGCAAAAGTTCGCGGTGTTTCTTCAGCTCCTTAATTTCCGCCTCCAATGCCGAAATACGGCGGTTTATATGCCGCCTGTCCGACTCCAGCTTTGTTTCGCCCGGGCCGCGCGTACCTATTCCGCCGCCGGTGCGGCTCATCTGAACACCCAAACCGCGCAATCGCGGAAGGCGATATTTAAGCTGCGCCAGCTCTACCTGAAGTTTGCCCTCGCCGCTTTTTGCGCGCATCGCAAATATGTCGAGAATTAAAATCGTTCTGTCAATCACCTTCGTGCCGAAAAACTCCGCAAGATTGCGCAGCTGCACCGGCGACAGTTCATCATCAAAAATTACCGAATCCGCATCAAGTTCGTCCAGCGCGGCTTTAATTTCCTCCAACTTGCCCTCGCCCATATAGGTCGCCGCCTCAAGCTCGGACTTATTCTGTATAACCGTGCCTACAACCTCCGCGCCCGCCGTCGCGGCAAGTTCCGCCAGTTCGCCGATTGACTCCTCCGTCGTGTCGGCAAGCACATCGCGGCAGCCCGTATGGACGCCCGCCAAAAGCACACGCTCTTTTTTTATTTCGTTAGATTTTATCTCCATACCGCTCCGTTCCGCCGCCCGAATTTTCCGCGGCTAATACCTTTTCTTTATATATTATCGTCTATTTTTCCCGATTTGTCAATAAATTCATGCGTTTTTATTAAAAAATTAACAGTTAAAGGCAAAAAATATTGCAATTTTAATCCGTTTATGATATACTGATAGGTAATATTAAAAATCGAAGGGTGGCATGCGCATGAATCAATTAAAGAAAATCAAACCTTCAAACATTATTTTTCTTACGCTCGCCGGCATTATTAATGCATTCGGTGTAACGGTTTTTATCGCGCCCGTGAAACTCTATGACAGCGGCATTTCCGGAACATCAATCCTCCTCTCGCAGCTGACGCCCGAATACATGAGTCTGTCGTTTTTTCTTCTTATATTAAATATACCACTTTTCCTGTACGGGCTCAAGCGCCAGGGCGCGGTCTTTACGATATACGCAATATACGCCGTGTGCATCTATTCCTTTACAGCGCACCTGATAACCGACGTACTCCCGATAGACGTCAGCGTAGCGTCACCATTGGCTGGCGAAGATTTGCTTCTTTGCGCGCTGTTCGGCGGCGTCATCTCCGGCATAGGCAGCGGTCTTGCCGTAAAATTCGGCGGCGCAATGGACGGCATTGAGGTAATGGCTGTCATTTTTGCGAAACGCCTGGGGCTTACCGTGGGCACATTCGTTATGATATATAATATCGCGCTCTATATCGTCAGCGGATTCATCGCCGATAGCTGGATTTTGCCGCTTTATTCCATAGTATCGTACGGTGCGGCACTTAAAACAATCGACTTTGTTGTCGAAGGTATCGACCGTTCGAAAGCGGCGACAATTGTTACGGTACGCCCGCAGGAAGTCAGCGCGGCGCTGTCCGGGGCTTTTGAATGCGGCATAACCATGCTCGACGCGACGGGGTATTATTCCGGCATGCCGAAAACGGTATTATATATAGTAGTAAACCGTTTCCAAATCGGAAAAATGAAGGATATTGTACATGAAAACGACCCGTCGGCGTATATTTCGATTGCGGAAGTTGCCGATGTATTCATGGCAAACCAGCAAATCGGGGCGGCAGCCGCCGCGAATGCGGCACAAGAAAATATATGACTATAAAAACCGTTTTTTCAAATAATATAATTATAACAATCTGAAAGGAAGATTTATATGGTAAACGATATACTTGACATCTTGGAAAACAGCAGCAAACACATGTCTGCCGAACAAATCGCGCAGATGATAGGCGCTACCGAGACGGAAGTTGCCGATATTATAAAGGGGCTCGAAAAGGAGAACATCATTGTCGGCTGCAAAACTATGATTAACTGGGAAAAAACCGACAAAGATTTGGTAACGGCGATAATCGAACTGCGCATAACACCGCAGCGCGGCGAAGGTTTTGATAAGGTTGCCGAAAAAATTTACAAATATTCACAGGTTAAGTCGCTCTATCTGATGTCGGGCGCGTACGATTTGTGCGTAATAATCGAGGGGCGTTCCATGAAGGACGTTGCGCTTTTTGTCGCCTCCAAGCTTGCGCCGATGGACAATGTTTTAAGCACAGCCACAAGCTTTGTACTGAAAAAATACAAGGACGACGGCATGATTTTCTATAATGATGAAGAGGACTCAAGACAGGTGATAACATTATGATGAACTATGAAAAAATACTAACCGAATCAATACAAAAAATTGCACCGTCAGGTATACGTAAATTTTTCGACCTCGTTGCAACGATGGACGATGCAATCTCCCTCGGTGTGGGCGAGCCGGACTTCGTAACGCCGTGGCCCATACGCGAGGCGGGCATATATTCTCTCGAAAAGGGGCGCACATATTATACGGCGAATGCGGGACTTTTGGAACTGCGCCAGGAAATTTGCAATTACACCGAGCGCAAATACGGTATCCGCTATGACCCGAAAAAGGAAGTCCTTGTAACGGTGGGTGGCAGCGAGGCTATCGACCTGATGATTCGCTGTATAATCAACCCCGGCGACGAGGTTATTATCCCCGAGCCGAGTTTTGTCTGCTATAAACCGTGCACGCAGATAGCGGGCGGAGTTCCGGTAATAATCGAGACAAAGGAAGAGGACAACTTCCGCCTTTTGCCGCAGCAGCTTAAAGAAAAAATTACCGACCGCACAAAACTTCTGATACTGCCGTTCCCGAACAATCCCACGGGCGGCGTAATGTCCAAAAAAGACCTCGAGGCAATCGCGGAAGTTTTAAAAGGCACCGATATCATGGTGCTGTCGGACGAAATTTACGCCGAGCTGCGCTATGACGACGAAGGGCACACGCCATTCTCGGCAATCGATGGCATGCGCGAACGCACCGTTGTAGTCAACGGATTTTCAAAAGCATTTGCGATGACAGGCTGGCGTCTCGGTTATGCGATGGGACCCGAGCCGATTATCAAACAGATGCTTAAACTGCACCAGTACGGAATCATGTCCAGTCCGACAACGAGCCAGTTTGCGGCAATTGAAGCGCTGCGTTCGTGCGATAAGGAAACGGAAAAAATGCGACAGGAATACAACTACCGCCGCCGCTATATCGTGGACGGATTCCGCGCCATGGGGCTTTCGTGCTACGAACCTCTCGGCGCATTCTATGTGTTCCCGTGCATAAGTTCCCTCGGCATGACGAGTGATGAATTTGCAAACAAACTTCTGCAGGAAGAACGGGTTGCGGTTGTTCCCGGGACGGCCTTCGGCGCGAGCGGCGAGGGATTTGTGCGCTGCTCATACGCATATTCCATAGACAGTATCGGCGAGGCGCTTTCGCGTATATCGCGCTTTGTGGAAAATCACAGAAAATAAAGGATTGCGGCAAAATGAAATCATTTTGCCGCAATCCTGCTTTTATATTAAACCCAAATTTATTAAAAATTCCACGGCAGATATGCTGCCATGACTGCAATAATGATAAAATCCATAACCGATTTCACTGCAAGGGTTGAAAAATCATTCGTAATACCGTCCTGTATAGCACCCACAACAGCCATTGCCCCTATGAAAACCGTCAGCAACGCAGTTGCAAAGGCATTTACAAAGCCGTCATCACCGCCGTAGCCCGTTTTCTTTTTAAGCCATTCGCCGAATTGTTCAAATCTTTTTTCAATGCAAAGTAATTCACCGATTACCGTTCCCAATACGACGCAAAATACAACAAACATGAATTTTCCGCTTGTAATCTGCAAATTTTCTATTTTCAGCAGCCTTCCATGGCGCCTGCAATCGCTATAAAAATAACGCTTATTCCGCAAGCCTTATTCAGCGCGTCTCCTGCTGTTCGGGCTTAAACAGTTTTCCCGTAAATCCACCCGCAAGTCCTCCGGCTATTATGCCGGCGCTGTTTACTATTGTTCCGAGTCCCAACACCTGTTTATTCGCCGCTTCTTGTATATTTCCCTCATTATACCACAAATTCCGCGGATACACAATCCTTTTCGGCTGTTTTTTTGCAAAAAAAGACCGCAGCGCAATGAAAGCATTTTGCTGCAGCCGCTCATTATTTTATTTTGAACAATATCCGGCTTAAATACAGGGTTTCCGCCGCGGCACCGATTTTATCGGCAATGCACACGATAACACTCTCGCGATACTTCGGCGGGGCGATGTTAAGAGGAAACATATGCTTTTTTATAATATCTTCCTCAACCGCGTTAAGCGCGAAATCGCGCCGCGCATTTTCCAGCGCGCGCCCGGCATGGGAAAACCCGTGCTTTCTGTTTTTTTCACACTTGACATGCCAGTCGTAAAGAAAATAATCATGTAGCAGCGCGCCGCGCACAATCGCCCGCTCGTTCACCCGGATATTTAAAAACCGCGCGATAAAAAGGCTCAGATATGCGACGTTCAGCGAATGTTCATACACGCTTGTATCGCCGTGTTGCATAAATCTTTTTTCCGATTTTATCCCGTCCGAGACAAGAATGTCCCGACCGTAAATGTAAACGCTTTTATTAATCGCGTCACTCATTATCTCACTCTCTCCCAACAGCTGATTTAACCCCATTGTAACACATATGCACAGAATATGCAACAGGAACTTTCAAGAAATTCCGTATTTTTTTATAATTTCCCGAACAGCTGCCATTTTCCCACGCTCATCAAGCTCGGAATTATACATAACCAGCCGAATTGCGTCCAATGCGGACACCGCCGCGGAATTTACTCTTTCGCTCAAATCCGTTTCGCTCATGCTCATGCCCTTCGCAAGAATATCGCCCAAAATCCTCGCCGCCAGTTCATTTTCCGTATTCATACACTCACTCCCCATTTTTTCTGTTTATTCTGATAACAACGCTCGTGATGTCGTCGCTAAACAGCATGCGCGCCTTTGCGCCGACAAGAATCAGCTTGGCAAGCTCGTTGTCATCGCGGTTTTCCAGCATAATCATCTTTTTTATCCACTCATTTTTAAGAACGCCGCTGCCCGCCTCGCCGACGCCGTCCGACACCATCAAAATCATATCGTTATTTTTAAGCGCGCGCTGTTCCGCCGTAACCTCGACGCTTTCGAGAATACCTATTGGCAGCGCCTTTGATGAAATCACCTCAATATCGCTCTTTGTTTTTAAAAAGCTTTGCGCACTGCCGATTTTCAAAAATTCGCATACGCCCGTTTCCAGATTTATTTCCAGTAAATCCACCGTGGAAAAGCTTTCCTTATCCGCCTTTAGCGCAAGCGCGGAATTTATCATATTTACCGCCGTCTCCTTTTCAAATCCGGCTTTTAAAAATTCGGTAAACAGCCGCGCCGTGAGCCGGCTTTCGGCAAGTGCCGCTTCGCCGCACCCCATTCCGTCGCACAGAATAACGTAATACTTTCCCCCTTTGGCAAAGTGGATAAGCGTATCGCCGCAAACCGCCTGTCCCTGTTTGGGTTCTTGCTGCGCGAACACGCTGACGCGGTATTTTTCGGCACTCTCGCGCTCCTCCGCGCCATTTTCCACCTCATGCGAAAGCATGTTTATGACATTCGAAATTTCCCCGTACTGCCGCGCCATGATATCCCGCCCCGACAGCGCCTCGCCGCGGTAGAGCGCATTCTGCTTATACATTTCGTACGCATGGCGGAACTCGCTCAAAAAGCTTTCCGAGCGCATGCACACCTGACCGAACATGCGCGGCATATTCGTATGGTCGCAAAATCCGTCCGTCTCCATAGTTTTCCACAATTCCTGCATAATATCATAAGTTTTCCAGTTATCCTTTTTTCGGCAATTGCGTTCAAGCCGACAGCCGCGGCAAACTCTTGCCATAACGGTATCAAAAACCTCTTTTTGCTCCGAATTTTCAGCACGGCGCGGCGTAAATGTGACGCCGTCGGCGAGGTCGCACACCGCTTTTGCGACTGTCCGCAGCTGCGACGCGACGCGCGAATTTATATCCGATTCACCGTAATCCGGACGGGCGCGCCGCTGAATTGCACCGCTTATTCTGTAGTGCACGCTTTCCGGCAGAAGAACGAATACGGCGAGCGGCATAAAAATATCAATAATTCTCATACCGCCCAAACTGCCGCTGTAAAGCACGCAAACCGTCAGACCGCACAAAAATCCTGCGGCAACGCCGCACTTGCCCATTCCGGCAAGGCTTGCCGACAGCAGCGCCGCCGCCGCGAGCATGCCCGCCCAATTTATACACTCCGGCTCATTCATGTGCATGACAAATCCCACAACCAGCCCCGCTGCCGCCGCCTCGGGCAAATCGCAGGCATAGCCTATGCACATCAAAATCACAAACGCCGCAAAAACCGAAACATTCATATTTATATACGGCAAAATAAAATCCTTCAGACCGTTCAGCACACCGCCGATAATCAGCAAATCTGCAGCGCCGCGCATACCGGGCGAATTTTCCTCCGCAAAAATCCGATACGCCCCGCCCGAAAGCGCCGCCTCGGGTAAAAGAAGAATTGCCGCACTGCGCGAAAAACCCGTCCAGAAAAAACTGATAAGTCCCGCAAATGCGACCGAAACGCCCACCGCCACGGCGCGCACGCTTTTATCCTCCGTCTTTTTCATGAAAATAAGTATATAATATATGAAGAAAGCCAGTATATATTTTATAGCGGAAAGTTTTGCCGCGGCGGTACCCGCGCATAGGCCCAAAAGCGCGATATATGCATTCTCCGCCGGAAATGTTGCGGCAAACGCCACTCCGAGAGGTCTCATTCCCGGCAGCTGCGCCGCCGCAAGCGCCGCCAAAAGCACGCCCTTTCCTATATCATTCCTTCCCGGCAGCACAACCGTTTTTTCATTTATCCTGGGTATGGTAATATTCATTTGAATTTATCCTTTCATAATATAGTAATTCAATTATACCATTTTTCCCGCGCGGATTTTGGCGAAATTTAGTGTCGTATTATAATAACCTTTCGACAAAAAAATACAATTACATTACAATTATATTTAATTTATGGAAACTTTTACATATTAATGTTATAATGACGGCAAATACAGTACGAAAAGAGGAATTTTACATGAGGATACTTGTTTTTTCTGACTCGCATAAAGATATACGGCGCGCCGCGGCGGTTATACGGAATATTGTCGGCGTCGACATGGTTCTGCACGCCGGCGACCATGCAAGCGACGCGGCGGAGCTTGCGCGCGGATTTCCGGACATCGATTTCCGATACGTATGCGGAAACTGTGACTTTTCCGCCGCGCCCGGCGAACTTATCATCGACGCGGACGGGAAAAAGATTTTTCTGACGCACGGGCACGAATACGCCGTCAAATATGAATACGACTACCGCACACTTTTGCACAAAGCGGAAGAACTCGGCTGCGACTGCGCCGTTTTCGGACATACGCACGAGGGATATAACGACGCGACGCACGGCGTTGTTCTTCTTAATCCCGGCAGCATAAAGTACGGCGCCACCTACGGAATTATAGAAATCGAAAACGGAATTTTGAAAACAGCCGTATGCGATGCGGCACATTTGATATAATTTTTTGGTTATTTTGCACAATTTTTTCATTTTTGCGTCAAAATTGCTGTTTTACTTGACATCGGGGTAAAAATCGGCTTGTTCAAGCCATTCTAATGTCAGGATTTGCACTGCAATTTTACGATTGAGAGGGCAATGTGTAGAAATTGACATAAAATTGGTTGTATTTGTGAAAATACATGCATATAATTATATTGCGGAATTATTTTCTTATGTGCAGGGTTTAACAAACTCTCAGGAACCGACCTTGACACGTAATGTTGACGGCGCATTGCAATAAATTACAATGCGCCGTTTTCATGTATTTTTTTAATTTTTTTACAAAAAAACTATTGACAAACGGAGCAAAAACTAATATAATAGGTGTGATGTCTAATTTTTTGTGTCAGAACAAGAGATTAGGAACTAATATTTCACAATATCGGGAGGTGTTCAAAAGATGAAGAGAACCTATCAGCCAAAAAAGCGTCAAAGAGCTAAGGAACACGGTTTCAGAAAGAGAATGGCTACTGCTTCCGGCAGAAAGATTTTAGCTAAGAGAAGATTAAAGGGCAGAAAGAAATTATCAGCATAAAATTGAGGCGAGAAGTAAAGAGGCTATTAACCTTATGCTTTTTGCCTTTTTTAATAATAAGCTTTCATGCCCGCATATTACGGGAACGGGATTTTATGAACAGTAAATACACGCTAAAGCTGAATAAGGATTTCAGGCGGCTTTATTACAGGGGCAAATGCGCCGTAACGCGCACCGTTGTGATATATGCCCAAAAAAACCGCCTAAAGCACAGCCGTCTGGGACTGACCTGCGGAAAATCCGTCGGCAAAGCAGTGGCGCGCAGCCGCGCAAAACGGCTAATGCGCGAGACTTACCGCCTGCTTTCACCGAATATGAAACAGGGTTATGACATCGTTATCATAGCCCGCACCGGCATCACCGGTAAAAAATGCGGCGATGTGTACAAAGATGCACGCTACGCCTTTTCGAAATTGGATATGATGGTATGAAAAGACTTCTTATTTGTCTGGTTAAATTCTATCAAAAAAATCTGTCGGGACTCAAATCCGCGCCGTCGTGCCGATTTATTCCGACATGCTCGCAATACGCGCTTGAAGCGCTTGAAAAATACGGCGCCTTAAAGGGCAGTTATCTTGCCGTTCGGCGGATTTTAAAGTGCCACCCGTTCCATAAGGGCGGCTATGACCCTTTGCCGTAGCATTATTAGAGAGGTAAATCAATGAAACTTAGTCTGTTTGAGCTATGCATTACAAGACCGCTCGGATTTTTGATTCAGGTTATTTATAACCTTGTCCAAAACTACGGTCTTTCAATTATTTTATTTACAATTATCATTAAGCTGATTCTGCTGCCTCTGCAAATTCACTCGCAGAAGGCAATGAAAAAACAGCAGAAGGTTCAGCCCATTATCGCAGAACTTCAAAAAAAATACGCCAATGACCAGCAAAAGCTGTCGGCGGAAATGATGAAGGTTTATAAAGAAAACGGCGTAAGTATGTCGGGCGGCTGTCTGCCCCTGCTTATACAGATGCCGATTTTGTACGCATTATACCGCGTAATTCAGCGTCCCCTTACATATATTAAGGGCATCGACTTTACGTCCGAGGCTGTAATCGCGAATGTGCAAAAAGTTTTGTCCATGATGAAGGAGCAGTTCCCCGACGTTATCGGCAACCTTGCCGATTCTACAGTCGACCAGATTAACAAAATGTATCAGATTCATCTGTCGACATGGGCGGACAAGCTCGGCTTGGCAAAGGATTTCGGCTGGGATATTAATTTTAATTTCCTCGGTCTTGACCTTTCGGGTATCCCCAGCAAGGCAATTACCGAAATCATGGCGGGCAATTTTTCGGATATCGGCACAATTTTGCTTATACTTATCCCGATTATCGCAATGCTTGCAACATGGTTCTCGATGAAACAGTCGCAAAGCATGACGCAGAACCCGAACGCACGGCAGAATGAAGACAACCCGGCACAGTCCATGAATAAATCCATGAGCCTTATGATGCCGATTATGACGGGATTTTTCACCGTTACACTGCCCTCCGGAATAGGAATTTACTGGATAGTTTCCAGCTTGGTACAGATTGCGCAGCAGTATGTACTTAATAAATATTTTGACAGAAAAGAGGATGATTTTGTTGTTAAAGTACCTAACAAAAACCGAAAAAACAGCAAAAAGCGTAGATGAAGCTAAGGCCGCTGCGCTTGCAGAACTCGGCATTGACGAAAGCGACGCTGTTATAACCGTACTTGACGAAGGCTCAAAGGGATTTTTGGGCATAGGCTCAAAAGAAGCCAAAGTATCGTTAGAGGCAAAGGACGTAAACGCCGTAATCGCCAAAAGCTTTCTTTCGGAAGTTTTTGACGCAATGGGTCTCGGCGTTGATATAACCGCAAAGACCGGCACGGAAGAACTGAACGTTGGAATGTCAGGCGACCGCATGGGACTTGTTATAGGCAAGAGGGGCGATACATTAGACGCACTTCAATACCTCACATCGCTTGTTGTTAACCGTGAATCAGACGAGCGCGTACGCGTTATTCTTGATACCGAAAATTATCGCGAAAAGCGCCGCGCCGCACTTTTGGCGCTGTCAAAGCGCCTTGCGGAAAAGGTTGCGCGCACAGGCAAAAAGCATACATTGGAGCCGATGAATCCGTATGAAAGACGCATAATTCATTCGGCGCTGCAATCGAATGAAGAAGTTACAACCTTTTCGATAGGCGAAGAACCGTACAGAAAAGTTGTAATTGCGCCGCAGGGTTATAGTGCAAACAGCGGAAACAGCCGCAGCAACAAACCGCATTATCAGGCACCGCACAAGCGCATGCCGAAGATTTCAACAGCGGAATACAGACAGCAAAATCACAATAAATACGAAAATTTTGACGAATTTTTGTCAGGAAATAAAGAGGACTGATACGTCGGTCATCAAAAATTGATGTCTTATAAACGACATCAATTTTTGCGTGGGAAAGGAGAAAATTATGTCAGGACATTCCAAATGGAGCACAATTAAAAGGAAAAAGGGCGCAAATGATGCCCAAAGAGCAAAAATATTTACTAAAATTTCGCGCGAAATATTTGTAGCGGTTAAGGCGGGAGGTCCGGATCCGGATAATAACTCATCGCTCAAGGACGCCATCGCAAAGGGCAGAGCCGCAAACATGCCTAACGACAACATTACACGTACCATAAAGAAAGCTGCCGGCTCAACCGACGGCGACAACTACGAAACTGTCACATATGAAGGCTACGGCCCGAGCGGCGTTGCCGTAATCGTTGACACGCTTACCGATAACCGCAACAGAACGGCGGCGAATGTCCGTCACTATTTCGATAAGTTCGGCGGCAATCTCGGCACGAACGGCTGCGTAAGCTTTATGTTTGATAAAAAGGGCGTAATCGTAATCGAAAATGACGGAATTGACGAGGACGAAATCACCATGGACGCACTGGAAGCGGGCGCGGACGATATTTCCGTTGATACGGAGTGTATCGAAATCACAACAACCCCGGATGATTTCCACACCGTGCGCGATGCGCTGGACGGAAAATACACACTGTCCTCCGCGGAAATTTCAATGATTCCGCAGACCATGACCGAGCTGACCGACGAGAAACAAATTCTCATGATGTCAAAAATGTTGGAAAGTCTTGAGGACGACGATGACGTTCAAGACGTTTACCACAACTGGGACATGCCCGAGGATATGGAATAACAATTAAAAATGCACCGACACGATTGAATTTCAATCGGCGGTGCATTTTTTTTATTTTTTCAACATTCTGCCGACGCGCATCAGCATTACAATCATCATCAGCGGAAATACTGCTGAAAAGCCTATGCCGAATTTCAGCCCCATCTGTTCATATGTATATCCCAATCTGTCCGCATGTTCCGTCACCGACGGAAATTTCAGCGAAACATCGGACACCACGCCGCAAAGCCATGCGCCGAGTGAGCAGCCGATATCGCCAAACAGCGCAAGTATGCTAAACATTGCCGTCCCGCCCTGCGGAATAATTTTGGACGAGCACGAATACACCCCGGGCCACATAATGCTGACCGAAAATCCCGTGAGCGAGCAGCCAAACAGCGCCGCGTACGCGTTTTTCGACACCGCAGCCGTTATGTAGCACAATGCGCAGAATATACTGCACACAATCAGCGACCTGTGCAAATCCAAACGCTCGCCGAAAATTCCAAAAAGCAATCTGCCGCACCCCATGAACAGCGCAAACATGCACGGGCCGAGCATGTCTCCGACAAATTTGCTCACGCACAGACCTTTCTGCGCGAACAGCGACGCCCATTGTGCCATCGTAATTTCCGCCGCACCGGCACACATCATCAGCAGACACATCATAATAAATATGCGCGAGCGCAGCAACGATTTTGGCGTTTCTGTTTTTTCTTCCTCCGCCTCAGGAATAGGCGCAAGATAAAAAAGTACGGTGTTCGTTATCGGTATAACCGCCCAGCAGAGCGTCATTATCCACCACACACCGCCGCCGAACAGTTTAATTACAACCGTTGAAATCAGCACGACCGCCATCTGTCCCCAGCAGTAAAACGAGTGGAGCATGCTCATTCTCGCGGACTTGTTCCCGTCGTCAAGCGAATCCACAATCGGACTCACCATAACTTCCAGCAAGCCGCCGCCGAACGCGTAAAATATTACGGCGGGCACAAGACTTGCCCTAATCGGCGCAAAATGCGGCATAATTCCGAGAATTAAAAGTCCGATAATTACCGATATCTGCGCCGCAATCCCCGCTTTTCGATAACCGAAAGCGCTTATTATTCCGATGGAAAATCCGTCGGTAAACAGTTGAATCATAAAATTAAGCAGCATCAAATTGGCTATAAATGTGTATGAAATCCCGAAATTATCCTTAAAAATTACAAACAAAATCGGCGCAAAGTTATTAACAATCGCCTGCGTTGTTATGCCGAATTCGCATGCGAGCATTGTCGCTTTTTTTGCCATTCCCCCTACCCCCCGCTGTGCCGCAAGTCATGCCCGCGGCTGAAATTTGCTTAATATTATACTATGCGGTAAAAAAATAATTGTCAAACGGTTGAAATAATTTGCCGCGTATGATAAAATATAACAAAGAAAGTGAGCGGAAACAATGATAAAAGAAATAACATCGACCAAGAACCAAACTTACAAATACATAAAATCGCTGAAAACAAAAAAGGCGCGGAAACTGAACGGTCAGTTCACCGTCGAGGGCATCAAATCCGTAACCGACGCAATAAACGCCGGCAGCAATATCGCGTACATCGCCGTATCGGACAAACTTGCGGACATGCCCGATTTTGATACAATCTACCGCATACCCGACAATATTTTTGCGCCGCTTTGCGACACCGATTCACCCCAGGGAATACTGGCAGTAATAAATATCCCGAAAAAATTCGACGCAAATCCCACAAAACCGCTGTATCTCTATTGCGACCGTGTTTCCGACCCGGGCAATCTCGGCACAATTATCAGAATTTGCGACGCGGCGGGCTGCGGTCTGCTCTTGTCGGACGGCTGTGCGGACATATACAACCCGAAAACGGTGCGCGCAAGCATGGGCTCATTCTTTCACACAGACATCACCGAAAATGTGTCCCCCGCCGACATTTTACGGTTCAAACAGCAAGGGTATACCTTCACCGCAAGCGCATTGAGTGGAAAAACTGAAGATTATTCCACTATCAGTGGAAATAAATTGATTATTGCAGTCGGCAACGAGGCGAACGGAATATGCGACGAGGTACTCTCGCTTGCCGACAAATGCGTAAAAATTCCGATTTGGGGACGCGCGGAATCGCTCAACGTCGGCGTTGCCGCGGCTCTGCTGTTGTATGAGGCAAAACGAAACGCATCAACGGAAAATATTTAACATAAAGGGGGACAGTAAAATTTACTGTCCCCCTTTTGCACTATAAAATGTGTAAACCGCATTTTTGCTTTACGCAAAATTGTACGCCGCCGGCATTATGTTTACATTCTGCGGTCGGTATTTTTATGACACCAGCTCCGGGTCATAATATTTTCCGTCAATCATGACCTCAAAATGCAGATGCGCGCCGGTTGACTTTCCTGTATTCCCCACATTGCCGATAACCTGTCCACGCGACACCTGTTCGCCCGCCGCGCACGGCGCTGCCTGCATTAAATGCGAATAAACCAATTTTATATTATCTTTTTCAACCGCAACGTAATATCCCATTTCCGCATCATAACCCACGTCCGTCACCGTTCCGTCCGCAGCGCATACAATTTCCGTTCCCTCCGGCGCGGCAATATCAACGCCGTTATGCCGAATTTTTTCACCCGTAGCGGGATTTACCCTTTCGCCGTAACGGCTTGATATCTCCCCGTCGCACGGCCATGAAAATCCTTGCGCCACCACTGCGCCCGGTTTTTCGCCGTTTATCGTGAACATAAAATCGAACGCCCGTTTATGGCTCGCGGTTGTCATATTTCGGCACAACATATACTCGGCAAATGTGTACGGAACATATGTTTTTCCGTCTTGCAGAATTACCGGCTCGCCCTCCGACGGCACAAGGTACAGCCCCACTCTCTCATCTTCTTCGCTATGAGCGACTTTCAGCGAATCATCGCCTATTTTTATTGTGTAAAACACGGGCGCCGTGCTTTCGGAGTCCGCCATACGGATATGTATCGTCCCGTTATCCCACACAAGTTCATTGCCTTTCACGCCGAACACGCCTGTTTTTTCAAAAATTTCGCGCAGCGGCAGATATGTCATATTATTCATGATGAATGGTTTATTTTCAAGCGTCTCCGCTTTTCCGTCCGCATAAAAAGTTATCGTTTCGCCCGCGGAGTCCCACGCCGCCATGACGACCGTCGCGCACAGCATCGCCGCCGCCATGACGCACGACATCACCAATGCCGCAAGCTTTGACGCGCGCCCGCTTTTTGAACGGATTTTCGCAAATCTTGACTGCAAAACTTTCCTGTTTGCGCTCATTTTTGTTGTATATAAATTCTCAAGCATCTTTAACTCCCTTCTTCAACCAAGTCCAAAATTGTCCGCATATACAGCTTTTGCTCCGCCTCCGACATGTTTTTCGTCACCGCCATATCGCACGATACCTCGCAAGCTTGGCTCAAATTCGCGCACGCAAGATAGCACAGTGGATTAAACCAATGCACGGCATTTACAAAAATTGCAAGCCATTTAATAAGCAAATCCTTCCGCTTATAATGCATCAGCTCATGCAGCAGCACCATGCGCATACTGTCCGCAGGGATTTCGCGGCACGGAATATAAACCGTCGGGAAAAACACCCCCGCAAGCATGGGCGAGCCGACATCTGCGGACATTCTTATTTTTATATTTCTTCTGATATTCAGCTCATTTTTCACGCTGTCAAACACGGAACTCTCGGCAATCGGCGCCGAATTTTTACGCTTGCGGCACATGTATGCGGCATAACTTACAAACACCGTAAGCAAAAAAACGCATACGCCGAAAATCCAAATATACGCCGCCGTGCGGAACAAATTTATGCCATTCGGCAATGTCAAATCGCCGTATTCCGCCGGCGCATTGTAAACTGCACCGCCGATATTACCCGTCGGCACGGTATCACCTTTTTGTGCGGCAACCGCGATTTTTTGCGCCTGCCTCGCGGGCACAAGCTTATACGCCGGGAAAACCATTGCCGCAAGCACCGCAATCCACACGCAATACTGCCACTTTGCCGACAGTTTTTTCGTGGTTACAGGTTTTATCAGCAGCAGCGGCACTATCAGGCATGAGCCGAACGCACTCAGAACAAGCGCCATTTTGAAAAATTCCCGCAAATCCATCACTCCAAATCAAACATTTCCTTCAAATCCAAGATATCCTTCTTTGAAATTTTTTTGTTTTCGTACAGCGCCGCGACGAGATTCTTTACCGAACCTTTATAAATTTTAGACAAAAAACTCTCCGTCTCGCTCATATCGTAGTCGCTCTGCTTTAAAACAGGATAATACAGGTTTGCACTCCCCCGCTTTTCGCACGCAACCACATTTTTTTTGAGCAGTCTCTGCAGAAACGTCGAAACCGTGGACGGCGTCCAGTCGTTGCCGTTAAGCGACTTTACAACATCGGAAACCGTCATCTTCTTTTCCGCGCTCCACAAAATTTTCATTATCGCATACTCCGAATCGGTAATGGTTTGCTTTACATTTGACATACCAATTGCCCCCATTTTTCATAAATTTTCAGTGTAATTACACTTGTAGCTACTAAAATCAGTATAACATGCCCGGCTACAAATGTCAAGATAAATTTTAAAAAAATATCGGCAAAAATTTGCCGATATTTTTTACTCCGACACAATACGTATCGTCTTAATTACCTGCTTTTCAAGCGGCGCATCGTTATAATCCGTGGGTGTTTGGGCGATTTCGTCCACCACGTCCATACCGTCTGTCACCTTTCCGAAGGACGCATACTGTCCGTCAAGATGCGGCGCGTCCTCATGCATAATGAAAAACTGGCTCGACGCCGAGTTGGGGAACATCGTCCGCGCCATGGACAAAACTCCGCGCGTATGCTTTAAGTTATTCTCAAATCCGTTCGCGGTAAATTCGCCCGTGATTGACGGCGCGTCCTTATGACTTCCGTCCTCGGAATAGCCGCCGCCCTGAATCATAAATCCCGGGATAACGCGGTGGAAAATCAAGCCGTCAAAGAAATTTTCGTTTATAAGCTTTACGAAATTTTCAACCGTACCCGGCGCAACATCGGGATAAAGCTCCGCTTTAATCACGCCGCCGTTTTGCATTTCTATTTCAATATTCGTCATAACAATCTCCGTTCTGCCGCCGCCTGACGGCACAAATTACATTCCGAAAAATCGCTCCCCGCCCGCAAAATAAGCGTCCGCGGGCAGCAAATTTTCCGCGATTATTCAATTACCTCTATCGTTTTAATCACAATCGGTTCTTCGGGGACATCGCTCATTTTCTGCCCCTCATACTTTAAGCCGTTGCTTGTGACCGTGCCGGTAACATCTTTTGTTTTTACCTGTGCAACCTCATCAACCACGTCAAGACCTTCGGTAATTTCTCCGAATGCGGCATATTCGCCGTCCAGATGCGGTGCGTCCGCCTGCATGATAAAGAACTGACTCGACGCCGAATCCTTTTCCGATGTACGCGCCATGGACAGCACGCCTTTGGTGTGCTTAAGATTATTTTTTACGCCGTTGGACGAAAATTCGCCCTTGATTGCCGCGGTTTCTTTTGAATCAAAATTGCCGTCGTAAAAAGTTTCATCATAGCCGCCGCCCTGAATCATGAATCCCGGGATAACGCGATGGAAAATCAGGCCGTCATAAAAGCCTTCCTTGGCAAGTTTCACGAAATTTTCTACCGATTTCGGCGCAACGTGCGGATAAAGTGCCGCTGTCATTACACGTCCGTCCTCAAGAGTGATTTTAATATTAATCGGGTCGGAACGGTCTACTTCGGAATCCTGCTGAACCGCTGCCGGCGTATTGGTCGCCTCCGGCGTTTCCGTCTTGCTGTCCGTTCCGCAGCCGCTCTGCGCACCTATCGTCAATGAAAGTAAAAATCCCAGCATTATCTTCATACCAATTCTCCTTTTACTCATTTTCTTCACCGCTTTCCGTAATTTCTTCCTCGTCAATATGCCCCGTCGTCGCCACGCTGACAAGCTTAACGCCGTCGTCAAGTTTCATAACGCGCACACCCTGCGTCTGTCGCGAATAGGTGCTGATTTCCGCCGTGTGCGTTCTTATAATAACGCCGTCCGACGTTATCATCATGATATCGTCGTCATCGGTAACCGCTTTAAGTCCCGCAACATCGCCCGTTTTTTCGGTAAGCTTATAGTTAAATACGCCCATACCGCCGCGCATCTGAACCTTATATTCATCAAACGACGTCTTTTTGCCGTAGCCGTTTTCGGTAATTGTCAAAAGCTGTGCGCCGTCCTTAACCGTCACCGCGCCGACAACATAGTCGTCCGCAGTTTTAAGGCGTATGCCGCGCACGCCGTGCGCCGTTCTGCCCATGGGGCGTACGTCACTCTCGGCAAAGCGGATTGCCATACCCTTGCGCGTACCTATAATAAGCTGGCTGTCATTATCCACAATCTTAACGCTGATAAGTTCATCGCCTTCGGCAATATCAATCGCGCGCAAGCCGTTCGTGCGGATTTTTGCGTATGCCATCAAATCGGTTTTCTTAATCGTGCCGACTTTCGTTACGAACGTCAGATACTTTCCGTCCTCAAATTCGCTGACAGGTATTACCGCCGTAATCTTCTCATCGCTTTCAAGCGGAAGAAGATTTACTATCGCCGTTCCCTTCGCGGTTCTGCCCGCCTCGGGGAGCTGATAAGCCTTCAGGTGATACACAATGCCGCGGTTTGTGAAGAACAGAACGTGGTCATGCGTTGACGCTGTGAAGATATGCTCGACAAAATCTTCCTCACGCGTTGCAAGTCCCGAAATTCCGCGTCCGCCGCGATGCTGCGACTTATACGTATCAACCGGCACACGCTTTGTATAACCCGTGTGCGTAAGCGTGATTACAACGTCCTCTTTTTCGATTAAATCCTCGTCCTCGATATCTATTGCCGACATGGAAATCTCGGTACGGCGTTCATCGCCGTATTTTGCTTTAATTTTCAGCAAATCTTCCTTAACGATTTCCAAAACCTTGCCCTCATCGGCAAGAATACCCTGAAGTTCCGCAACCTTTTCGGTGAGCTGCCGGAATTCCGTCTCAATCTTATCGCGCTCCATGCCGGACAAACGTCCCAACTGCATCTGAACGATTGCCGTTGCCTGTTCATCCGTCAGTGAGAACCGCTCGCTCAGCTTAACCTTGGAATCCGCAATCGATGACGATTTACGAATTATCGCGATAACTTCGTCCACATTATCGACAACAATTTTATAGCCTTCCAGAATGTGCAGACGTTCGAGCGCTTTGTTTAGGTCAAAACTCGTACGGCGCTTTATAACGTCCTCCTGGTGATGGATATACGCGTCAATCATTTCGCGCAGATTAAGTATTTTCGGCTCTTTATCCACAAGTGCAATCATGATTGCGCCGAAAGTCTCCTGCATCTGCGTATAGCGGAACAGGTTGTTAAGCACAACATTTGCGTTTGCGTCGCGCTTTATATCGATAATAAAATGCATATTCGCATCCGACTCGTCACGTGTGGACGCAATTCCGTCCAGCTTGCCGTCACGCACAAGCTCATTGATATATTTTTCCAGGCGCGCCTTATTAACCTGATACGGGAGTTCCGTTACAACAATGCGCTGTCTGCCGTTGTCCAGTTCCTCAATTTCCGCCTTTGCGCGCACAATGATACGTCCGCGACCTGTCGTATACGCCTTGCGGATACCGCTTTTGCCCATAATTACACCGCCCGTCGGAAAATCCGGGCCCTTGATGTAGTTCTGCATCAATTCCTCAATCGTAATCATCGGGTCGTCAATCGCGGCGATAATTCCGTCAATGGTTTCGGACAGATTATGCGGCGGAATATTCGTCGCCATACCTACCGCGATACCCGACGAACCGTTTACCAAAAGGTTCGGGAATCGCGACGGAAGTACGTCCGGCTCCAACAGTTTATCATCATAATTCGGCACAAAATCAACGGTGCGCTTTTCGATATCGGAAAGCATTTCCGCCGACAGCTTGGACATTTTCGCCTCGGTATATCTGTATGCCGCGGGGGGGTCGCCGTCGATTGAACCGAAGTTACCCTTACCCTGTACAAGCGGATACCGCAGTGAGAAATCCTGTCCCAAACGCACCATCGCGTCGTAAACAGATGCGTCGCCGTGCGGGTGATATTTACCCAAAACGTCGCCGACGGTCGCCGCCGACTTCTTAAAATCCGCCTCGTATAAAAGTCCCGATTCATACATATCATACAATATACGCCTGTGAACCGGCTTTAAACCGTCGCGCACATCAGGCAGCGCTCTTGCAACAATAACGCTCATTGCATAATCTATATACGATTTTTTCATTTCGGAATTAAGCTCGACATTGACTATTTTTTGATTTTCAATAGCCTCCATATCAAGCTCTTTTTCTTTGAATTTTTTTGCCATTCTTTAAGTCCTCCTAACGGGAAGATATGGTCATCTCCAACTAATTAATTATATCACAGAATAAAGGAAAAATCAAGTGTTTACGGAAAATCGGGCCGCTATTCCGCAACAAAAACCACGCGCATATCGTGTTTTTTCGGCTTGTCAAAGGTGAGCGGCGAAAACGCGGTGATTTTTTTAAATCCCGCCGCGCGGAAAATGCGCTTGATTTCATCAATCGAGTACGCCCGCTGCATATGTCTTTCGCCGAAACGCGTGTACGTTCCGCCGTTTTTTACGAAAAAGTTCAGATACATATCCGACATTTTTATTTTTTCGCGGAATTTATTTTCCCATGTATAAAAAACCTTGTTGCCGTCATGGATAAAGGTGTTGTTCCCTATATATTCCCTCAGTTTGTATTCGCTGCTTATATCGAAGATAAATATTCCGCCCGGCTCCAAAAAGCACGTGTGTATGCGCTTTGCGATTTTATAGAGTGTATTCGGATTTAAAATGTAATTGAATCCGTCAATCATGCACAAAAACGCGTCACAGCCGCCGTACAAATCCAATTTCGATAAATCCTGCTCCAAAAACATAATATCCGAATTTTCCGCCGCTGCTTTTTCGCGCGCAATCGAAAGCATGTCAAAGGACTTGTCCACGCCTATCATATCATATCCGCGCCGCGCAAGGGGCAGCGTCATATTCCCCGTTCCGCACGCTAAATCGCACACAATCCCCGGCGAGCGGTCGTATTTATCAAACAGATTTTCAATATAGTCCGCCCATTCGTCATAATTGACATCTTCATTCATGAGTCCGTCATAAAGCGACGCGAATTTCGTGTAGCTATTCATTGCCGTCACCCAACCTTGACAGCACAGTATTGTAGCCGTCCGTACCGTAATTCAAACAGCGGCTCACGCGTGAAATCGTCGCCGTGGACGCACCCGTTTTGTGCGCAATTTCGCTGTATATTTCGTTTTTCTTTAAAGCCCGCGCAACTTCAAGCCGCTGCGCCATGGACTTAATCTCGGTTATCGTACACAAATCCTCCAAAAATGCGCCGCATTCTTCCTCATTTTCCAGCGCGAGAAATGCTTTATAAAGCATATGCACCGTTTCCCCGTCAAGCTTTGAATTCATAAAATCACCTCATTACTATTTTACCACTTTAAATCATTAAAGTAAAGAATAATATTACAAATTTATGAGAAAATATAAATAAATATCTGTCCGTACGGAAAGGATTGAATTTTATTATGCTGATTTTAACAATTCGGACTTTGTTTTTATATCTTTTGGTCGTCGCGTCCATGCGGGTTATGGGCAAGCGCCAGATAGGCGAAATGCAGCCGTCGGAATTAGTGGTTGCGATAATGATTTCCGACCTTGCGTCGGTGCCGATGCAGTCGATTGACATACCGCTGCTTTCGGGCATAGTTCCCGTTCTGACGCTGCTCGTGGGCGAAGTCACAATGTCATTCATCTGCTTAAAAAGCCGACGCGCGCGGCGGTATATCACGGGCGAGCCGAGCATCGTCGTATACAAAGGGCACGTGAACGAGGGCGAGCTGGAACGGCTGCGTTTCAACTTAAACGACCTGTTGGAGCAGCTGCGCATTGCCGGGTATGCCGATATATCGGAAGTGCAGGCAGCTGTTTTGGAAACCAACGGACAGCTGAGTGTTCTGCAAAAAACGAAAAACGGATTGACGGAACTGCCGTACCTGTTGGTGGCGGACGGCGAGCTGAACAAAAACGAGCTTGCGCGTTCGGGCAGAAACGAAAAATGGCTTGAGACCAAGCTCGGCAGCAACTTCAGCGACATCTTTTTGGCAATGCTGAATGACGACGGAACGCTGTATATCCAAAAGAAGGGAGAAAAAGACCAAAAATGAAAAGTTTTATAAGCGCCATGGTAATCGCCGCATTTTTGGTGTGCGGCGGAATTGCCTTTAACATAGGGATAGACCGCGTATCGGGGAATTTTATTTCCGCGTGCGACGAAATCAGCGCCGCAGCGGACGCGGGCGATTTTGATACGGCTCTTACGGAAATTTCCGATTTGTCCGACAGCATCAGCCGCCGAAAAACCTTCCTTTTATCCACGATAAATCACGAAGTTATTGACGAAATCGAAGTATGCGTATCGGAACTCTACGGCTATGCGCAAAACAGCAACAAAACCGAAACCGAAGTCCGCTGCCTGCGCCTTAAGCATCTTTTAAAGCATCTTCCGGAAAACTACAGCGTCAATGCACAAAATATTCTGTAAAACTCTTGCAAATACGGCGGAAGTATAATATAATTAGTGTAGTAACTTACGGAAAGGATATGAACAATGAATAACACATATGAATCACCGCTCAATTCACGCTATGCGTCAAAGGAGATGCAGTACCTGTTTTCGCCCGACAAAAAATTTACCACATGGCGAAAACTATGGATTGCCCTTGCCGAAAGCGAAAAGGAGCTTGGACTTGACATAACCGACAAGCAGATAGCCGAAATGAAGGCACACGCCGAGGACATCAACTATGACGTTGCAAAAGCGCGCGAAAAGGAAGTGCGCCACGACGTCATGAGCCACGTGTACGCGTTCGGCGTGCAATGCCCTGAGGCAAAGCCGATAATCCACCTGGGCGCGACAAGCTGCTACGTAGGCGACAACACCGACATAATCATCATGACCGAGGCAATGCGCCTTATACATAAAAAACTCGTGAACGTAATATGCGAGCTTTCAAAATTCGCCGACAACCATAAATCGCTGCCGACGCTTGCCTTCACACATTTTCAGCCCGCACAGCCGACAACCGTCGGCAAAAGAGCGACTCTCTGGCTGCAGGATTTGCTGATGGACTTGGAAAATGCCAAACATCAGCTTTCCAAGGCGAAACTGCTCGGCTCAAAGGGTACGACCGGCACACAGGCAAGCTTTTTGGAACTTTTCGACGGCGACCACGAAAAGTGCAAGCTTTTGGACAAAAAGATTGCCGAAAAAATGGGGTACAAATCATGCTTTTCCGTCAGCGGACAAACATATCCGCGCAAGCTGGACTACGAAATGCTCAGCGTGCTTTCCGGAATTGCGCAGAGTGCGTACAAATTTTCAAACGATATCCGCCTTTTGCAGCACCTAAAGCAGATCGAAGAACCGTTTGAAAAATCGCAGATAGGCTCATCGGCAATGGCGTACAAGCGCAATCCCATGCGCTCGGAGCGCATAGGCTCGCTCGCGCGGTACGTAATAGTCGACGCGCTCAATCCCGCGATAACCGCATCGACACAATGGTTCGAGCGCACACTTGACGACTCGGCAAACAAGCGCATCAGCATACCCGAGGCATTTCTCGCAACCGACGCCATACTCAGCCTGTACATTAACGTTGTGGACGGACTTGTCGTTTATCCGAAAGTTATCCGGCAGCAGTTCATGCGCGAAATTCCGTTCATGGCGACGGAAAATATCATGATGGACGCCGTAAAACGCGGCGGCGACCGCCAGGAACTGCACGAGAAAATCCGCCGCTATTCCATGGAGGCGGGCAAGCGCGTAAAGGTTGAGGGACTCGAAAACAATCTGCTTGAACTTATCGCCGCCGACCCGTCCTTCGACACCGACATGGACAGTCTGAAAAAACTGTTGAAACCGGAAAACTACGTCGGCAGAAGCTGTGAACAGGTTACCGACTTCATAAATGAGGACGTTAAACCCGTTCTTGAGAAAAACGCCGCAGAACTCGGCGTTTCAATCGAGATAAACGTGTAAAAAATCCCCACACCAAAAGGAGCTGCGGCAAAATACTGTTTTGTCACGGCTCCTTCGTGGTGGTATATATGATAAAAGGGTAAATGATAGTACGCGTCGTAGCACGCATACGCATACTATATTATAAGTATGCCGAAAATTGCGGCAAATTATACGGAAGATTGTGCCGAAAAATTTTTTTTAAAAGTATTGACAAATCGGATTTTTGGGTATATAATGTGTTACAGAATAGATTAGATGAGAATAGTTAACGAATATTATTTGTGTATTTTGTCTCGGAACTAATCTGTTCTGAGATTTTTTAATTTAGAGCAGCACAAGTGTGCGGAATAGGAGAGATGAGAATATGAAGAGATTAGCATTGGTATTGGCAGGAATTATGACCGTCGGAGCGTTGACAGCATGCGGCAGTACGGACGGCGGCACGAAAAAGGAATCATACAAAGTCGGCGTTGTTCAGCTTGCCGACCACCCATCGCTTGACAATTGCCGCAAAGGCTTTGTTCAGGGACTTGCGTCGGAAGGATTCACCGACGGCGATAACATAACCATTGACGAAAAGAGCGCGGCGGGCGATATGTCGACAAACTCACAAATCGCGCCAACGTTTGCATCGGGCGGATATGACCTTGTATGCGGCATTGCGACGCCGTCGGCACAGGCACTTTACGCGGCTTGCCATGATAAGGGCATACCGGTAATCTTCAACGCTGTGTCCGACCCAATTGCGGCACAGCTTGCAAAAAGCGCAGCCGAGCCGCTTGACGGAATTACCGGCGTAAGCGACAGCCTTCCGGTTGTAGACCAGCTTAAGCTGATAAGAAATATGATGCCGGACGCAAAGAAAATCGGTATCATTTATACTACAAGCGAAGCAAATTCAGTAAGTACAATCGAAACGTACAAGACGGAAGCGCCGAATTACGGCTTTGAAATCGAAACAATCGGCATAGGCGCCGAGGCGGAAGTTGCACAGGCGGCAGACGTACTTCTCGGCAAGGTCGACTGCATCTCGAACATGACCGATAACACCGTTGTTTCGGCATTGGGCGTAGTTTTGGACAAAGCGAATGCGAAAAATATCCCGGTATTCGGCTCGGAAGAAGAACAGGTTAAAAACGGCTGTATCGCGTCTGCCGGACTTGACTATATAGAACTCGGCAAACTGGCGGGAATTATGGCGGCAAAGGTATTAAAGGGTGAGTCGGTATCGTCCATACCGTACGAAACTTTAAAGGAATCGAAAATAACAGTCAACAAAACCGTATGCAACAAGCTCGGAATTACTGCCCCGGCAGATGTTCTGGAAAGTGCAACAACGGTTGAATAAAAAAATTACGGGGTTGATGTCACGTCAACCCCAATTCTTTAGGAAGGTTAAAATCTTATGTCAGGTATTATAATCGGAATTTTGGAACAGGGATTTATATACGGAATTATGGCTTTGGGAATTTACATAAGCTATAAAATTCTGGACTTCCCGGATTTAACGGTAGACGGAACATTTCCGCTGGGCGCGGCTGTCAGCACGGCGCTTGTGACGGCGGGCGTAAATCCGTGGCTGTGCCTTTTGGCGGCAACGGCGGCGGGTGTTATTGCCGGCTGCATTACCGGTATTCTGCACGTCAAATTTAAAATCAAGGATTTGCTTTCGGGTATTCTTGTAATGACAGGTCTGTACTCGATTAACTACAGAATTGTCGGCTCGCCGAATGAGTTTCTCATGGCCAAACCCACAATTTTCGACGCAGTAAAGAGCGAAAATCCCGTTTTCAACTACAGATACCTGATTATTTTGTTTGTCATTGCGGTTGTGGTTAAAATTTTGCTTGATTTGTACCTTAAAACAAAGTCGGGATTTCTGCTCAAAAGTGTGGGCGATAACGAAGGTCTTGTCGTAACGCTTGCACAGAACCCGGGCAAAATCAAAATCATCGGTCTTGCAATCGCGAATGGACTTGTCGGACTTTCCGGCGCGCTTTACTGTCAGCGTGC
The DNA here is from genome assembly GCA_934487205.1 of uncultured Clostridia bacterium. Lineage (GTDB taxonomy): Bacteria > Bacillota > Clostridia > UBA1381 > UBA1381 > UBA1738. Next base: position 29,365 of record CAKSRS010000001.1, read on the forward strand.
AATGCAGTTCGATATTTCCTCGGGAACGGGTACCATGGTTATGGGTCTTGCGGCGGTTATTATCGGAACGACCGTCTTTAAACGCCTTAAATTCATGAAGGTTACCACCGGCGTAATTCTCGGCATGATTATATATAAAGCATGTATCACGATTGCGCTGTCCTCGGGACTTCAGTCGTCCGACACGAAAATGGTGGTAACGGTGCTGTTCCTCGCGACAATGATTTTGAACGACGTTATGAACAGGAGCAAGGAGGGGCGCGCAAATGCTTAAACTTGAACACATATACAAAAAATTCAACAAAGGCACGATTGACGAAAAAACTCTCTTTGAAGATTTCAATCTGCAGGTTGACGGCGGCGAATTTGTAGCCGTGGTCGGCAGTAACGGTTCCGGTAAAACGACGACGCTGAACATAGTTTCGGGCGATATCAAGCCGGACAGCGGCAGCGTTATTCTGGACGGCGCAGACATTACCAAACAGAAGAATTATCAGCGTGCGGCAAAGATTGCGCGTGTATTCCAAAATCCGTCTATGGGAACGAGTCCGTCCATGACGATAATGGAAAATATGTCGATTGCCGACAACAAAGGGCATGGCTATGGACTGACAAAGGGGTTGAATACAAAACGCCGCGATTTTTACCGCAGTCAGCTGGAACTTTTGGGAATGGGACTGGAAAACCGCATGGAAACGCTTGCGGGAACGCTGTCGGGCGGACAGCGCCAAGCGCTTGCGCTCATTATGGCGACCATGCAGACGCCGACGCTGCTCTTACTTGACGAGCACACCGCCGCTCTCGACCCGAAATCCAGCGATATTGTTATGTCGCTGACCGACAAAGTTGTAAAGGAAAAAGGCATAACCACGCTCATGGTAACGCACAATCTGCGGCACGCCGTTTCCTACGGCACGCGCACGATTATGATGCATGAAGGCGGAATTGTTCTTGATATTAAGGGCGAGGAGCGCAAAAATCAAACTATCGACGATTATCTGAAAATCTTTAACGAAATATCAATCGAATGTGGTAATTGACGAGTGTCTCATAGTGAACCGCCCCTCAAAAATCAGGCCAAAAATCAGGAGATTGGTTCAAATTACGTGGTTTTCTTATACAAAAAGCGGAGTAAACTAAATTTACTCCGCTTTTTTACATTGTGTAATATTTCCGCCGAAATCGCTTACTGTTTCTTTGTGTTGCTGTTCATGCTGTCCGCCGCCTTGTTCACGGCGTTTCCGGCATCGTTCAGCGTATCGCCGACAGCCTTCTCTGTGTCGGAAACGGCATTGCCGATATCGTCGCCGACGTTTGTTCCGTTGGTTGCCGCCGGTGACGGTGAGGGTGATTTATCAACATTATTATTATTGTTGTTTCCGCATGACGCAAGTGCCATTGCCATAAGGCTTGCCGCAAGGATAATTTTTGTTTTATTCATTATAATCTTCCTTTCTGTTTCATAGACTACCATTATTATTTACCGTCAGATTATAATTTATAACATTTTTGATAATTTTTTTTAAATATCATAGCATGCCCGCGCCGTCGGAGCATTAAAAAAGAGCGGTCTGCCGAAAATAAATCGGCACCGCCCGTTTTTTCTCTTAAAGCACCGCTTCCCAAAGTTCGGGGTGCGGGTTTGCGATAACTTCGGTATTGATTAGTACGCCTTCCTCCGCCGCAAGACGCGCGCCCGCCTCGACAGCCGCTTTAACGTCCGCAACTTCACCCGTCATGGAAACAAAGCATTTGCCACCCATGCCGCGCGCCACGCGCACTTCGATAAGCGAAATGTTCGCCGCCTTTACCGCCGCGTCCGCCGCGATAATTGCGCTTGCCGCCGTGAAGGTTTCCACAATTCCCAACGCCTTGCGCACCGCGGTATCCGCCGTGCCGCACATTGCCTCGAAAACTTTATCTCCGAGATTTCCTATCACAAATTTATCAATAAGCGCATCCTCGCTGACCATAGTCGCCCTGTCGACCGCCGCCTGAATTGACGACAGCGAACCGCCGACAATCGTTACAAACTTACCGGGACATACCGAACCCGATTGAATAAGGCTTACGCCCGCGCTTTTCAGCATTTCGTCGGTGACTTTAACGCCCTTTGAAATATTTTTAACTTCTACAAGACCTATTGCGTTCATGCTTTATCTCTACCTTTCGATTACAACACACTTATCGGTAATTTCCTTAACCGTTCCGTCTATGCTCGCGTGCATGGTTGTTCCGAGAGCCGATTTATCGGTGACCGCGATTACGTCGCCAACCTTCACCTTAGCGCCGACCTTCACCGTCGGTGCCGCCGGTTTGCCCACATGCTGCGAAAGCGGTATATATACACATTTCGGTTCAAAAATATCGTTATCGCGGAACACCTGCTCCTTGACATACTTGCGTATTCCCAATCGGTCGATTAATACCTCCGACGGAACAAGTCTGCCGGCGCGTTCCTTACGCACCTCCTGCGGTGCGGCGTTGTTCGTGCGGCGGAATCCCTGGCGCGACAATTCGCGCTTTACCGCCGTTGAAATCGCCTGCGGATTTAACATCTGCTGACATGCAACAGCCGTACATATTCCGCAGCCGCAACACAGCGCAGATTGCGTAAAGTTGTTTACATTCTGCACTTCCCCGTGTGATGCCGCGCGGATTGTTTTATCCACGCGCAGATTATATCCCAAAAGATACCGCGGACACATATCGCTGCACATATGACAGTTACAGCATGCCGCCGACGCCCGTTTAAGCGTCATGGACATCGGCATTCTCTTGCGCTGAATTACCTGATGCGTCTCGGGAAATACCAAAAGCCCCTTAGTTGTTTTTGTGATAACATCATTTTCCAAGTCCACAAGCTTGCCCATCATCGGACCGCCGTTGATTACCGCCATGCCGTCCAAATCGTTATAACCGCAATCTTTAAACAGCTCGCTGATTTTCATGCCGACGGGCACGCGCACGATTATATCATTCGGCACAGCGCCGCCTATAAGCACATATTTCTGCGTAACATTCTGATGGCGCACCATCATATTATGTATGTTATACACCGTTTCGGCATTGATTACCATAACGCCTACCGACACGGGTATGCTGCCCTCGGGAATAATTTTGCCGGTCGTTTCATATACGAGCACAACCTCATCGCCCGCGGGATAAATATCGGGAATTTCACGAATTTTTATGTTCGTTCCTTCAATTTCCCTGCAGATTTTTTCATCAAGCAAAGGAATATTTTTGCCCTTTATTCCGATTAAAACTTCTTCCGCACCCAAAATTTCCGCCAAGTCTTTAAGCGTATCCACAAGCGCGCGAAAGTGCTTTTTTAAAATGTGATGGTCGACCGCCATAAGCGGCTCACATTCCGCTGCATTTACGACAATCTGCTTTATGTCCTTTGACAGCTTTTTATGCGTAGGAAAACCTGCACCGCCCGCGCCGACGATACCTGCGTCAAACACGAGTTTCTGAAGTTCTTCAAACGTCATGTATATTCCTCCCGATTACTGGTTTTTATCCACAATTCCTACGATTGCTGCGTCCACAGGTGCGTCCTGTCTGTCCAGCGCAAGTCTCGCGCCGCTGCCCGTTGCAATCAAAACTTCTTCTCCGATACCGGCGCCGACTCCGTCAACCGCAATCATGTGATTTCCCGTTGGCTTGCCGTTCTCGATTGTTTCGACTATCATGAATTTATAGCCTACAAGCTTATCATTTTTTACCGTGGAAACAATGCTCCCCTTGATTTTCGCCAATATCATAGTTTTTCTCCTAAAATTTATATAAATAATTCTAATTTTCGAAATTAATTTTTCGGCAGAATAATAACTCTGTCGCCCGTTTTTATACCCGCCGCGTTTGCGTCATCGGTATCGATGTGCATTTCGGTATTGAAATCCTTATGCACGCGCACCTGTACATTATAATAACGCGTCGGCTTTGCGCTGCAGATTTCCACATCAACTATGTCATTATCCTCAACGCCGTACTTTGCCGCGTCCTCCAAATTGAAATGGATATGGCGGTTCGCGATAATTGTGCCTTCATTCAAAAACACGCTGCCGCACGGGCCTACCAATGCCATAGGCGCGCTGCCCTTCAGCTCGCCCGACGGTCTTACCGGGGGGCTGACCTTCAATTTAAAAGTATCGGTACGCGAAATTTCAACCTGCGACTGTTTTCTTACCGGGCCCAAAACTCTCACACCCTCGATTGAGCGGAGCGACGGACTTACAAGCGTTACACATTCTTCCGCAGCAAACTGACCGCCCATAAGATATTTTTTCACCGTCAGTTCCTTTTTGCCGAACAATGATTCCAAATCCTGCTGCGACAAATGCACATGCCGCGCGGAAACGCCCACCTTTATACCGGCGTCGTCCTCTTTATTTAAAATTTTCATCACGCTGTCGGTGATGGATTCAATCAATTTTTCGTCAAGCATTATAAAAAAACTCCTTTGTGGAATTTCAGGAACCTGCAAGGGCGCCCTTACAGGTTCCGCCTAAACTTCCCTTTACCCGAATTATTTCAAAACAGGCAAAATCTTTTCTACGTCGCCGTGCGGACGCGGAATTACGTGAACGGAAACAAGCTCGCCAAGCTTTGAGCCTGCTGCAGCGCCTGCGTCTGTTGCAGCCTGAACAGCGCCTACGTCACCTCTTACCATAACGGTTACAAGACCCGAACCGATTCTTTCGGTTCCGATAAGCTGTACATTTGCAGCCTTAACCATTGCGTCCGCAGCCTCGATTGCAGCTACAAGACCTCTTGTTTCAACCATTCCCAATGCTTCTACTGCCATTTTTAATTACCTCTGCTTTCTGAGCGTTTCGCTCTATTTAACTTTTTTTGTGCTCCGCTTCTTGGGAGTCTTTTTTATATCTGAAGCCGCGTCGGCTTTAGATTCCTTCTTTTTTGCGGCAGCCGGTTTTTCCTTCGGTTCCGCCTTCTTTTCCGGTTCTTTTTCCGTTTCATCTTTCTTTTCGTCAAGATGAAGGAATTTCAGTATCTCGCTGTGCGGTCTTGCGATAACCTCCGCCGCCTTTAAGCAGCCGATGTCGCCGGCAAATCTTTTGCCCGCCTCAACGGACGCCGTAACCGATGACACGCTCCCGCGCACCACTATCGTTACCAACCTTCCGCCGAGCCGCCGCTCAACAGCTACGAACTCAACGTCCGCCGCTTTAAGCATTTCATCAAGCATCGCAATCGCGTTTCCGAGCGCCGATACCTCTACCAGACCAAGAGAAAATTCCATAACTCTTGTACCTCTCTAATCAGATTTTCGGCAAGATTTTTTCCACATCGCTGTGCGGACGCGGAATTACGTGCTGTGCAACCAATTCGCCGAGTTTTGATGCAGCAGTTGCACCCGCCTCAACGGCAGCCTTAACCGCGCCTACGTCACCTCTTACGATAACGCTTACAAGACCCGAACCGATTTTTTCTGTTCCGACAAGGGCAACATTTGCCGCCTTTGTCATGGCGTCTGCCGCCTCGATTGAAGCCGTAAGACCTCTTGTTTCAATCATTCCCAATGCTTCCATGTTAATCCTCCGTTCCGCCGCAAAAAGGGCGTATTATTTGTTATTTTGTATATGTCCGATTATGTCTCTGCCTACGCTCACGCGCTCCGCCATTTTCTGAGCGTCCGCGGTAGGCCGCGCGATAACGTGTTTGCTTATCAATCCGGTAATGCGCTGTGCCTGTTCGGCAGCAGCCTCAACCGCCGCATTCACTGCCGCGACCGAGCCTTGCATCTTTACCACCGTGATAAGCGGAACTTCCTCGCGCTCCGCATGTGCCGGCTTGTTGGTGTCAATGGCGATAATTTTCACGTCCGCCGCCTTTGCCGCCGCGTCCGCCGCCACATATGCCGCCACAAGTCCGAACATTTCAACAATTCCAATTGCGTCAGGCATTATCTTTTAACCTCTCAATCCTTATTGATATAAGCAATTTTGAGTCCCTTCTGCGAAAGGTTTGTCTGCATTGCCTCGTTCATTTCGTCAAGTCCGAAACGGTGCGTTATAAGTTCCTTTATCGGCAGACCTATCGCAATTGCACGCTTTAAGAAATCAAACGTTGTTGCATAATCTCTGAGCGTGTATACCCATGAACCGACAAGCGTGATTTCCTTTGAACACATGTCAAAGTGCGGATTAATCGTTGCGTCGCCGCCGTTGATAAAGAATCCCAGCTCGCAAAGTCCGCCGCCGTTGCGGATAAATTTATAAATATTGCTGTGTGCCGCGGGCGAGCCGGTGCACTGGAATGCAAAATCAGCAAAATATCCGCCGAACGCCGCCTTTACGCCCTCTGCAAGAGCCTCAACACCTTTGAACTCCGTAAAGTTTACGGTTTCGTCCGCACCCATTCTCTTGGCAAATTCAAGTCTTGCCGCATTTCCGTCAACGGCAACGATGTTCTGTACGCCCATTGTGCGCAGAACTGCGATACAGATAAGACCGATAGGTCCGCAGCCCTGAACGACAACGCGTGAGTTAAATCTTAAAATTCCCGTTGTTTTTGCTCTTTCAACCGCGTGAACAAGCACTGCGCACGGCTCAATCAAAATTCTGGAATCCAAATCCAAATCACTTACGTTAAATACTGTCGAGCCGCCGCGGATTAATATGTAATCGCTGTACCAGCCGTTTAAATGTACGTCATCATCGGGGAGAAGTCCGTAAACGTCCGCACCGCCGACATTCTGCTTATTAAGGTCAAACATCGTGATATCGGGGTTGTCCTTGAAAATCATACAGGTAACAACCTTATCGCCAAGCTTAAGCGGCTTTCCGGCGCTGTCCTTTTTGACATTCTTACCCATTTTTACGATTTCACCGGTACCTTCATGACCCAGTACAACCGGAATAAGTCCGAACGGGTCGCGCTTGTATTCGTGCGCGTCGGTTCCGCAGATTCCGCATCCTTCAACCTTTACGAGAATATCGTCGTCGCCGAGCTCGGGAATAGGATATTCCTGAACTTCGAAATGTTCAAGCTTTGTCATCATTGCAACTCTTGCGGTTTTGGGGATTGCACCGCCCGCCGGCTTTGACGCCTTCGGTGCCGTGTCCATTTCGGACAAAACCGATTTTACCAGCCGTGCAATTTCATTTTCATCTATATGCATGATTTTTCAGTCCTTTCTATATAATTGACAGGCTGTCGACCAAAACGCAGCGGCGCTGTCTTGTATAGCTGCGCGCCGAGGTGATACCCTCGCCCGTGGGGCCCGCAATCGTGAAGGTTGTGTGACCCTCGCTGCCGAAACCGATTCCGGCATAGCTCGGTGCGTTTTTAACAAATATCGTTGTGCAGATAGCCTTCGCATACGCCGTCATTCTGTCAACATTCTTTGAGTGCAGATGAGCCGTATGACGGCAGCCGTGTTCCGCCTTAACCGCCATATCAAGCGCCTGCTCGAAGGTATCGCAGCGCACTATCGGCAAAATCGGCATCATGAGTTCGGTCTGAACAAATGCCTGTTCAAATTCCGTCTCGCAGATGATACATCTGATATCGCTGCCCACATTCACGCCGATTTCGGCAAGAATTTTTCTTGCGTCGCGGCCTACCCAGTTTTTATTAATAACTCTCTTAGGCTTGTCGCCCGGCTTTTTCGGCGGAACGGTTACCAAAACTACGTCCTCCAAAGCCTTTACCTGCTGTGCATTTATCAGATATGCACCGTTTTTCTGCATTTCCGCAATCAATTGGTCGGCGATACTGCTTATTGCAAAACATTCCTTTTCGGCAATGCACGGAAGATTGTTGTCGAACGTACAGCCGTCGATAATATCCTTGCCTGCCTTTACGATATCGGCGGTTTCGTCAACGATTACCGGCGGATTGCCCGCGCCCGCGCCTATTGCCTTTTTACCGCTTGACAAGAGCATTTTTACAACGCCCGGGCCGCCCGTTGCGACCAACATTCTTACAAGCGGACTGTTTACCATCATATTTGACGTTTCCATTGTCGGGTTTTTAACCGTAACAACAATATTTTCCGGACCGCCGGCAGCCAGTACCGCGCGGTTTACCAAGTCAACCGCATAGCATGAGCATACCTTTGCGTGCGGGTGCGTGTTGAAAATAACGCCGTTGCCCGCCGCCAGCATACCGATACTGTTGCAGATAACGGTACAGGTCGGGTTTGTCGACGGTGTAATCGCGCCGATAATTCCGTAAGGTCCCTGCTCAACAAGCGTCAGACCGTGGTCGCCCGAAAGCGCCTTGCACTCCAAATCCTCTGTTCCCGGAGTCTTGTCCGCAACAAGATGATGCTTTAATGTTTTATGATAAACATTACCCATCTTTGTTTCCTCAACCGCCATTTTAGCCATAATTTCCGCCTCGGCGTGAGTCAGCTTTCTTATTTCGCTGATAATCTTTTCTCTTTGTTCTTTATTATAATTACGGAAAAGCGTATATGCCTTATCAACCGCTGCGATTGCTTCCTCCATTGTGTCAAAAACGCCCAGCTGTTTACGCGGCGCCTGCTTTGCCGCGCCCATCTCGGACAGCACGCCTCTGACAATTTCGGAAATTTCTTTCTCATTTATATTCATGATAATTTCCTTTCATTATTACTTTTCGGCACAACGGCTCATAGCGTAAATCAAATCGGACATTCTGTTAAGGCATACCGCCGTTTCGCGGCTTATTCTGCCCTCATGCAGAAGTGCCGCCGCCACGCGCTCCGCGCGGCGTACGATACAGCGTGCCATATTGAGATGCGCCGAAACAAGATTTTCGCCCGGCATTGAAAAGCCGTCAAATTCCGTTCCGTATCCGTCGATTTTGCGTTCCAACTCCGATATAAGCTCCGCGTCCGCCGCGATTTTTCCGCCGGCAACCGCGCCCATGAGCGGGACAAAAATTCGCAAAAGCCACTGTATGTCCGTTTTTATTTTACCGTCGTCCGCGCATGCTCTTGCAAGCCCTAGCGCCGCTGACGCCTCGTCCATTGTACCTATCAGGTCGATGAGCACGTCGGCTTTGGATATCTTTCCGTCACCGATTACGGCGGTATATCCGCCGTCGCCCATGCCCGTATATAATGCCGCCATTATTTACCGTATTTCTCCATAACGCGCTTTGTTACCTCGGCAACGATTTTTTCGATATCGGCGTCACTCTTTTTCTCTCCGCCGCGGTCGGTGTATTCGCCGTGCTCTTTGTAATATTTAATCTGGGAATCAAGCGGGTGGAATCCGTGATATGCCGCCGAACTTTCCGCATGAATTTTTTCATTCGCCTCGGTCGGGCTCATTTCGCATGTGCCGTCCTCATAGCAGCCCGGGCACAGTTTTTCCATCGGGTGTCTGCCCGGAACGCCGAACGTCTTTCTCAAATCGATAAGCTTTTTAACCTCGCCGCAGGGAATTTCTTTTGCGCCGCCGAGCATTGTCGAGTAGAACAAAAGCTTTGCATAAAATTCCGTCGATTCCATTCTGAAGAATGCTGTATTTAAGTCACAGCCGAAGGAAAGCGCGCCGTGGTTTGCAAGCAAAATCGCGTCATAATCCTGTATGTACGGCTGAAGTGATTCCGGAATTTCCATCGTGGAAGGCGTGCCGTACTGCGCAATCGGAACAGCGCCCAAAAAGATTATAGCCTCCGGCATAATCAGCTTGTCCAGCGCGATGCCCGCAATAGCGAATGATGTTGCGATAGGCGGGTGTGCGTGTACAACCGCGTTTACGTCCGGTCTTTCCTGGTAAACCTTAAGGTGCATTTTAAATTCCGATGACGGTCTCCAGTTGTTCGGCTCTTTAAGCTGTCCCTTGCCGTCAACTTTACATATCATTTCCGGCGTCATGTAACCCTTTGAAACTCCCGTCGGTGTTGCAAAATAGGTGTTTTCATCAACTTTAACCGAAATATTACCGTCATTTGCGGCAACAAATCCGTCATTGTAAATTCTTCTGCCGATTTCACAAATTTCTTTTCTGATTTCAAAATCTGTTTTATACATCGTTATTCCTCCGAACTTTTTGTTTTGTTTGGTTTTTCTTTGTTTTTATTATATAACCTTTCTGCACATTTGTAAAGGTTTTTTAGTGTCCCTTTTTTGTTTTTCTGTGAAAATCCACAGAAATCATGCATATTTTTTATTCAAAAAACTTTCTGTCGAGATTTCTGTACTGAATTGCCTCGGCGATATGCGCGATTGTGATATCCTTTTCGCCCGCCAAATCGGCGATGGTGCGCGCCACTTTTAAAATGCGCGAGTGTGCGCGTGCAGAAAGTCCCAAACGTTCAAACGCCGCCTTAAGCATCTCGTTTTCACGCGCGCCCATGCGGCAAAATTCGCCGAGCAGACCCGCGGGCAGCTGCGCATTGGAATAAATTCCGTATTTTTTATAGCGTTCCCTTTGTATCTGCCGCGCTTCATTGACTCTTTTTTTGATTTCCGACGACGATTCCGCCTTATCAAGACGGCTCAAATCGTCATATTCCACATTTGCCACCTCGACCTGAATATCAATTCTGTCCAAAAGCGGGCCTGAAATCCGCGAATGATACTGATTTATCTGCCGCGGCGTGCACGTGCACTGACGGCGCGAATCGCCGAGGTAACCGCATTTGCACGGGTTCATGCTCGCGATAAGCATCAGGTTGCACGGATAGGTCAGCGTTGCGTTCACGCGTGAAATTGTGACTTTTCCGTCCTCAAGCGGCTGGCGCATTACTTCAAGCGCGTCACGCCTGAACTCGGGCAGCTCGTCCAGAAACAGCACGCCGTTATGCGCGAGCGATAATTCCCCCGGGCGCGGCAGAGTTCCTCCGCCCGAAAGCCCTATCGGCGATATCGTGTGATGCGGATTGCGGAACGGACGGTGCGTGATAAGCGGTTCGTCCGCCGGGAGTATTCCGGCAATCGAGTGTATTTTCGAAACCTCAAGCGCCTCCTCGAACGACAGGTCGGGCAGTATCGACGGCATGCGCTGCGCAAGCATTGTTTTTCCCGTTCCCGGTGAGCCTATCAGCAGTATATTGTGATTTCCCGCGGCGGCGACTTCCAGCGCACGCTTTGCGCTTTCCTGTCCCTTGACATCGCTGAAATCGAGAAGTGCGTCCGCCCTTTGGGCAAACATTTGCTCAACGTCGACGGTATATTTTTCAATCGGCTTGTCATTCCGCAGACATGCGCACAGTTCGGCAAGATTTCTGACGGGATAAATATTCACGCCGTCAATGACCGCCGCCTCTTTTGCGTTTTCCGCCGGCACAAAAAAGCTTTTGAAACCTTTGTTATACGCCGAAATCACCATGGGCAAAACGCCCGAAACGCGGTTTACGGCGCCGCTGAGCGATAATTCGCCGATAAATACGCAGTTTTCGTCCGGCATGGGAATCTGCCCCGTAGCCGCAAGCACCGAGACGGCGATTGCCAGATCGTAACCCGTCCCCTCCTTACGCATGGACGCCGGTGCAAGATTTATTATAAGTTTTTTCGCCGGGAAGGTATAACCCGAATTTTTCACGCCCGAGCGTATCCGCTCCTTTGACTCCTTTATAGCGGCGTCGCCGAGCCCCACGATATCCATGGACGGAAGTCCCGCCGATACGTCCGCCTCGACCGTTACCATAAAGCCGTCTATTCCCAAAAGTCCGACAGAATGAGCCTTTGACAGCATTTTTTCACCCTCTTTTTATCATTTGTTCCAACCGTCTATGCCGCTGTTTTGTATGGCGGTAAACATTCTTTTTTTCAGTCCGGGATTGACTTTCTTGTCCAAATCCGCGATAACATCCTTTATTTCCGCGCGCTTTGTACTGCCGTCGACCGGACATGCGCTTTTTAAAACGGGAATATCCATCTTCCGCACAACGCCGCGGATATCGCCCTCGCGCACATAAATCAGCGGACGGATTGAGTACAAATCGGTTCTGTCGAGATATGTAACCGGCGCGAAACAGTTAATTCTGCCCTCGTACATAAGGCTCAGAAGAAACGTTTCGAGCACATCATCATTATGATGCCCGAGCGCCACGCGCTTACAGCCGTTTTCTATCGCCAGGTCGTTCAGCGCGCCGCGGCGCAGTTTTGCGCACAGCGAGCACGGATTTTCCTCCTTGCGGTAATCGAAAACCACCTCCGCGATATTCGTCGGCTTTACAACGTATTCCACGCCCAAGCCGTCGCAATATTTTTGTATGGCGGAATAATCCTGCTTATACCCCATATCGAGCGTGAGTCCCATAACCGTGAACTTTTTCGGATAGTACCGTGACAAATTCGCAAGCGCGCCCAAAAGCACAAGGCTGTCCTTTCCACCCGAAACACCGACGGCAATTTTGTCACCATCATGAATCATATCATAATCTTCAACGGCTTTTCTTACTCTGCTGACAATTCTTTTCATTATTTAGCTTCCTTAAACAGTCCTATATTTTTTATAACATAATCCGCGCCCGAGATAACCGTAACTGCCGCCGACAGCCATACAAGTATGTTGGTAATCAGCACAGCAGTATCCGGCGGGCAAACCGGCAAAAGCATAATTATCGCCGCAATTATCGCGACCATCTGGAACACGGTTTTCATTTTGCCCCAAATCGACGCGGCAATGACTGTTCCGTTCCCCGCGGCGACAAGCCGTATCCCGGCAACGATAAATTCACGCGTTAAAATCAGCATAACCGCCCATGCCGACGCGCGCCCGAAACTCATGAGCCCCAAAAACGCCGCCGTTGTAAGCATCTTATCGGCAAGCGGGTCCATGAACTTTCCGAAATTTGTTATCATATTATAATGCCGTGCTATATAGCCGTCCAGCGTGTCGGTAATCGACGCGACCGCGAAAAGCACCAGCGCCGTTACCACATACGCCGGTTTTGTCGGGTCGAGCATCAGAAACAGCATAAAAAACGGCACGATTATTATTCTTAATATTGTTAATTTATTTGCAGTATTCATAACATATTACCTCCGAACGGTCTGCCCCGTTAAATCATATTCATCGGCGGCGAGAATTTCCACCGTGACGAACGAGCCGATTTCCACCTCGTCGTCGGCGGCAAAATAAACCTTGCCGTCAACATCTATACTGTCGGCATAACTCCTGCCGTAGTACATAAAATTATCCTCGTCATAACCTTCGCACAAAACTTCGATTTGCGCGCCGATTTTTTCTTTATTTTTCTCCAGCGAAATTTTCTGCTGAATTTCCATAAGCCTGTCGCGCCGCTCCTCCTTGACGCTGTCGTCAAGCTGACCGTCAAAATCGGCAGCGGGCGTATTTTCCTCGCGCGAATAGGCGAACACGCCGACCCTGTCGAGCCGCGCTTTTTGCACAAATTCGCACAATTCGTTAAATTGTTCCTCCGTCTCACCCGGAAATCCCGTTATGAGCGATGTTCTTATCGAAACACCGGGCATTTTTTCGCGCAAAAGTGCGATTTTTTCCTCAATTTCCGCACGGTTTGTGCGCCGCGCCATTCTGCGCAGAATTTCATTATTGATGTGCTGAATCGGCATATCGACATAATGGCATATTTTCGGCTCGCGCGCCATGACGTCGATAAGTCCGTCGGTAATCGCCTCCGCATAGAAGTAATGCACTCGGATCCAGTGTATTCCGTCAATTTCGCACAGCCGCGCAAGAAGTCTGTCAAGCGCGGGCGCGCCGTAAATATCCTTGCCGTAGCGCGTGGTGTCCTGTGCAATTAAGATAAGCTCACGCACGCCGTTTTCGGCAAGCCGCTCCGCCTCCGCCGCAATATCCTCGATTTTTCGGCTGCGGAAATGCCCGCGAATCATCGGAATTGCACAGTATGTGCAGTTATTATCGCAGCCGTCGGCTATTTTTAAATATGCCGTATAATTCGGCGTCGTCAGTATACGCGGCAGATTTTCCGGAATTTCGCAATTCTGATGCCCCCAAAGGCATACCTCGCCGCCGCGCGCCGCTTTTGCGATTACGTCCGCGATTTTGTCAAAATCGCCCGCGCCGACAACCGCGTCCACCTCCGGCAGCTCCTTTTTTATATCGTCATGATACCGCTCCGCCAGGCACCCCGTAGCGATGAGCAGACGGCACGCGCCGCTTTTTTTGTACTCCGCCATTTCCAAAATGGTGTCAATCGATTCCTGCTTTGCCGGGTCGATAAATCCGCACGTGTTTACCACGATTGCCTCCGCCTCTTTCGGGTCGCTCACAAGAGTGTGCCCCCCCTCGGCAAGTATGCCGAGCATTATTTCCGAATCGGTCTGATTTTTTGGGCACCCCAGTGAAACCATTCCTATTTTCATCAATCCCAATCCTTTCCGTCTGTCTGTTCTTCCGCCGAAAGCGCGTCGATACAGCGCTTTATATCACCGAACTCATAGCCGCGGTACATAAAATAGCGGTATGTTTTGTCAATATTTTTCCTTTCAAAATTTCCGCCGAGCTTTTTCTGCACAAGCGGCAAAAGCGCGTCCTCCTCGGTATCGGCAAGTTCCGAAAGCGCAATTTCTGCCGTTTCGCCTTCAATTCCGCGGTTTTTCAGTTCCGCGGCAATACGGCGTTTGCCGAGTTTTTTCACGTTCTGCAAATCGCGCGCAAGCCGTTTTGCATATTCGCCGTCATTCAAAAAACCGTATTCCTTTAAAAATTCCGTAATCGGCGGCAAATCCTCGCGCCGCGCACCCGCACGGATAAGCTTATCGCACAGTTCCTTCTCCGAGTGCGCGCGAAATTCCAAAAGCCGCAGCGCCTTCTCCTTTGCCGCCTGCGCCGAAAGCTCCTTCTTTTCCTTCATCATATCCTGAAATAATCAAACAGCTGTCCGAAGTCCACCGAGCCGATTATGCGGTTCTCGTACTGTGCGAACAGGTTGTGATAACCCTCCTGTATCTGTTCCGAGCTGATTCCGTATTTTACCGACAAATACGCCTCAAGGTACGCCGATAAATGGTCGCAGCCGCGGATTAATTCGCCGTCAATTGGCATGAATTTATCGTCATTGTATTTCTCGTTGATTTCGTCTGAGCCGGTTTTTAAAAGCCGTCCGTTAAGCATGATTTTGGACGCAAATTCGTCCTGTGTAAAAAATTCGAGTTCATTCCAGATTTCATCGGTAACAAGCGGCCTTATCACCTTGCGCATCTGTTTATCCTCGATTTCCTTTATAAGATAATCAAGGCCCTTTACCGACGACTTCACGGGCGAAACGATATCGCGCGTCAGAACTTCCGGAATATCATGAAAAAGTCCGCCGAAAAAGTTATTGATAAGCCGCGCGTCGCATGCGTTACATTCGAGCGACACAAGGTACGACATAATCGCCACAATCAGCATATGCCCCATAACCGATGTGTTCGGCGTTCTTACCGCGCGCGACCATCTTTGCTGATAGCGCAGTTTGCCGATAAGCGACAAAAATTCCTTCAGCCGCGGGTCGGTCGAAAACCGCGAATATCCGTCAAACGTGTTGCACCGCGCAAGTCCGTTTTCCACCTCGCGCCGCACCGTTTCAATATCATATGTTGTGCGGTTCTGCGGATAAATCACCTCAAATTCCCAGTGCGTGGCATAATAATGCGCCGCCCTCAGAATTTTCTTCTCCTTTTCCGCATAGGTGTCATCATTGAAGTAGCGGCACATTTTATCATAAAATCCACCGTTTATCCCTTCCACCATGCCCCGTACCTGTTCCAAAACCCACTCGTTTATCTGTCTGCCCTTTTCCTTCATGAGCATGTGATAAATCGGCGGCTTTATATCGGTCAGCACAATCCTGTGCAGATATTCAAATATTCCGCCCTCCAAAAGCTTGAGGCGGTCGTATTTATCGTCACCCTCGCACTTGCCGAGAACATACGCGTACACCATTTTATGCGCCTGTTTATCCAGTTCGGAAAATCCGTTCCATGGGCGTATATGGTCGTTCCAGCGCTGTATCGATGCCGCGACATGTATCAGTGAAATCAATGATTTACGTATCATGTTGACCTCCAATCTTTCGCCGTTCGGCGAAAAATACCTATAATCACAGTAATTATACCACAAATCCCCGCGCGAGGTCAATAGAAAATGCGAAAGAAACCGCCGCACGCGCCCATTTATCCCCCTCGTTTGTTGAAAATATCCAAAAACATATCGCCATGATATACATTAAAGGGTTAATAGCCATATACTTGACGCCCCGTACGGCAAAACACTTGACAAAGCTGCCGAAAAATAGTATATTAGATATAATAACTTCATTATTATATGTGAAAAAACATATTTAACCGGAGAGGTGTTACTCATGATAGAAATAAAACATCTTTTTAAAACTTTTCAGACTGCCGACGGCGCCGTCGAGGCTCTGAAAGACATTAACCTGACGATAAACGACGGCGACATTTACGGCATTATCGGCATGAGCGGCGCGGGAAAAAGTACGCTTGTGCGCTGCATAAACATGTTGGAACGCCCGACGGACGGCAGCGTCGAAATCGACGGCACCGACATCGGCAAAATTTCCGACGCGGAACTGCGCAAAGTCCGCCGGAACGTAACAATGATTTTCCAGAGTTTTAACCTGCTTATGCAGCGGACCTGCCTGAAAAACATCTGTTTTCCGCTCGAGCTTGCGGGCGTGAAAAAAGAGGACGCGAAAAAGCGCGCGCTTGAACTTTTGGAAACGGTAGGCTTGCCGGACAAGGCGAACGCATACCCGGCGCAGCTTTCGGGCGGGCAGCAGCAGCGAATTGCAATCGCGCGC
This sequence comes from uncultured Clostridia bacterium, assembly GCA_934487205.1. Taxonomy (GTDB): domain Bacteria; phylum Bacillota; class Clostridia; order UBA1381; family UBA1381; genus UBA1738. The sequence continues at coordinate 46,087 of CAKSRS010000001.1, forward strand.
GCACTTGCCACAAATCCGCGCGTTCTGCTGTGCGACGAGGCGACCAGCGCGCTTGACCCGAAAACAACGCACTCAATTCTCGAATTAATCCGCGACATAAACGAAAAACTCGGTATCACCGTTATAATTATTACGCATCAGATGAGCGTGGTAGAGGCCGTGTGCAACCGCGTTGCGATTTTGGACAACGGCTCGGTTGCCGAGGAAGGCGAGGTCGGCGTCATCTTTTCAAATCCGCAGTCAAATGCGGCGAAACGCCTTGTTTTCCCCGACGGCGTCAGCAGTCTTTCGGCGGCAAAGCCGGAAGAACAGAGCGTGCGCATTGTATTTAACGGCGCAAGCGCGGCGGGCAGACCGCTGATTTCGCAAATGGCAATCGATATCGGCGTCGCGGCAAATATTCTCGCAGCGTCCACGCGCACAATAAGCGGCAAGGTTTACGGGAGTATGCTGCTCGGCATTGCCGGCGGCGATGAATGTGTTACAAAAGCAATCGGCTATCTGCGGAATGTTCCCGATGTGATTGCAGAGGAGGTGACGGAAAATGTTTAATAATTTATTTGCACCCGAAGTCATTTCGGAGGCTGTCGAAATACTGAAAACGGAATTTCTTATGGCAACATGGGAAACTTTATACGTAACGGTGCTCGCAACGCTGTTCTCCGTCATAATCGGACTTCCTTTGGGAATTTTGCTTGTTGTCGGCGAAAAAAACGGCGTACTGCCGCTCCCGAAATGGTTTATGCACGCGCTCGGAATTATCATTAATCTGCTGCGCTCGGTGCCGTTTCTTATACTCATGATTATGGTGTTCCCGCTGACGCGCCTTATTATCGGCACAACGGTCGGCACAACGGCGTCCATCGTTCCGCTTGTTATCGCGGCGTTCCCGTTCGTTGCGCGCCTTGCCGAAAGCAGTCTGCGCGAGGTCAATCCAAATATTATCGAGGCGGCTCAAAGCATGGGCGCAACGCCTTTGCAGATAATCACAAAAGTGATGATTCCCGAAAGCGTTCCGTCGCTTATATCCAACGTCACCATTGCAATAACCACGATTTTGGGGTACTCGGCAATGAGCGGAATTATCGGCGGCGGCGGACTCGGTAAAATCGCGATTAACTACGGTTATTACCGGTATAAATATCTTGTAATGCTTGCCGCGGTTATCGTTTTAATCGTTATGGTTCAGATTTTCCAAAGCGCCGGCACTCATTGGGCGACAAAATCCGACAAGCGGTTAAAGGGCAGAGAATAAAAACATAAACTTTGATTTCCAGAAACTCTTTTACACACCGCCGTGCAACCAAACTTATTGCTAAAAAAACAGGCTGTATAAAAAGTCGGTTGACTTTTTATACAGCCTTTACTTTTGATAAGGAAAAGCGTTTTTAAGCTTTTCAATTTTTTATCTTCGTCTGCGATAGTAATCGTCACGGCGGCGCGATGCGCTGTTTCCGCCGGGGCGTTTTGCGGATTTTCCGTTAAACGACGTCATCTGACTGTGGCGTTTGCGCCTTTTGCGGTTTTGCACAATGCGCATGCGTGCCCAGCCCGCCGCAATAAGTACCAAAATTATAATCGTAATCGGATTGAATATAAAATGAATAATAGTGTTCATTATATGCAGAACAAAATCCCGTTTTACCTCATTTGCGGCAACAAGATTAACCGTTTTGAGCGGTTTCCCGTTATACGAATAGGTAATCGTGCCGAAATAGTCGCCCTGCGCAATCGGCGCTTTCGCCTCCTGTACAAGTGTGACTTCATTCGTGATAATCTCCGGGTCGGCGGTATTTTTCAGCGTTATATACACATCATCTTCGACCGTGAGTGCAAGACGCGTGGAATTTTTCGACTCGGCAACCTTAGTATCATACAGAACATCGCCCTTCTTCGAAAGCAGCACCGACTGATAATTTTCAAAAACATAATCAAACATTGCCGCCGTATCGATAAAGGAATATGCGCCCTCTTTTGCGGTCGTATTCTGACAGCCCATAACCACGCTGATTACGTTGAGCTTGCCCTTCGCCGCCGACGCGGCAAGGCAATAACCCGCGTCCGTGCTGTTGCCCGACTTTATCCCCGTCGCGTTTGCGTAGAAATAATACGGATATTTGTATCTGCTTACCAAATGATTTGTGCTCAAAATCGTCTTTTGCTTGCTGCGCGCCTGCGTCGGCGGAAAAACATATTTCTGCGTTGCGGCAATCTGCGCAAACGTGCTGTTGTTCATCGCGTAAATCGACAGATACGCCATATCCGACGCGGTTGTGTAATGATTTTCATTCTGATACCCGCTCGGATTTGCAAAATGTGTGCCGGTCAGTCCCAGCTCCGCCGCCTTATCGTTCATCTTCTGCACGAATGCGTCAATACTGCCCGAAACGGAAATGGCGAGCGTATTTGCCGCGTCGTTGCACGAATTTACTATTATCGCATACAAAAGCTGCTCAACCGTGTAGCTTTCGCCAACCTTCATGCCCAGCTGCGGCTGAGTATAGGTTATCCCCGCAAGCGCCTCCTCGGTAACCGTGCAGTTATCGGCAAGGTTCGTGTTCTCCAGCGCGACAACCGCCGTCATTATATTCGAAAGTCCCGCCGGGTACATTTTTTTATCCGCATTGAGCGCGTAGATAATATCGCCCGAATTTGCGTCCATGACTATCGCCGCTCCGGCGCGCGGTACGGGGAATTCCGCCTTTTTTGGTTCTTCCGTCGGTTTGGGCGATTCCGACGGACTTGCCGAAGATTTCGGTGACGCCGACGGCTTGTCCGATGTTTTCGGCGACGCCGAAGGTTTTGCCGAAGATTTCGGCGACGCGGTCGGTTTTTCCGATGTTTTGGGAGTTACCGTCACTTTCGGCGACGCAGTCGGACTTGCCGAAGGCGCCGCGCCGACCGTGGCGGATATCGCCGTTACCGCCGATAATAAAATTGATGCAAGAAGGTGTTTTTTCATAATAAATCGTTACCTTTCTGCCCCTGTAAGTTCCGTTTTTCATGCCGCAGGGCGGGGCAAGTTATATTTTTAGATAAAAAGTACATATGTAATATCTTAATTATACATAATTCTGACTTAATTTGCAAGAAATTTAATAAAAAAACTATGAAAATCGAATTATTTGTGATATACTGATAATAAGATTATTTATTATTGCAGCTTTAGTCTTTTTAAAGGCGCGGAAAGGAAGGGTTATAAAGATGAAAATACTCGTTGTTGACGATGAAAAGCTAATCGTCAAAGGACTTAAATATAATCTCGAACAGGAGGGGTATCAGGTCGTCGCCGCATATGACGGTGAGGAAGCGGTGCGCCTTGCACACGACGGCAGTATCAGCCTTATTCTTCTGGACGTAATGCTGCCGAAAATGGACGGACTCACCGTCTGCCGCACGGTGCGCACATTTTCCGACGTGCCGATTATCATGCTGACGGCGCGCAGCGAGGATATCGACAAAATTTTGGGGCTCGAATACGGTGCGGACGATTACATAACCAAACCGTTTAACGTCCGCGAGGTTACATCACGCATAAAGGCAATTCTGCGCCGCGTAAATCCCACGCCCAAAGGCAGCAATCAGATTGTCGTTTCGGGCGATATCAAGCTCGACTACAATCTGCGCCGAGTTACCGTGAAGGATAAATCGGTTGAGCTGACCGGCAAGGAGTTTGACCTTCTTGATTTATTCATCAAAAATCCGGGCAGAGTGTACACGCGCGAGAGCCTTTTGAACATTGCTTGGGGCGTTGACTATCCCGGCGACGTCCGCACGGTGGACGTTCATATCCGCCGTCTGCGCGAAAAAATTGAGCAAAATCCGGCGGAGCCGACCTATATTATGACAAAATGGGGTGTTGGTTATTACTATCGCGAAAATTAAAAATTTCTTCTCGTCCATGCGTTTTTCCATGATGGCGACATATGTTGCGGTAATACTTTTAACGATGGTGCTTTTAAGCGTTTACGTGTTAGGCGTTGTTACGCAAAGGCTTTACGATTCGGAAAGGGTAAAGCTTTTTGCAAAGGCAAATATCGTATCGGCGCTTATTACCGACACCGAAAACATCGACGAACAAACGCGTTTTAACATCGCGCAAACCCTTGCGGGCAGCAGTATCCGTGGGATTGCGGTTCACTCTGATTGCCGCGCATATTTCGACACAAATGCCGAATCCGACTTAGTCGGAAAAATTATTATCCGCGAGGCAATCAGCCGCTGCATGGCGGAGGACGACCAGGCATACTCCTACGGCAAGGAAAACAGTATGATGTCGGTTGCCGTCCCCGTTTCGGTAAGCGGCGCAAAAGCGGGCGCCGTCTATCTTGTGGAATCGGTTTCCGATATCGACGCAACCATAGGCAATATCCGCGGAAATCTTGTGCTTTTCGCCGTACTGATAAGCCTTCTCGTTGCGTTTTTGAGTTTGGGACTGTCCCTCATGACAACCGCGCCGATTGATAATTTTATCTCGGTCGCAAAGGAAATTTCAAAGGGCAATTTTAATATCAAGGCGGAGGAAAAAGGCTGCAGCGAATTGCAGGAAATGGCAAAAGCGCTGAATATTATGTCGTCCGAGCTGGACAACTTCGAACAAAACCGAAAAAAATTTGTCTCCGACGTTTCCCACGAGCTGAAAACGCCGCTGGCAACCATAAAGCTTATTTGTGACAGTCTGGTTACAACCGATGACCCTGCTCCCGAAATGATTCGGGATTTTCTCGGCGATTTAAGCGACGAGGTCGACCGTCTGACGCGCCTTGTAGAGCGGCTTTTGACGCTTACCAAAATGGACGCAAGCCAAAACAGCGTCGAGCCTACGCCGGTCGATTTTGTGGTTATGTTAAATGCGATAATCCGCAAGCTTACGCCCAACGCCGAGGCAAAAAACATTGTGCTTTATCAGGATTTTTCCGTTCCGGCGCTCGAGCCGATTATGCTCGACTATGATAAAATTTGGGAGGCTGTCTACAACATCGTGGATAACGCGATAAAATACACCCCCGAGGGCGGATTTGTAAAGCTGGGGCTTGATTTGGACGGCGGCGCGGTTCATGTCGCCGTGGAGGACAACGGCCCGGGTATTCCCGACGAGGAAAAGGATCATATATTTGAGCGTTTTTACCGTCTTGACGATTCGCGCGCGCGCGATACGGGCGGAACCGGTCTCGGACTTGCCATAGCTAAAGAGGCGGTACAGCTGCACGGCGGAAACATAGAAGTAAAAAACAGCGAAAACGGCGGAAGTATCTTCGTTATAACTCTGCCGTACGGACGCGCGCAGGCATAGCCGCAGGGAGAACCGATATGAGTAGAATGAAAAAAACTTTTATATTAATAGCAGTATTTGCCGTCGCCGGGGCGGTAATTCTCGGCATAGCCGGGCGCGGCGGCAGCACGGACGAAAAAAATACCGACATTTATTTTCTGTCCGCCGATAAATCATCGCTTTTGCCCGAAAGCCGCGCCGTAAACGCGGATAATGCCGATGACCTTTGCCGCGCGGCAATCGACGAGATGATAAAAGGACCGTCCGACAAAAAGCACGCACCCGTAATTGACAAAAACGTCAAGCTGAGCAGCATAAAAAACAACGGCGGTAAAGTCACCGTCGATTTTTCCGATGAATACCGCGACGCGGGACTGCTCACCACATACGCTGTTGTCAAAACGCTTTGCCAGCTGCCGGGTATTTCGGCTGTATGCGTAACGTGTAGCGGCAAGGATTTATCCGGAAACGGTTTTATCACGGGCGACGAAATTAATCTTGCGTCGGACGATGACTGCGCGACCGGCATAGATCTATATTTTGCCGACGCGGACAAAAGCAAGCTTATCAAAGAATACCGCCGTGTGAATATCACCGACAAACAACCCGTCGAGCAATACATAGTTGCCGAGTTGATAAAGGGCCCGAAAAACAAAAACTGCGAACGTTTGCTGTCCGCCGATACGGGCATATTATCGGTGGAAACGACCGACGGCACATGCTACGTAAATTTTAAACAGGATTTCATCGCAAAAAATTCCGCTCAGGACGAGCTTGCACGGCTTATTATATATTCCGTTGTAAATTCGCTCACCGAGCGCGACGACGTAAACAATGTGCAGTTCCTTGTCGACGGCAAAAAAACCGCAAGCTTTAACGGAATTAAATTTGATGATTTATTCTACAGAAACGACAGCTTAATCGCAAAATAACATTTCTGTATAAAAGAGGCTGTATAAAAAGTCAACTGACTCTTTATACAGCCTTTATTTTCTCAACGGGATAAGATTAACAATTTTCTATTGAATATCAACCTTTATTGCTTTGTCAAAATCCAATTTTTCATACTCCTTTAAACACCCGAGAGTTTTCACTCTGTTTTCAAGCGATGTTCCCGCCGACCATGTAAGGCGCATGGTGTACGACTCGGTATCGTAATGCACATCAACCGTCTGTACCGCGTCTGTAAACGGTATTTCGTTTCCGCTTTCGTCATAAAATTCAAACTGCGGGTCAAAGGGCGCAAATCCGTCCTTGTAATAGTCGACGCTTATCTCGCCGTCCGCGTAATGCATGCCGGTAACCACAATCCTTCCCGTATCGGTTACGGCAAATTCGCTCGGGAAAACGTCCGCCGGATTCTTTAATATCTCACATTCCCCCGCCGATGTGCCGAATATTATCGGCACAAGCGTCAGCTGTTTTGTCGACGGCGTCACTTTCAGAATTTCGTGCGAATTAACGCTGTCCTCCTTTTCGCTGTGCCGCTCGCCGGTGTTCAAAATATCCAGACTTTTTCCCGTTTCGTCAAACGCCGCAAAGTACACCTCGTTCTCAAAATCCGCATACGGCGCCGATGTCACCACAAGCTGACTCCCAAACGGCGAATACACAAATTTCGTCAGCTTTGTACCCTTTTGCCATAACGGAATATCTAATTTTTTCGTGATACTTTCCGCCCTTACCGCCGATTTGTCAATTTCGGCTTTGATATACAAAAGCCCCGCCTTTTCGTTGTCCGTGAGTTTTTTGCCCTGCCATATCTTATTTGTAATGTCAGACGAATTTTGATAATTCGGGTCGCCGACAAGCTCAAGCGAGAATTTATCCGGAAGTTCCACCGTTGAAATGTTGTATTTTTCCGCAAACCTCAGCGTTTGGTTATCCTCGGAATAATAACTGCGCCTGTTGTGGTTGCTTTCAAATTCCATCGCCTTGCCGTCAATAAGGCATGTGACATACAAGTCCGGCTCATTCCCGCCATACGGCATTTCCGACTTCAACGTATAAAACACATTGACATAATTATCGTCCGCCGCAACATTGTCGAGCGTGAGCGTGTATCCGCCCTTCGTCACGCTTTCGCCAAACCCGACATTCAGCCGTTCAAGCTGCTGCGCGTCGGACAGCTGCTCCGCCTTGTCACTGTTGAAATACGAGATTATTTCGCCGAGCTTTCCGCGCACCGCCTCCGACGCAAACGCCGATGTTACCGTCACCGCACACAAAACCGCAGCCGCCGCATAAAGCTTTATATTTCTTTTTTTCATAATTGACACCCTTTCCACACCGTCGGCACGGAGTTTTTGCATCGTCAGCTGCTTTACCCTTTCGGTATCGATTTTCACCGCGGTATTATCCGCGTCGTTTTCGCGCACCGCTCCCAAATCCTCATACAGACTTCTCTTTTTCACAGCAATCCCTCCGTATCCGATAAGCGTTTTTTTAATTTTGCTTTTCCCCGCATTAATTTGCTTTTGACGGTTGAAGATTTTATGTTGAGCGCGGCGGCAATGGTTTTTATCTTTTCACCGTACTCATAGTAGCGGACAAAAATTTCGCTATCCGGCTCGCCGAGCGACATTACCTGCCGCCACAGATACTCCGCGCGGTCGTTTTTTATAACAGCCTCTGCCAGCGTATCCGCTGACGGGATTTCAACATCGTCAATCGGCAATGTTTCGGCGCACCTGCCGCGCATCTTCATCGCGGTAAGATTACGGCAAATTCCCGCAAGATAATTTTTTACGCCGCCTTTTTCGGGATTCATGCGCGCGGCGTTTTTCCACAGCGCGCAAAATGCGTCCGACGCAATTTCCTCCGCGTCCTCCTTTGTAAGCCGTGCACCCGCCATATTAAAAATTACCGTGCTTATGTACGGCGTATATCGTTCAATCACCGCCGTAAGCGCGCTCTGCCGCCCTTGTTTTAATTTGTTTAATATTTCCGCGTCCTTCATCATTCAACCCTCTGTATGTATAAATCAAAAGCTTTTAACCTGTACATTTATATATTTGCATTTTTTTCCGAAAAGGTTGCATTATGTAAAAAAACGCACAGACTGCCGTCCGTACGTTTTCCCGTCTTAATCAAATACCCACATTTTCATTACCGCAAGGCTCTCGCGTATGCCGCATATGATAATATTATACGTCTGCAATCCCGCGTGAATATGCCGCACGCTGTGCAATCCTTCCTTTTTCGCCAGCGAAACGGCGCGGTAAATATGGAAATTATTCGTTATTACGACCGTTTTATAGCCGCTTTCAAAAATTTCGTCCAGAAATTCCTTTGAAAACCGCAGATTTTCGCTTGTGGAAGTGGCTTTTTCCTCTTTTATAATTTTATCCGGATTGACGCCGTTATCAATCAGATATTTCTCCATCGCGCTCGCCTCGGTCACGGTTTCCTGATAGCCTTGTCCGCCCGATACGACTATCGTCGCATACGGATTTTTTTCGTGATATTTTACCGCCTCGTCAAGCCTGAGCTTTAAAGGGATTGTGATTCTGTCACCGCGCAGACCCGCGCCGAGAACTATCACGGCATCCTCGGAAAAATCCGCATTATCATGCTGTCCGTACGAAAACACAAACCCGATAAGCGCAACCTCGGCGCATATCATTATGATTACCAAACGGCGCAGCCACAGCAGTACGCCGCGGCTCGTCGCGCGCATCACCCTATCATAAAATGCGCCCCACGCCGTAAATATCACGCCCGCAAGCACCGTCATGACTATCCCCAAATTGAAGTTTGACAGCATGCTCAGCCATACGCCGTTTATGAGTATTCCCAAGCCTATAATAAATAAAATTATGTTCATTTTTCCGATGTCCTTATATTAACCGTTTTTGTCTGTTCGTCCCACGTTACGCCGCAATCATAGCTTTCCGAAATTGCACGCACCGGCACGAGCGTACGCCCGCCAATAATCTGCGCCGGAACGTCGGTCGTTTTTTCCTCACTGTCCACGTAAAACGCATTTTGTCCGGTGGTTAGTTTTACAATTCTTCCGTTCCTGTCCGCCGTAACCGTTTTCGTTTCGCCGTCCCAGTCCACTTCCGCGCCGAGCGCCTCGAAAATTGCTCTGAGCGGTACAAGTGTGCGCCCGTCCGCAATAACGGGCGGCTGGTCAAAGCTAAGCGCGGTGCCGTCCAGCGTTACGCTGATCTGCGGCTGTGCATTTTCCGGCTTCGCGCCGAAACGGATTGCCGAGCCGATTTTATAAAATGTATAGTCCTTTTTTTCGCCGCTTGCCGAAATGCTCAGCGTGTGCTGTCCGTCCGCAATGTCCGAAATTTTCAGCGCGCACTCATACGGCGCGGCGCCCGAGGAGTGATACCACGCGCCGTCCAGCGTGTAATTAACCGTGATATTCGGCTGATTTTCAATATACGCAAGCGTGTACAAATTCACGATGCCGTCCTTTGCCGTAAGCGTCTCACCCGCATTTGCCGGCTGATACACAAAATCCGCCGCACCGCCCGCCGTGCGGATATACGCACCGCTTGCCGCCGCTTTGCGGAATATTTCCGACGCATACGCATGCTCCGAAATGTCAAACCACTCGATTTCATTATCGCGCCGCGTGTTGAAATAATTAATTAGTTTCACCTGCGGATATTTCATAACAACGTTGTTTAACATGTTCCTAAGCCGCGGCGCCGCCCATTCATCACAATTATCGCCGTACGTGTTGCCCGTCGCAACGCCGCCCTCGCTTATCATAACCGGCTTGTTTATGCCGTTTTTCGCCATAAATTCCATTATCGGTTTCAGCCGGCACGTCGCCCACGCATAGTCACCGGTCATAAAATACACGCTGCTTTTGTATTCCGCATTTTTGTCGCCCATAAAATAGCGTATCGAATAACAGCTAATGCCTACCCAGTCGACATATTCATCGCCCGGATAATAATATTCAAACGGTCTGTCCAGCGCGCCCATATCGTTCGGCGACCACACAACCGCAAAATTCGGGTATTCGTGTATCATATCCGCCGCCCTGCGGAATGCCGCAATATACGCGTCCGGCTCGTTACCGAGCCCCGATACGTTCATCTCGTTCGCAAAGCGGATAAACATCGGCTTGCCGAACGTATTCAGCGTATCAAGAACGCGCCGCACCCTGTCATAATCTATAGTTTCAAGAGAATCAATCGTCCAGCCGACCATCGGGATAACATCGTCATCGCGTATCATTTGGTTTGCCGGATAATAAATATCATCCTGATACATGTCTTGAATATATGTAAGATATGTGCCGAGCGGTTTAAACTCCGACGCCGTTTCCGCAATCATGCCCAAATATGTACCGCCGCGCGGTTCGAGCCTTGCGCCGTAATACGGTGCGGACTCGATTTTGCCCTGTGTGTACAGTTCGAAATCCGTCTGCGACACCATCGCTTTTTTCTCGTTTAAAAGCGCACCCCAATCCGGCTCGGGAAAATTATACGCCGACGCCGCCGATGTCAAAAATATTCCCGCCGTCAATAATAATGCCGTAAATTTCTTCATAATTGTTAATTCCTTTCCCATCAATAAGTAACGTAATAATAGCCCCCGCGCCGCAGCGGATTTGCCAAATTGTTCTATCTTTTCTGTCAACAACAAAAACCGAAAATGCACTTTCTTCGCCTGAACCGCGCGTTTTATACTGCACTCTACCGCAATCGCAATCGGCGTGCCGAATCCGCATATATTATTCTTTTCTACAGCCCAAGTATTTCATATACCATGTCTCTTATTTTCGGGTGAACTTCGTCATAAATAAACGAATGTTCGCTTGCAATCTGCGTTGCATAGAAAACCGCAAGCCGATTTTCCGTGTCGATAAAATAGTAACAGCCGCGCGCGCCGTCCCAGCCAAACTCGCCTATCGGACTTTTCGCGCCGTTTTCCTTGCTGACAAGCGTGCGAAATCCCAATCCGTAGCTGTAATCCGGTCCGCGCCAAAAATCCTTTTTCATTACGTCGGTCAGTTCGTCCTTGCGCAGACGGTCAACCGATTGCGCCGACAAAACCCTGTTCCCCGTTTTGCCCATGCCCAGGTTTGCCAAAGCGTCAACCAACTTTACATAATCTTCCGCGGAAGATATAAGTCCCGCGCCGCCGCTTTCGTAATTTTTCGATATCCTGTACACGCAATCGGCGGGCAAATCGGATATACTGCCATCCGCATTTACAGATGCCGCCGGTGCCATGTCCGGCTCATCGCCCGGTTTAAGAATAAATCCCGTGCGCGTCATGTCCAAAGGCTTGAAAATATTTTCCGTCAGGTATTCCGAAAATTTCATGCCCGAAACAACCTCAATAACGCCGGCAAGAATGTCATGGCACAGGCTGTATTCCCATCTCGTGCCCGGCTCGAAGTGCAGCGTCAGGTTTGACATTTTCCGCACCAATTCGAGAGTGGAAATATCCGGATTTTCGCGCACCGCATCAACAATGACGCTATCCCCCAGATCGTACCCGAATCCCGCCGTCATGGTCATCAGATGGCGGATTGTAATCGGTGTTTCCGCCGTTTTTACGCTCCCGTCCGCAAGTTTTACCTTCATTTCGGCAAATTCGGGGATGTAATCGGCAAGCTTGTCCGAGAGTTTCATTTTTCCGCGCTCGATAAGTTGCATCGCGGCAACGCATGTGGACATTTTCGTGCATGAAAATATGTAATAAAGCTCGTTTCCGCCTATGGGTATTTGTTTTTCCGTGTACTTATACCCGCTCATTGCGCGGAAAATTTGCTCATGTTCCCGCATAACGATAATATCGCTCGACGCAAGCGAATAGTTGCCACAAAGCGAATCAATGTAATTTTTCAGTTTGGTAAAATCAGTCATAATCTTTCTCCTAAAAGTTTTATTTTGTCGTTGGCACAGCGACGTGTTTTCCATGTTATTCCGCAGTGCAAGAATGAGACAAGCAGATTGCACGTTATGATTGGCGACGGCGTACTTGGTACTCCAAGCCTTGAACACGCGTGAGATGTGCCGCGTTTTTCGTGCTATTCCGCAGTGCGGAAAAGATGCAAGCAGCTTGCCCGCTATGATAGGCAACGGCGTACGTTGGTACTCCAAGCCTTAAATACGCGTGAGATGCGCCGCGTTTTTTTGTGCTACTCCGCAGCACGGAAAAGATGCAAGCAGATTGCGCGCTATGATAGGCGACGGCGTACGTTGGTACTCCAAGCCTTGAATACGCGTGAGATGCGCCGCGTTTTTTTGTGCTACTCCGCAGTGCGGAAAAGATGCAAGCAGCTTGCCCGCTTTGATTGGCGACGGCGTACGTTGGTACTCCAAAGCCTTGAATACGCGTGAGATGCGCCGCGTTTTTTTGTGCTACTCCGCAGCGCGGAAAAGATGCAAGCAGATTGCGCGCTATGATAGGCGACGGCGTACGTTGGTACTCCAAAGCCTTGAATACGCGTGAGATGCGCCGCAGATTTTTCGTGCTATATTTTGATTATACTTTAATTTTCCTATAAAGTCAACTATTTAAAACAATCGAAAACATATTGTAATAACGCCGCCCACTCGTCGATTTCGCCCTGTTTCACGGCGAGGTCATATTCCGCGGTTTTGCAGACGCGCGCCTCCAAAAAATTCTCGGAAAATCCCTTTGCGCTGTCGACATATTTTCGCGTAATAAACGGCGCAAGTTTCAGGCGGCTGCTTATCATATCGTACGTCGCGCCCTCAGATAGCATCAGCTTGCAAAGCAGCATTTTATCAAATGCGGACGACAGCAGATACAGAATATTAAACGCCGACTCCTTATTTTCCTTCAGCCGCAGAATAACCGACATGGCTTTATCGCTGTTTTTCGCCGTGATTGCGTCGGTAATCTCAAAAATCACTATGCTGAGCGGCTTGGCGACAACCTTTTCGATATCGCTTTTGTAAATTTCGCCGGTGCAATAACTGCACAGTTTGTCCAATTCATTTTTGACGTTTTGAATACCCGGGTCACACCGCGACACAAGCAGTTCGGCACATTCCTTCGAAAGTTTTTTTCCGCACTTTTGCGCCTCGCGCACCGCCCATGCCACAATCTCATAATCCTTCATATATGAAAATTCCACGCACAGTCCGAGTTTCGCGACCGCTTTATACAACACACTGCGCTTATCTACATCTTTTTCATCAAAAATCAGCAGCGCAAAACCGGGCAGATTTTTCAGCCGCTCCTGCCAGTACGCCTTTGTGTCCTCCGTCGCGGACTTGAAAATCCCGCTGTTTTTTATCACCACGAGCTTTTTTTCCGCCATCATCGGAAAAGAGTCGAGCGCGTCGTCGACGCGTCCGGGTGTGACTTCCTTATCCTCCAAAAATATGCGGTTGAAATCGCCGAATCCGTCGTCCGGGATAAGCGTCTGCATATGCGCGAGATAGCTGTCCTTTATGAACAGCTCCTCGCCGAAAAAGAGGTATAAATTCCCCGTTGATTTATTTTTTATCTGCTGTTTCAGCTGCAGAAAGCTATCATTTTTTTGTGCCATTTTCGTGAGCCTTTCTGTTAATTTTCATCGCGGAAACTTCTGTACTTCACGCCGCCGCGATTGCTGATTTTAAAGTGTATGTCGCCGAGACGGTCGGTGCGCAAAATCCGCGACCCGACTTTTAAATACCGCACCAAAACCTTATTGCTCGGCAAATTATATTCATTGTCCGCGCCGACGCTGATTACCGCATATTTCGGATTTACATAGCCGACAAAATCGGCGTCATTTGCCGTTGCCGAGCCGTGATGCGCGACCTTCAACAGGTCGATATTGCGCGAATAATTCTCATTTACTTCGTCCGCCGAGTCGCCCGTAAACAGCGCAACAAAATCGCCGTAATGCACCTCCGCCACGATCGAAGTGTCATTTTCGTCACTTTCCGCGAGCTGCTCATCATCGGGCGCAAGAATATTTATCTTCACCCCCGAACCGTAGTTCAGAACATCGCCCTCCATTAAATATTCGACCTCAATCCCGCGCTCCGCGGCGATTTGCTCCAGCTTTTGCCGATACTCATTATCCGGGGCGGCGTCCGGCATCGCAAGCGTATCTATCTTTAAATTTTCCGCCGCCGCGATTATGCCCTCGACGTGGTCTTTATGATAATGCGACACAATCGCGGTGTCAACATGCGTGAACCCATGCGCTATCAAGTACGGCAGGTACACCTTTTCGCCCACATTATAATTTTCTTGGAACACCGGCGCGCCACCGCCGTCAATCAAAATCGTATCACCTGTGCCGGTATGCAGAACAGCGCCGTCGCCCTGTCCGACGTTTACAAAATATATGTCCATGGAATTTACGCTGATATCAAGCGCAAGGCACAGCATGAACGCACTTATAAACGTCAGAATTATTTTTGAAAATTCCGTGTTCAATTTCCCCGTTATTACGCGGATTGCAAGCCACATCGCGAGGTAACACGTTAATATCTCCAAAACCTCCGGCTTGGCAAGCATTACATGATTAAAAGGCAGGCGCGAAACTATCTCCGGCGAAATTTTTATCACACCGAGCGCGCCGTCCACTATCGCGCCGAGCACCGGAACCGTGCCGAATCCGCCCGAGATTACGAGCAGCGGCGGCGCAAATATCACGACCGCCGCAACGAACGGCAGCAAAATCGGCGCGAGAATTATCGAATACGGCGAAACCCCGTTATAATAATACGCCACGAGCGGGAGCGTGCCGATACTCAGCACCATCATCATTACCACCGCCGACGATACCGCACTTTTACCGAAAAATATTTTATCAAGCCACGGTTGCAGTTTTCTGTAAATCGGCTCGTATACGACGCAGACCAGCAGTGACGATGCCACCGACAGCACAAATGCGCCGTTGAAACACAAAAGCGGGTCAATCATTGTCATTGCAAGCACAATAACCGCCAAACAGTCCGCCCTGTTTGAAAATCCGAAAAGTTGTCGGCGGAAAATCACAAACGCGCCCAGCAGTGCGGCTTTTAACCCCGTCGGCGACGAGCTGTTATACAGTGCGTACACGACAAGCAGGCACATCATCACAAGCTCGCGCGACTGCTTATTTTTCCGAAATATCAGCCCCGCAAGAAACGTCAAAATCAATATATGCATATACGGCGAATAAACCGAATGTATCACACCCGTGCTGACAAGCTGTGCATAATAATCATTCGAAAAATAGCTCTTGTCGCCCAGCAACAACGCATACATCATCGCGGCATCGTCGCCGGACCAGCGCATGCCGATAAGATTATATATTTTATTTTTGAATATTCCGATAGGATTTATTATTCTGAATTTATTTTCACCTTTTATCCGCGCCGTCTCATACGCCGTCATGCGCGTTTTTATGCCTTTACTGCCGTAATAATCGGCAACATCAAAGTCGGTTTCATTTTTCCTCTCGTCAAATTTATTTAAAAATCCCGACATCTGCACACGGTCGCCGTAGTCCAACATATATTTTGTCCCGACACGGATTTTTTCGCCCACACTGTATGTCTTGCCCAAATACGAGACCGTGTCCGCGTAAAGCGTGTACTTATACTTATAATCGCCGTACGAATTTATCGGCGTCGACGCTATTGTTCCCGTTACTGTGACATATTTATCCGGAAATTCATAGTACAGACGATTTTCATAGGCATTATAACAGCGCACTCCGCCGATAGCCAAAAATACGGCCGAAATAATAATCGTATTATTCTTTTTATGCAAAAACACCGCCGTAAGTCCCGACGCCGCAAGCACACTGCCCGCGAACAGCAGCAGCGTTGACAAGCTGACCCACTTTGACAGCATTATCCCCGTTATGCAAGCCAATGCCGAAATCATTACCCATGAAAACACGTGCCGTACCCCCTTTCCGCCAAAATTTATCATCACTACTATTTTATCACAGATTGCCGCGCGGTGCAATCATAATAATACCCAAATTAAGGCATATTTTTTGGCGCAATAGTTTACGCTTATCCCGATATATATTAATCTGCATAATTTAAAAAAGCGCAAAAAAAGAACCGAGCGTAATGCTCGGTTCTTTAAAACCTTTTAAGATAAATTCCTATCGGTAATTATCTGATGATTTCGTAGATAGCAACTACTTCGTCGTCTACCAACTGTACAAGTGCATAGTTTGCGTAGTCGTTGATGTCGTTACCATTTACAGTACCCCAGTGAATAAGTTCACTGTCGTTAGCGTCTTCAAACAATCTGAATGTTGAAGCCTTTACAGCTGCTGAAGATGCCTCTGCGTAAAGCTTATCCTTAAGCTTTGTTGATGTTGTATTACCAAGGTCATATGTGTATGTTGCGCAATCATTTGCGAACCTGAAGTTGTAGATACCCTGAAGTGTGTTCTGGTCATCAGCAATATTCTTGTTAATTACTTCATTACCTGTTGTACCTGTAACAACTGCGAGGTCAACTGAATTGTTGTCCTTGTTTGTGATTACACCAAATGCAAGCTGCATATCAAGCTTTGTCGGGTTCTGAAGACCAAATACCCACTTAGATGCGTCATACTTACCTGTGATGTTTGTGTCACCTACATAAGCGCCTGTCATAGCAGCATATGTATTTGTTGTCTGATAGTTGTAGATTGTGTAGATGTCTGATACAAGTCCGTCAGAATCTGTTTCATAGAAGAATGCTGAACCTTCCTTCAATGCAGCTGCAATGTTTGTGTAGTTCTTAGCAACACCGTTTACCTTAACAGTTTCAGCCAGTTCCATAACCTTTTCTTCACCGTCTGCAAGTACATCCATTGTCAGGCACTGGTCATCATTAGCTGATATACCCTTTGAAGCCTTACCGCGAACAACTGCAAATCTTGATGTTGCGTTAACCTTTTCGCCAGCCTTTTCTACAAGTACAAAGCTATAGAATGAGCCAACCTTGTTAAATACGTATGCATCATACTTTTCGCCGTCTGCAAGTGAAGATACTGCCATCTTCTTGTAGTCGCCTACTGCACCGTTGCTGTAGCTACCGGTAGTAGCATTTTTCTTGCTTACATAATCAGCTGTGTTAATAATCTTTGTTGAGTCTTCAACTGCGTATGAACCCAGCTTACCTGTTCTTGCGTTGTATTCAAGATCTGTAGCAGCAGCAGCGTTAACAGCAGCTGTAACAGTCATGCTCGAAACAGCGCCTGTTGATGATTTAACTGTGTATTCAACTACACGGTACTGAGGTGCAACCTTACCGCCCGATATAACTGCAACAGTTGAATCAATTGCATGGTATGCTGTACCATCAAGGATTTCTGAAACCTTTGTCTTTGTAGCTGAACCTGTTCCTGCAAGGTCAAATGCCTTGTATGAACCGTCGCCAAGGATAAGTGTTACTGTATCGCTTGAAGAATTCAGCTTTTCAACGATAGCATAGTTCTTTGTTGACTCTGTAGCTTCATAATCATATATTCTGCCGAACGGGTCAATTGTTACTTTGTAGATTTCGCCTACAGTAAACTTTGTAGCGTTGCTTGTCAAACCTGTAAAGTCAACTGCAGCATATGTCTTAGAATCGATTGTTACTTCTTCGTCGTCATCATTGATTGATGTCAGCTTACCTGAAGCTGTATCTCTTGAAACAAGGATTTCAACGAATTTCGGGTCTACAACTGATCTTGATGTCAAATTGTTAAGGTCAGCCTTGATAGCAATGATATCATCTTCCTGGATGTCCTTCAGACCGATCTCTTTGTCGCCCATGTAAACAGCTACATCAACGTCACCGTCTTCAACTGAATCGTCGTTGATTGTGATCTTGTTAGCTGTTGTTCCCGGCATACCGTTAAGAACTGAGAAGTCGATTGTTGTAGCGCTTGCTTTGTAGCTAACCGATGCAACTTCTGCAACTTCGTAGTAGCTAACGAAAATCTTTGAATAGCCGTTGTCGTTTTCGCTCTTGATAAGAGTTACTGTACCCTGAGCGCCGCCGAGAAGCTTATCCAAAAGTGTGTCAGCAACATAAGCCGGAGCCGATGTTGTACCAGAGTTTGCAACATCTGCAGATGTAATTTTTTTATACTCTGCACCGTTTACATAAATGTCAACACCTTTTGTAGCTGTCAAATCCTGCATTGTGTAGTACTTTGTATCAAATCTTACCTTGTTTGTTGCGTGGAAAGCGTTTGAACCAAGGTCTGCACTCTTTACGTAGTCTGTAGCATCAAATGTCTTGATGTCAGTTTTGCCTGATGCAGCGAAGTAAACAAGTTCCTTCTCATCATATTCGTTTGTTACGAATATAGCTTTACCTGACTGGAACAGGTTAGCGTCTGCGTCAACATCGCCTGTGATCAAGAATTTCTGATTTGCATAGTCTGCGTTGATAGCAGCCTTAGAATCCGGCCACCAGTCAGCTCTTTCAACAGTCATTCTGATTTCGTTGTTGTCGTAACCCGAATCCGTCTTAGCTGTGTTTGTGATCATACCTGTGATCTGGTAACCATCGAACTTATCTGACAAAAGTGTCTTAAAGTCTCTGTTCTGCTTACCATCAAGCTGTGAATATGTATTGCCTGAGAATGTGTATTCTGTTACACCGAGTTGAGGTGTCAGCAATGCATTGTACAGCATCTGAGCAACCTGTGCTCTTGTCAGCTTAGTGTCCTTTGAAACCTGAACACCCTTGTTGATACCAACCGATGCAGCCATAGCTGTGTAGCCTGCTGACCAGTCGCTTGCTGTTGAGTTAGCTGCAGCGTAGTCGCCGTAGCCTGTGATCTTTGTAAGCATTACGCACATCTGAGCGTATGTTACATTGTCCTTCGGTGCGAATGTTGTGTCATTCATACCTGCGATGAAGCCCTGTGCAACACCTACGTTAACGTAGCCTGCAGCCCAGCTTGCATCTGTGTTTACATCAGCGAACTTTGATGTACCAGCTGAAGCTTTCGCATCTTCTGTCATGTTCAATGCGCCTACGATCATCGTAGCAGCTTCTGCTCTTGTGATTTCACCGTCCGGCTTGAAAGAACCATCTTCGTAACCGTTAACGATGCCCAATGCTGAAAGCACTTCAACTGCTTCCGCATAGGATGCTGTATCAGCTACATCTGTAAACTTTGCTGCGCTTACGGCTGCAAATGAGCTTACTGAAATAGCAAGAGCGATAACAGCGGAAATTACTCTTTTGAAATTCTTCATAATTTCAAATCCTCCCTTTTTCTATTTTGAAAGGGTGTTCTCTGTATTCCGAGTGCACCCTTTCTTTTTCACATCGGAACTATGCTGCGTCAAGGGGTATGCCCCTGACTATGCATTGATTTTACCACCTTACGGCGGCATTGTCAATGCAATTTCGGCAGATGTAATATAACTGTAAAATTGGTGTTATACAAGAATATTTATGTAATTTTACATTAATTTTGTAATATGTACATAACATTCCGATGCCACCTACAGCTATCCTCCGCCCATACAATATGATTTTACTATTTTATTCTGCCGTTGTCAAGCTTTTTATAAAAAATTGTCATTTTATTTCCCTGTCGCATATTTTTTTATGCCCCCTTTTGGACAAAATGTATAAAATTATACTTTCTTTGCAGCCTTTTATTACCCTTATTTTGCTTATTTTTTGGATTTCGTATTGTAATTCATGCAAATTTGGTGTATAATATAGGAAGATAAGCAGATTTTTTACATAAGGAGAGTTTTATGTTTGACAAATTAGAGGCGCTCGAGGCGCGTTACGAGCAGATTACGCAAAAGCTGTCCGACCCGGACGTAATCGCCGACCAGGCGGAGTTTACCAAGCTGTGTAAGGAAAATTCCGACCTCACGCCGATTATCGAAAAATACCGCGAATACAAATCCGCAAAGGACACCATCGCCGAGTGTAAAGAAATTTTATCCGGCGGCGACAAAGAGCTGGAGGAACTTGCACGGCTTGAACTTGCCGACGCGGAAAAAACGCTTTCAGCCGTTTCGGACGAGCTGAAAATCCTGCTCCTTCCCAAAGACCCCAACGACGACAAAAACGTTATCATCGAAATCCGCGGCGGCACCGGCGGCGAGGAGGCGGCGCTTTTTGCCGCAGACCTTTTCCGCATGTACACCATGTACGCCGAGTCCAAGCGCTGGCAAATCGAGATTTTGTCCTCCAACCCCACCGACATCGGCGGCTACAAGGAAGTCACATTCTCGGTCACCGGGCAGGGCGCATACTCGCGCTTTAAATTCGAAAGCGGCGTGCACCGCGTTCAGCGCGTGCCGTCGACCGAGTCACAGGGACGTATTCAGACGTCCGCCGCGACCGTCGCCGTTTTGCCGGAAGTTGAGGAGGTCGAGGTCGACATCAACCCCAACGACCTGCGCATAGACGTGTTCCGCGCCGGCGGCCCGGGCGGTCAGTGCGTTAACACCACCGACTCCGCCGTCCGCATTACGCACCTTCCGACCGGTATCGTCGTTTCGTGTCAGGACGAAAAATCGCAGTTCAAAAACAAGGATAAGGCTATGAAAATTCTGCGTTCGCGCATTTACGAGGTTATGGAGGCGGAGCGCCACTCGCAAATCGCCGACGAGAGAAAATCGCAAATCGGCTCCGGCGACCGCAGCGAGCGAATCCGCACCTACAATTTCCCGCAAAGCCGCGTTACCGACCACAGAATTAACCTTACTTTATATAAATTGGAACAAATTTTAAACGGCTCTCTCGATGAGCTTGTCGACGCGCTTATTACCGCCGACCAGGCGGCTAAAATGGCGGGGGAAGAATAATTTAAAAGGAGTGTTTTTATGAAAAATCAACATTTACCGTACAAAATTCCGCACGTTCGCGATTTTCGTGAAATGGTCAACCTTATCGGCAATACATACGCCGACAAAACCTGCTTTCATTATTTTAAGGGAAATGACATAATTACCGTCACTTTCCGCCAATTCCGCGACGACGTTTTCGCGTTGGGCAGTTATTTTTACAGCATCGGGCTTAAGGATTCCAAAATCGTCCTCTACGCCGAAAACAGCTATCAATGGATTGTGACATATTTCGCCGCAGTCGTCGGCGGTAACGTAATCGTCCCCCTCGACAAGGAACTTAAACCCGAGGAGGCGGCAACCCTGTTCCGCGCATGCAGTGCAGACATGCTTGTCTACTCCGAGAAAAAATCTGAACTTGCGGAAGTCCTCGGCGAAGAACTCGCGCACAGCCTTTGCCTTGCCAATTTCGCCGATGCCGTTAAAAAGGGCGCGCCCCTTGTTTCAACTTGCGGAATTACCGAAAATCCGATTGATGTTGAAAAAGTTTCTACTATTATATATACCTCCGGTACGACCGGCTCGCCCAAGGGAGTTATGCTCTCGCAGCGCAACCTCATTTCCGACATGATTCTCTCTATCGAATCTATGTGGTTCCCTGAAGGCTCGGTCTGCGTTCTGCCGCTTAACCACACTTTCGGCATGATGGCGTGCGTTTTGTGCCAGATTTACTGCGGTTTCCCCGTTTTCATCAACGGCGGTCTGAAATACGTCCTCCGCGACATCAAGGCGGCAAAGCCCGGTCACGTTTCGGTTGTTCCGCTGTTCGTGGAAAATTTTTACAAGGGTATCTGGAAAAATGCCCGCAAATCCGGCAAGGAAAAGGCGCTTAAAAAGCTTATCAAGGTCAGCAACGCCCTCCGCAAAGCCGGTATCGATATGAGAAAAACTTTCTTTAAATCGGTTGTCGACGCTTTCGGCGGCAATCTTGAAATGCTTATAACCGGCGGCGCGCCTATCCCCGAGGAATTAATCAACGGTTTCGACGATTTCGGTATCAAGGTTATTAACGGATTCGGTATAACCGAATGTTCGCCAATTGTCGCGCTGAGCAAATACTACGGCAACAAGCCCGGCAGCGTCGGTCTGCCCATTAAATCCGTTCAGGTTAAGACTATCAACAACAACGAGGACGGCGAGGGTGAGCTCTGCGTCAAGGGCGACATCGTTATGATGGGCTACTACAACAACCCCGACGCCAACGCTGAAGTCTTTCACGACGGCTGGTTCAACACCGGCGACATCGGTAAAATTGACGAGGACGGTTTCGTTTTCATCACCGGCAGAAAGAAAAATCTTATTATTCTCGACAACGGTAAAAACGTTTACCCCGAAGAACTCGAATACCTCATCGGCAGAATTGACGGCGTGACCGAGGTTCTTGTTTACGCCGAGGATAACTTTATTACCGCAGAAATTTTCGCCGAGGATATGTCGCAAAAAGACAAAATCACCGACGAAATTAAAACTAAATTGAACCCGTCGGTTGCGGCATACAAACAAATTCACAAAATTAAATTCCGCGACACGGAATTTCCGAAGACCACAACCAAAAAAATTAAACGATAAACAAAAAGCAAGGAATATTCCTTGCTTTTTTGGTTATGGCTTACGCTTACCTTATGCGGTCTGCGCTTTTTCCGGCAGCCTGTTTTATTGGTTTATTTCCGTCTTATTTGTCCGCTCCAAAATGTAATCAACCGATACATCGTAATAGTCCGCAAGGCGCATCAGCATGGATACCGGTATCTCCCGCGTGCCGCGCTCATACCTCGCATACACCGGCCGATTGCACACCAAATATTCTGCAATTTCCTGCTGCGTCTTGTCATGGTCTGTCCGCAAATCATATAATCTTCGAAATTTCATACAATTCACCTCTTGACAATGATACCATACGGCAACATATTTGTCAACCCAATTGCGCTATTGTTTCACAACCTCCACACCGGTATAATAGGTTTTTAAAATTTCATCATATTTTTTCCCCTGCGCGGCGAGGTAGTTCGCGCCGTACTGGCTCATGCCCACGCCGTGCCCGTAACCTGTGACGTGGAATATCACCTTATCCCCTTCCACCGCTATCTCCGCATTGGTCGAGCGCAAGCCGTACATCGTGCGGAATTTCGTGCCCTTGACAGCCACCCCGCCAACCGACACCGTTAAAATTCCGCCCGCCTCGCTGCGCGCGATATCGCCAACGATTTCCTTCGAAAAATCCACGCCCTCAATATTTTCCGCCGCAATTTTTTTAAATTCGTCAAGCGTTATTTCCTTCTCCGACTTATATTTCGGCGACTCCGCGTCGCCCGGGCTGTCCACGCTCACAAGATACGGTCTGTCGCCGCCCCACACGTCTTTCGAATTTTCCGTCTTTCCCGACGACGTCGAATGGAACACCGCCGAAATAACCTCGCCGTTATACGTCATAACTTCGCCCGCAGTTTCGTCCACCGCTGCCGAAATCTTCTGCCAATTTTTATCCGCGTCCGCACCCCAGCTCGCGCGGCGCTTTTCCTCCGGCAGCCACGCCTTACAATGCGCCGAATCGGTGCATATTTCCGCGCCGTTATGCTCCTTCGGCGTACCTGACGTCTTATATGCATTCCGCCGCGCCTCAAGATAACTCCGCGCCGCAACCGCCTGCGCCTTCAGCGCCTCCGGCTCGAAACTTGCCGGCATTTCCGCCGACACAACTTCCTTCAGATACTGACTTTTGTTCATATCTACGACCTTGTCCTCCGCCGCGACATATACCGATACCGTTTCTTCACTCTCCGGGGCGGGCTTTTTATACCGTCCGTACCGCAAAAGCTGCGTTATCGGCACCGCCGCCGTGACTGCAAGCACCGCCGCTATTATTATAAGTAGCTTTTTCATTAAAAAATCACCCTATTATCTATATGAAAACAGGGTGACTTATATTCATATGCGTTTCGCCAGTTTTTCCACATTTTCGCGCCGAAATTCCTCAAAACGGTCCTCTTCAATCGCCGTGCGTATTCTTGCCGCAAGCTCGTTATAAAAATACAGATTATGCATGACCGCAAGCCGCATACCGAGGATTTCCTTCGCCTTGAACAAATGCCGTATATATGCGCGCGAAAATTTTCGGCAAACCGGGCAGTTACATTCCTCATCAATCGGGCGCATGTCGCGCTCATAGCATTGATTGAGCAAATTCATTGTGCCGTGCCGCGTGAAGATGAACGCGTGGCGCGCATTACGCGACGGCATGACGCAATCGAAAAAGTCAATCCCGCGCGCAACCGCCTCGATTATGTTCGACGGCGTCCCCACACCCATAAGGTAGCGCGGTCTGTCCTCCGGCGCATGCGGCAGAGTTACGTCCAGAATATGGTACATCTCCTCATGGCTTTCGCCTACGGCAAGTCCGCCGATTGCATAACCCGGCAAGTCCAGTTTTGCAATCTGCTGCATATGCCAAATCCGCACATCATCATGCGTTCCGCCCTGGTTTATGCCGAATAGCAGCTGATTTTTGTTTATCGTCGTCTCCAAATCGTTGAGCCGCGCCATTTCCGCCTTACACCGCTCCAGCCAGCGATACGTCCTTTCGCACGATTTTTGCACATAATCGTGCGGCGCGGGGTTTTCGATACACTCATCAAACGCCATCGCTATCGTCGACGCTAAATTTGACTGAATTTGCATGCTTTCTTCCGGACCCATAAAAATCCGCCGTCCGTCTACGTGCGAATTAAAATGCACGCCCTCCTCGGTAATTTTACGCAGTTTCGCAAGCGAAAATACCTGAAACCCGCCGCTGTCCGTCAAAATAGGCTTGTC
Organism: uncultured Clostridia bacterium; assembly: GCA_934487205.1. Taxonomy (GTDB): domain Bacteria; phylum Bacillota; class Clostridia; order UBA1381; family UBA1381; genus UBA1738. Next base: position 70,933 of record CAKSRS010000001.1, read on the forward strand.
CCAGCACATAAATTTATGCAGTCCGCCGAGATCGTGAATTAATTTATCGCCCGGGCGCAGGTGCAGGTGATATGTGTTCGACAGCTCTATCTGACACCCGATATTTTCGAGGTCGGTGGTCGAAAGTCCGCCCTTTATCGCCGCAATTGTGCCAACATTCTGGAAAACGGGCGTCTGCACCGTTCCGTGAACAGTAGTAAATTCGCCGCGCCGTGCAAGACCGTTTGTGTGCAATATTTTAAACATATTGTGTTTCTCCCGAATTTAATTAAAATAACCGCGAAACCGCGGTCACTTTAATTATACTATTACAGATGTATTTTGTCAATGATTTTGCAAAAATTTGCATTAAAATACCAACTGCACAAGCAGCATATAGCAAAGCGTACCGCCCGCAATCGACAAAAGCATCTGCTTTTTCCGCAAATGCAGCGCCGCCGTAACGGCAATTGCAATCAATTCCGGTATGCCGTGACTGCCCGAAAATACGCTGACGTTTTTCAGGCAGTAAACCACCAAAAGTCCGAACACCGACGCCGGCAAAACCTTGCCGAGATAACGGATATACTTCGGCGTCGGCTTGCCCTGCGGAAACAGCAAAAACGGCAGAAATCTTGTCAGCATCGTCCCGACCGACACGACCGCAATTATTATAATTCTCTGCGCAAGGCTCATGCCGCATCGCCCCCTTTATCAAGTGTTCCGCGCAGTGCGGTGAGCGCGGCAAGTATCGCCGCCATTGCCGGGATAATGAAATCGTCCGCGCCGAAAATAATAAGGCACAGCGCCGAAAGTCCCAGCCCCAAAAGCGAGCTTGTATGATTTTTCTCCTTTATCCACCCGTCGGTGAAAATTACAACAAACATCGCCGTCATGGCAAAATCCAACCCCGCGGTATTGAACTTTATCAGCGACCCGAAAAGTCCGCCCAGCGTCGCCCCGGTAACCCAGTAAAGCTGATTGAGCAGCGTGACGAAAAACATGAAAAGTCCCCTATCCACGTCCTTGGGTATGTCCGCCGAATAGTTTACCGAGAAAGTCTCATCGCACATACCGTAGATCAGATAACCTTTTTTCTTGCCCGTCCCCTTAAATTTATCAAGCATCGAAATCCCGTAAAACAGGTGCCGCGCGTTTATCATCAGCGTCATGAAAAACGCCTGAATAGGATTAAACGCGCCCAAAAGCATATTCGCCGCCACAAATTCCATAGAGCCGGCAAAAATCGCGACGCTCATAATCATCGGATACCAAAACGGAAATCCCGACACATTCATGTAAATTCCGTAAGTTATCCCCAAAAACCAAAATCCCGCGAAAATCGGCACCGTGTACGGGAACGCGGCTTTAAACGCCTTTTTATACTCACTGCTTTTGCGCATTTCGTCACACTCCTCCGACGGAAAATTTACAGATTTTCAATAATTTTCTTTGCCTCGGCAATCGCATTTTCGACCGTGCTCTTCGCCGGTCCGCCGATAACCGTTCTGCCGTTCACGCATGTTTCCATGCTGATTGCGTCATAAATGTCCGTATCAATTTTATCGGAAAATTCGCGAAATTCCTCAATTTTAAGGTCATCGAGCGCTTTATCCTTACTGATTGCGTAAAACACAAGCTTGCCGACAATCGCATGCGCGTCGCGGAACGGTACGCCCTTTTTTACAAGATAATCGGCAACATCGGTCGCGTTGGTAAATCCGCCCTTCGCGCCCTTTAGCATATTTTCCTTCTTCACCGTCATGGTCGAAATCATATCGCAAAACACGGGCAGACACAATTTTACCGTGTCAATCGCGTCGAAAATCGGCTCTTTATCCTCCTGCATGTCCTTGTTATACGCAAGCGGAATCCCCTTCATCGTGACGAGCAGACTCATCAAATCGCCGTACACACGCCCCGTTTTACCGCGGATAAGTTCGGCAACGTCGGGATTTTTCTTCTGCGGCATTATCGACGACCCCGTCGAAAACGCGTCGTCCATCTCGACAAAGGAAAATTCGTGGCTCGACCACAAAATCAGCTCCTCGCAAAACCGCGAAAGATGCATCATTATAATCGACAGACAGTTCGCCGCCTCGATTACAAAATCGCGGTCGGACACGCCATCAAGCGAATTTTGCGTAACTGCCGAAAAGCCGAGCTTTTCGCACACAAACTGCCTGTCCAGCGGATATGTCGTACCCGCGAGCGCGCCCGAACCCAGCGGCATTACCGCCGTCCGCTTTTTGCAGTCGGCAAGACGCTCCGCGTCGCGGCGGAACATCTCGAAATACGCCATGAAATGGTGCGCAAGCGTTATCGGCTGCGCCTTCTGCAAATGCGTATATCCCGGCATAATCGTTTCCGTGTGCACTTCCGCAAGCGAAACAAGCGTCGTGAGCAGATTTTTCAGCATAGCCGAAATTTCATCGATTTCGTCCATCATATACATGCGGATATCCAGCGCAACCTGGTCGTTGCGGCTCCGTCCCGTATGCAGACGCTTTCCGCTTTCGCCGATTTTGTCGGTCAGCATTTTCTCGATATTCATGTGGATATCCTCGGCGTCTATCAAAAATTCCGCCTTGCCTTCCTCTATTTCCGCAAGAATTTCATGAAGTCCGGCAATGATTTTCTCCGAGTCCTCCTTCGCGATTATCCCCTGCCGTCCGAGCATTTCCGCATGCGCAAGGCTACCCTTTATATCCTGTGCATACATGCGCTTGTCAAACCGTATCGACGAATTGAAATCGTCCACTTTTTTATCGGTCGCCTTTTGAAAACGTCCGCCCCAAAGCTTTGCCATAATGTTTCTCCTTTTTCTTTTAAATATGCGAAAAAGCCGCTCCGCCGTAAAGGTTAAAAGCGACCCTTTCGTTTTAAATTTTATATATTAACACCGTTTTTCCCATTATTAAATTATTTCTTATATTTATTGTCACCGTTTTTATCCATCATCATTGCACGAACCTTAAGCGGCAGACCGAACAGGTTGATAAATCCTTCCGAATCTTTGTGCGAGTACAGTTCATGCGAGTCGCCGAAGGAGGCGATTTCCTCATTATACAATGAATACGGACTTGTTGCGCCCGCCGGGTAGATATTGCCTTTATACAGCTTTAACTTAACATCGCCCGTAACGGTTTCGTCCATAACGTCAAACATAGCGCTCATCGACTCACGCAAAGGTGTGAACCACTTTCCGTCATAAACAAGCTCTGCAAATTTTACAGCCGCCTGACGCTTAAAGCTCTGTGTGTCGCGGTCAAGGCACAGGTATTCCAGTTCCTTTATAGCCGCGTACAGGATTGTTCCGCCCGGAGTTTCATACACACCGCGCGACTTCATGCCGACAAGACGATCCTCTACGATGTCCGCAATGCCCACGCCGTTCGCGCCGCCGATTACGTTCAATTCCTGTAGGAGCGGCAGCGGCTCCATCTTTTTGCCGTTCAGTGCGACAGCCTCGCCCTTTTCAAAGCTGATTGTAACATATGTCGGCTTATCCGGCGCTTTTTCCGGCGATACGCCAAGCTTTAACAGAGTGTCAAGCTGCGGCTCGTTTGCCGGATTTTCCAAATCCATGCCTTCATGGCTGATGTGCCATACGTTGCGGTCACGCGAATAGAGTTCCTTTTTCGTAACCGGAATATCAATATTATGTGCCGCCGCATAATCAACCGCGTCCTCACGAGACTTGATGTCCCAGATACGCCACGGCGCAATTACCTTCAAATTCGGGTTTAGCGCTTTTACCGTAAGTTCAAAACGAACCTGGTCATTGCCCTTGCCCGTGCAGCCATGGCAAACAGCTGTTGCGCCCTCTTTTTCCGCAATTTCAACAAGCTTTTTCGCGATTATCGGGCGTGCGTGCGACGTACCCAAAAGATACTTGCCCTCATACTCCGCACCCGATTTTACAACCGGCCAGATGTAATCCTTTACATATTCTGCCTTCAAATCCGCAAGGTACAACTTTGACGCGCCCGCTTTTTTTGCACGTTCCTCAAGTCCTTCTGTCTCCTTACCCTGACCTACGTCGCCGCAGACCGCAATAACTTCGCAGTCATAGTTTTCCTTAAGCCACGGTATTATAATCGATGTATCCAGTCCGCCCGAGTAGGCAAGAACAACTTTTTCCTTTGCCATATTGAAATTCCTCCCAATTTGTAGTAAAATATATGTATAATTAACTTTAGTATTATTATACATTTTTATTTATAATTATGCAATAGTCAAATTCAATAAATGTTAAAGAAATAATGAGGTGTTTTTTGTGATTATTTTAGGTATTGACCCCGGATACGCGATTGTGGGCATCGGAGTAGTTGAATACAAGGGAAATAAGTTCCGTCCGATTGAGTATAATGCAATCACTACGCATGCGTCCATGATAACAAGTCTGCGGCTTAAAAAGATTAAGGAAGAAATATGCGAATACTTGCATAAATATAAACCCGACGCCGTCGCATTAGAGGAATTGTTTTTTAACAACAACGCAAAAACGGCAATAGCCGTTGCACAAGCGCGCGGCGTGCTTGTAGCGGAGACCGCGGCGATGGAAATTCCGATTTTTGAATACACGCCGCTGCAGATAAAGCAGGCGGTGACGGGGTACGGCAGAGCCGAAAAGGGACAAATTCAGCAAATGGTGAAAATGCTGCTGAACTTAAACGCCATCCCCCGCCCCGACGACGCCGCCGACGCGCTCGCCGTTGCGATTTGCCACGCGCACTCCTCTGGCATAAACGATACCCTCGGCACAAACCGCCTGTAAATTCCGTTACACACCTGTAACAAAAATGTAACGGCACAATCAGACAAAATATGATAAAATATAATTGGCGGTTTGTTTTTTCCGCCATTTAAAGAAAAGAGGACGGCAAAAAATGTACTATTATATATCGGGAACGGTTGTATCACGTCAGGACGGGTTTGTTGTGATAGACAATGGCGGGATAGGCTACAAAATTTTCACTTCCGAAACCACGCGGACATCGCTCCGCGACAGCGGCGAGGCGGTGCTTTATACCTATCTGCACGTCCGCGAGGACATTTTTGACTTGTACGGATTTGCGACAAATGATGAACGTAACATGTTTTTGCAGCTTTTGTCCGTTTCGGGCGTAGGCCCCAAAGCGGCGCTTGCGATACTTTCGGTTATGCCGCCGAACAGCGTTGCACTGGCGGTTATTACCAACGACGCAAAATCGCTGACCAAAGCCGCCGGCGTCGGCGCGAAAATGGCACAGCGGATTATTCTCGAACTGAAGGACAAGCTTAAAAATGCGGAAATTCTGCCGGCGGAAATCACCGAAGAAATCAGCATAACCGACAGCCAGTCGGAGGCGGTGTCCGCACTGATGGTTTTAGGTTATTCGCAAAACGATGCAAAGCGCGCCGTTGCAAAAACCGATGCGTCCTTGCCGACCGAGGAAATCGTTCGGCACGCTCTTACGAATTTGATGAGGTAACGATATGATATTTGATGATAACGAAAGAATTGTTACAACCGATTATATTGACGAGGACGCCGATATTGAAGTCGGACTGCGCCCGCACCGTCTTGCCGATTATGTCGGGCAGGAAAAGGTGAAGGGCAACCTTAGCATTTTTATCGACGCGGCGAAGGAGCGGCGCGAACCGCTTGACCACGTGCTTTTGTACGGTCCGCCGGGGCTCGGTAAAACCACGCTCGCCGGCGTAATCGCGAATGAGATGGGCGTAAATATCCGCATAACAAGCGGCCCGGCAATCGAAAAAGCCGGCGATTTGGCAGCGATACTTACCAACCTTTCGCAAAACGACATACTTTTTATCGACGAAATACATCGCATGTCGCGCACGGTTGAGGAAATCCTCTACCCTGCAATGGAAGATTATGCGCTCGACATTATAATAGGAAAGGGGCCGTCGGCGAAATCCATACGTTTGGATTTACCCAAGTTTACACTAATCGGCGCAACGACGCGCGCCGGACTTTTAACAGCGCCGCTGCGTGACCGTTTCGGCGTTATGGCACGGCTCGAACTTTACAAAACGGACGAGCTTGTGCGCATTATAAAGCGTTCCGCCGACATTTTGAACGTGCGCATCGATGACGGCGGCGCGGCGGAAATCGCAAGCCGTTCGCGCGGGACGCCGCGTATCGCAAACCGTCTGTTAAAGCGCGTGCGCGACTTTGCACAGATAAATTACGGCGGCGAAATTACGCGCGAAAACGCGTCGGAGTCTTTAAAACGCATGGAAATCGACGAAATGGGACTCGACGAGGTCGACAACAGAATGATTATGACAATGATTAAAAATTTCGGCGGCGGACCCGTCGGCGTGGAAACTCTTGCCGCGACCATCGGTGAGGAATCCAACACCATCGAGGATGTATATGAGCCGTACCTTTTACAGCTTGGATATATTTCGCGCACACCCAGGGGAAGAATTGTAACACACGCAGGCTACGAGCATTACGGAATACCTATGCCCGAATAGCCGCCCGGCCGGCAAAAAAATCCGTCCGGTGCATGAATTATGCCGCATATCGGTGCGGCGGAATGGAGTTAAATATGAAAAAAACAGCAATTTTGTTCTTTCTGCTGTGCTGTCTTTTTATGAATACCGCGGCGTCTGCGTCCATGATTTTGGAATACGACGGCAGCGTGCACAACTACACGGGCGCGGTATATGCGCTGGCAGTCAACGGAAAGACGCTTACAAATCTGCCCCTTGAACCGATTATTTTCAACGACAGAGCATTAGTCCCCGTACGTGAGGTTTTTGAGGCGCTCGGCGCACAAGTCGGCTACAGGGACACCGACAAAACCATAAGCATTTCTTACGCAAAAACAAAAGTGAAACTGCAAATAGGAAATACTCAGGCGACCGTAAACGGCGTCAAAAAGACAATTCCCGACAACGCCGCGCCGCGGCTTATCGCAAAATGGGGCGGCTCGGCAAAAACGATGGTTCCCGTGCGTTTTATTTCCGAAAGCGTCGGATTAAACGTCGATTTTGACGGGAACCGCGGTCTTATCAGCGTTTCGGACGGCTCGGCGGCAACGCCCACACCGACTGCGGCGCCGCAGCCCTCAGCGGTCAAGCTTAACAAGGTGGAATTTTCGCAAGACGGCGACGTTGTCACCGTGAAAGTATCGGCAAACGGCGAAATCTCCGCAATAACCGACGCGGCGGTAACCGCGTCACAGGTACTTTTTGTGGACGTTTCCAACGCGACATACACCACATCGAACAAAACCGAAGTTAATCTCGGCTCGGTAATCGCGGTACGCATGGGCATACACGGTGCAAATGCACGCATTGCGATTGACACCCAAAACATGAAAAAATACAGCGCGTCGCTTTCGACCGACCGAAAAGCGGTTGTTTTCAAAATCACGGCAAGCGACAGCGCCGACGTATCCCAACCCACGCCGCCACCGCCTTCAACACCGACGGCAACGCCCGCGCCGAGCACAAAACCGTCCGTTCCTAACGGCGAAAAAATTGTTGTAATTGACGCCGGACACGGCGGCAGCGACCCCGGCGCGGACGGCTCGCTCATGAACGCCGACGAACTTGCGGCCTTCGACGCTGCATTGCAGACGACCGAGCCGATTTTGGCAACCATGCCGGCGGGCAGCGGACAGAATTTCAAGGAAAAGGATATCGCCCTGAACGTAGCAAAAAAAGTTCAGGCAAACCTCGAGGCAAACGGCGTTAAAGTTCTTATGACGCGCAGCGGCGACACATATCCCACCCTTGACGAACGTCCCGAACTGGCGAACAGCCGCGGCGCGGTGATATTTTTAAGTATTCACCTGAATTCCACAAGCGCCGAAGTTACCGCGGCGAATGGCATGGAAATTTACTACAGCGAGCAAAATAATTCCGACAATTACGGCATCACAAGCAAGCAGATGGCGGAATTGATTTTAAAAAGCACAACAAGTGCGACCGGATCAAAATCGCGCGGCGTGAAATCGGGCAACTTGCTCGTAACGCGCAAAAGCACCATGCCCGCAAACCTGATAGAAATCGGATTTATGAACAATCCGCGCGAACTGGAAAAGCTTATAACCGACAGCTACCAAAGCAAAATCGCCGCCGGCATTACCGACGGAATTATGTCGGCATATTGGAAAATAGACGTACAATAATGAGGATAAAGTCTGAATAAACTCGCCCACAGCACCACCTTTAATTTAGGGCGGTACAAATAAACGTACAATAATATGAGGATAAGAAATGAAAAGACAGGATTTTTATTACGAACTTCCGCCGGAACTTATCGCACAGGAACCGCTTAAAGACAGGGCGTCCTCGCGGCTGATGTGCCTGGACAAGGTCACGGGCGAAATTGAACACAAACATTTTTACGACATCGCGGACGAATTAAACCCCGGCGACTGTCTGATTTTAAATGACACAAAGGTCATTCCGGCGCGGCTCTACGGCGTAAAAGAGGGCAGCGGCGGGCACATCGAGTTTCTGCTTTTGCACAAACACAAACTTGACGAATGGGAAGTAATCTTAAAACCCGGGCGCAAGGCAAAGCCCGGCGCACGGTTCATCTTCGGCAACGGCGAACTTAAAGCCGAAATTCTGGACGTGATAAACGATGGCAACCGACTCGTAAAATTCTACTATGACGGCGTTTTTGAGGAAGTTTTGGACAAGCTCGGCGAAATGCCGCTGCCGCATTACATTACGAAAAAACTGGAGGACAAGGACAGATACCAAACGGTTTACGCAAAATATTCCGGTTCGGCGGCGGCGCCGACGGCGGGATTGCACTTCACAAACGAATTGCTTGAAAAAATCCGTAAAAAGGGCGTAAAAATCGGCTATGTCACGCTCCACGTGGGACTCGGCACCTTCCGCCCCGTCAAGGCGGACGATATACTCGAACACAAAATGCACTCGGAATTTTATATTCTTCCGCAGGAAACGGCGGATTTGGTGAACGAAACAAAGAAAAACGGTAAACGCGTTATTTCGGTCGGCACAACCGCGACGCGCACACTTGAAACGGTCGGCGCAAACGGCGGCGCGCTTTCGGCACAGACCGGCTGGACGGATATTTTCATTTATCCCGGCAAAAAATTCAACGTAATCGACGCGCTTATCACTAATTTTCACCTTCCCGAGTCGACGCTGATTATGCTTGTCAGCGCGCTCGCCGGACGCGAACATATTCTGAACGCCTACAACGAGGCGGTTAAAGAAAAATATCGCTTTTTCAGTTTCGGCGATGCGATGTTTATCCGATAAAAAATATGCACCCGCACAAATCGGTGCAGTCTGCAGTTACGTGTTTTTCTTTATACAAAAATATGCACTTCAAATTGAAGTGCATATTTTTTATTTACGTACAGCCGTTTTTCAGGCTGCAAAAATGCAATTATCTGAAAATAATATCGTCACGCCCCGGGCCGTTGGAAACAATCTTAATCGGATAACCGATTTCCTCCTCGATAAATTCAACATAATTACGGCAGTTTTCCGGCAAATCCTCATACTTTTTAATTCCTCTGATATCGCACTTCCAGCCCGGAAGAACCTTCAAAACAGGCTTTGCAATATTCAGCTTATCGGTTGTCGGGAATTTTTTGGTAACTTCGCCGTTCACTTCATATCCCACGCATACGGGAATTTCATCAAGATATCCCAGCGCATCAAGCACGGTGAACGCAACCTGCGTCGTGCCCTGAACCATGCAGCCGTAACGGCTTGCAACGCAGTCGAACCAACCCATTCTGCGCGGTCTGCCCGTTGTTGCACCGTATTCGCCGCCGTCGCCGCCGTGATTTCTGAGTTTATCCGCCTCGTCGCCGAAAATCTCCGAAACAAACGCGCCCGCGCCGACTGCCGATGAGTATGCCTTAACAACCGTTATGATATCCTTGATTTCATACGGCGGAATACATGCGCCGCATGCGCCGTAGCCCGCAATTGTGTGCGACGACGTCGTGAACGGATATATACCGAAATCCGGGTCTTTCAGCGTTCCCAACTGACCTTCAAGCAGAACATTTTTGCCTGCCTTCAGCGCGTCATGCATAAATTCCACTGAATTTACCACGTACGGACGCACCATCTCGCGGTAATTCTTGAGCGTTTCCATAAGTTCGTTTGCATCAAGCAGCGGCTTATGATAAACATGCTCCAAAATCAGATTTTTGTACTCAACCGTGTTCTTTACCTTTTCAAAAAGTACATCATTGTCCTGGAAAAGTTCCCATACCTGGAAACCGGTTTTTGCAAATTTGTCCGAGAAAAACGGCGCTATGCCCGACTTCGTCGAGCCGAACTTTCTGTCCGACAAACGTTCTTCCTCATATGTGTCAAACAAAATATGATACGGCATAAGCACCTGTGCTCTTTCCGAAACAACAATATTCGGTTTTTCTACGCCGCGCTCAACAATGCTGTTCAATTCATTAAACAGTTTTGGGATATCCAGCGCAACGCCGTTACCTATCATATTGGTTACATTTTTATTGAATGAGCCTGACGGCAACAGATGAAGTGCAAATTTTCCGTAATTATTAACTATCGTATGACCCGCATTTGCACCGCCCTGAAATCTTACAACGATATCGGCATCCTTCGCAAGCATATCGGTGATTTTACCTTTGCCTTCGTCGCCCCAGTTTGCTCCTACAACTGCTCTTACCATAATTTTTCCTCTTTTCTTAGTTATCTTCTTCGATAAGTTTTCTGCCCATCAAAACGCCCATTACCGACGCCATCATAAGTCCGCGCGTCCAGCCGCTCGAGTCGCCCAGACAATGCAAACCGCGGATACTTGTGTTTAAATCGGTATCCATTTTAACGCGGTTTGAGTAGAACTTCAGCTCCGGCGAATACAAAAGCGTTTCATACGCCGCAAACCCCGGGACTACATTGTCCACAGCCTTGATGAAGTTGATAATATTTATCATTGCCCGGTACGGCATTGCCGCGGTGATATCACCGGCAACTGCGTCCGGAAGGGTAGGCTTAACGTTACTCTGCGCCAGTTCCTTCGGCCATGTGCGTTTTCCGCCCAGAATATCGCCAAATCGCTGAACCAAAATTTGCCCGTTCGCGAGCATATTTGTCAGCTCGCCGACCTTTTGCGCATACGCAATAGGCTGATTAAACGGCGTTGAGAAATTGTGCGAACACAATATCGCAACGTTCGTGTTATTCGATTTTTTCTCCTTGAAGGAATGTCCGTTTACAACCGCCAGGTCGTTATCATAATTCTCCTGGCTGACAAATCCGCCCGGATTTTGGCAGAATGTTCTTACTTTATTTTTAAACGGTTCCGGCCAGCCGATAAGTTTCGACTCATACAGAACCTCGTTCACGCGCTCCATTACCTCATTGCGCACCTCGACGCGCACGCCGATATCAACCGTTCCCGGCTCATGCGCAATATTGTGCTCCGCACAGATGTGCTCCAGCCACTCCGCACCGCGGCGGCCCGTTGCAACAATCGTGTGGTCGGCATAAATTTCAATATCCTTGCCCTTTTCCGTGATATACGCGCCCTTGCAGACGTCGTTTTCCAAAATCAAATTCGTACATTCGCAGCCGAACATGATTTCCACACCATTATTTATAAGATGTTTTTCAATCGCAAGATAGATATCCTGCGCTTTTTCCGTTCCTAAATGACGAATCGGGCAGTCTACGAGTTTGAGTCCCGCCTGAATGGCGTTCTTTCTGATTTCCTTAACCGCCTCAGAATTGCTTACGCCCTCCACCTTCGTGTCCGCGCCGAATTCCAGATAGATTTTATCGGTATAATTAATCATTTCCTGCGCCAAATCCTCGCCGATTAACGATGGCAGATTTCCGCCTACATCGGACGAGAGCGACAACTTTCCGTCCGAAAATGCTCCCGCGCCCGAAAATCCCGTCGTGATATGGCAATACGGCTTACAGCCTACGCATTTCTGCGTTTTTGCCTTCGGACAATGGCGCTTTTCAATGCTCTGCCCCTTTTCCACAATAACAATCTTCTTTTTGCTGTTATTTCTCAACATTTCGATTGCGGTAAAAATTCCGGCAGGGCCCGCACCTATAATTAATACGTCTGTTTTCATTTATTTCTCCGTTCCGCCGCCAAACGCGGCACAAATTAATCCTTTGCCCTTAATATTCTACCGCATATTGCCCGGAATGTCAACAATAACTTTACAGACAACCAAAAAAAGTACGTCAAACAGGGTTTTTCTTCCTTTATCGGACCGCTAAAAAAGTCGGCAAACAGGATTACCTTCCTTTTTGGGGCGTCTGTCAGCGTGTCAACAATTTTATCGACACGCCGCAAACTTTATCTTTCCTCTCGGAAATATGCAAGACCGAGACTCTTTGGCGGCTGATTTTCCTTTTTATTGCGCACGCTTGTCAAAATCAGCACTAAAATCGTTACCACATACGGCAGCATATTGAAAATTGCCACCGCGCTGCGCGAAAGTCCCGAAATGTACGAATATGCGATGTAAAGTCCGCCGAACACAAAGGAACCCAAAATGCCCAAGTTCGGTTTCCACAGCGCAAAGATTACCAGCGCAATCGCCAGCCAGCCTCTGTCGCCGAATCCGCCGTTCGTCCACGAGCCGCCGGTATAGTCCATGATGAAATACAGACCGCCCAGTCCCGCAATCGCACCGCCGATACACGTCGCAAGATATTTATATTTCGTAACATTAATGCCCGCAGCGTCCGCCGTTGCCGGATTTTCGCCGACGGCGCGCAAATGCAGACCCGCTTTTGTTTTCTTCAAAAACCACGCCGCAACAAGCGCGATTATCACCGCCACATACGCCAAAAATCCGTGTGACAGGAAAATTTCGCCGAACGCGCCGCACTTTGACGCAATCGGTAACGACGTTTTAAAATAGTCCGCCGTCAGCTTAACCGAAAGATTTCCGCCGCTGCCCGCAAGCTTTGTCAGCGAGCCGCCGAAGAAATCACCGAACCCGACACCGAACGTCGTGAGCGCAAGACCCGTAACATTCTGATTTGCGCGCAGGGTAATCGTCAGAAAACTGTAAATCAGCGCCGCCAAAAATGAGCCGGCAAGCGCCGCCAAAAGCGGAATTACTATGCACCAAAACGGCGACGGCGTTTGCGTTGATTTTTCATACAGATACGCGCCTATTACGCCGCAGCTGCCGCCCATATACATTATCCCCGGAATACCGAGGTTGAGGTTTCCCGACTTTTCCGTAAGAATTTCGCCCGTCGAGCCGAAAAGCAGAGGAATTCCCTGAATAATTGCTTTACTTATAATTGTTGAAAACATTACTTTTCCTCCTTTTTATGCTTACGGAAGGTTACTTTATACTGAACGAAAAATTCACTTCCTATTATAAAGAACAGAATTATTCCCGTTAAAATATCGGATACACTCTCGTTCAGCTGGAACGCCGTTGCAATTTCGCCCGCGCCGCGCTCCAAAAATACTATCAAAAACGATGTCAGCGTCATAACAATCGGGTTGAACTTTGCCAGCCACGAAACCATGATTGCCGTAAAGCCCATACCGCTTACCACGCCGGTATTAATCGTGTGGTCGGTGCCCGAAACGAGCAGCATGCCCGCAATTCCGCACAATCCGCCCGACAGCGCCATCGTTCGCATTATTACTTTTTTAACGTTAATTCCGATATACCGCGCTGTGTTTTCGCTCTCGCCGACAACCGAAATTTCATAGCCGTGCTTACTGTATTTTAAGTAAATATACATCGCAACCGTGATTACCGCGACAATTATTATGTTCAAAAGATATTTTTGCCCGAAAAGAGTCGGCATCCAGCCGCCCTCGGTCGCGCGGTTTATAACGCCGACCGTGTTGGAGTCCTTCGGATTTTCCCAGAACACTATGCAGAACGACACAAGCTGCATTGCGACATAGTTCATCATAAGCGTAAACAGCGTCTCATTAGTGTTGAAATTCGCCTTAAAAAACGCCGGAATTATGCCCCACGCCATGCCGGCAATGATACATGCTGCCGCCATCAGCGGGAAAAGCACAACGGGCGGCATTGAATTGCCGAAATATATCATGCACGCCGCCGCGGCAAGTCCGCCGATAAGCGTCTGTCCCTCTGCGCCGATGTTCCAGAATTTCATTTTGAACGCCGGCGTTACCGCAAGCGAGATACACAAAAGCATCGCAAGCTGCTGCAGCATATTCCACACTTTTCTTGACGAGCCGAAGTTGCCCTTAATCATGGACGCATACACTTTTATCGGGTCATAACCCGTCAAAAGCACGATAACCAGCGCGCACATAATGAGTGCAAGCACTATCGCCAGCGCACGTATTCCCCATGATTTATACCAAATCATTCCGCCGCGCTTTGCAACCTGAAAACGCGGTTCATGCTGCTTTGTATTATTCTTCATTCTCCGGTTCCTCCTGTATCTTTGTCATAAGCAAGCCGAGCTGCTCCTTCGTTGCCGTGCGCGCGTCCACAATTCCGCTGATTTTTCCGCCACACAATACCATTATTCTGTCGCACAGTTCAAGCAGCACGTCCAAATCCTCGCCGACAAATATTACCGCAACGCCGCGGCGTTTCTGTTCATTAAGCAGGTTATATATCATATACGATGAGTTGATATCAAGTCCGCGTACGGGGTACGCCGCCATCAAAACCGTAGGCGACGCCGCGATTTCTCTGCCGACAAGAACCTTTTGCACATTTCCGCCCGACAGGCGTCTTACCGGCGTATTTGCGCTCGGCGTCGCGACTTCGAGCCGCTCGATTATTTCGTCCGCAAGATTTTTCGGCTCTTTTCTCTCCAAAAATACCGACTTGCCGCGGCGGTAACTCCGCAGCATCATGTTATCGACAATATCCATGTTGCCGACAAGTCCCATGCCCAGTCTGTCCTCCGGCACAAACGACAGCCGCACGCCCATATCGCGTATCTGCATCGGCGTTTTATCACGCAGGTTTTCCTCTTTGCCCGTTTTCGGGTCAAAATATGTAATTTTTCCGTCCTCAAGATGCTGAAGTCCCGCAATCGACTCCAAAAGCTCGCGCTGTCCGCTGCCCGCAATTCCGGCAATTCCCAGAATTTCGCCCGATTTCGCCGTGAAGGAAACATCGCTCAAAAGGCGCACACCCTCGCGGTCGCAGCAATTGATATGCTCGATAACCAGTCTGTCCTCGCAGTTCTTCGGCTCGTCGCGCTCAATATTCAGCGAGACTTTTTTGCCGACCATCATTTCGGTCAGCTCATTTTCATTCGTTTCCGACGTTTTTACCGTGCCGACATATTCGCCGCGGCGTAAAACCGAAACTCTGTCCGACAGCGACAATACCTCATGCAATTTATGCGTGATAATTACAATCGCCTTTCCGTCATCGCGCATGCGGCGCAGAACGGCAAACAGTTTTTTCGTCTCCTGCGGAGTAAGCACCGCCGTCGGCTCGTCCAAAATAAGTATATCCGCACCGCGGTACAGCACGCGGATAATCTCGACCGTCTGCTTTTCCGACACCGACATTTCGTAAATTTTCTTCGCCGGGTCTATCTGAAATCCGTATCGGTCGCCGATTTCTTTTACACGTTTCTCGGCAGCTTTAAGGTCAAACTTCGACTTTTCGTCCAAGCCCAAAATGATGTTTTCCGCCGCGCTGAACACGTCCACAAGCTTGAAATGCTGATGTATCATGCCGATTTTGTGGTCAAACGCGTCCTTCGGCGAGCGGATTACAACCTCCTCGCCATTTATCAGAATCTGCCCCTCGTCCGGGAAATATATTCCCGAAATCATGTTCATCAGCGTGGTTTTTCCGCTCCCGTTCTCGCCCAAAATGGAGAGAATTTCGCCCTTGTTCACCGTGAGACTAACATTCTTGTTCGCCACAACGCTGCCAAAGGTTTTGGTGATATTTTTTAGTTCAATAGCCGCCTTCATGTGTTTCCTCCCGTAATTTTTTTCGTTCTCAAAAGAACGTAAAACGCCCTTTTGCGCTCTTTTTAAAACGAAAATACCCCCGGATGGACATTTGCGCCCATCTGGGGTATTATATTCGTTATTTTTGCTTATTTCAAAGTGATTCCGTCGATGTCAACATCAAAGTACGGAGCTGAACGCTTTGTTGATTCCATAAAGCAGCCGTTTTCAACAACCTGTGTATCAGGTGTGAAGTTAGCGTCTGTATCAACGTCAGCCATGTATTCTGTCAGCTGCTTACCGTCAACCGTGAATGTTGTTGTATCGAATACTTTAACTTCGCCGTCCATAATCTGCTTTTTCAGTTCGTCAAGCTTTTCAGCTGTGCCCGCTGCGGCAACCTTATCGTTAAGACCGAGTGTTTGAACAACATCGTCCTTCAAGCCCTTGCAGAAGTCCTGTTCAATCTTTGTTCCGTTTTCAACAGATGTGATGATGTGTTCAAAGTACGGTTCCCAGTTAATCTTTGAAGAAATCAAAGCTGTGTTCGGACCCCATTCACGTGTATCAAGGTTATATGCGATGTTCGGAACGCCCGCTTCTTCACAAGCCTTCGGTGCGCCTTCCGAATCGGCATGCTGGCTGATAAGTACGCAGCCGTCAGCAATCAAAGCGTTTGCTGTTTCTTTTTCCGCCGCGATATCGAACCATGAGTTTGTGAACTTAACGTCCATTGTAACCGTCGGGCAAGCCTTGCGTGCGCCGAGGAAGAATGATGTGTAACCCGACTTAACTTCAGCATACGGATATGCGCCTACATAACCCATCTTAGCCTTGTCAGCCGTGATTTTTCCGCTTTCAATCATTTCGTTGAGCTTAAGACCTGCAGCATAACCTACAAGGAAACGGCCCTCATATATTGATGCGAAGGCATTGTAGAAGTTATCAAGACCCTCTGTGTGAGCCTTTGTACCTGTTGCATGGCAGAAAGTTACGTCCGGAAATTCTTTTGCAGCCTGGATAATGAAATCCTCATGACCGAAACTGTCCGCAAAGATAAGGTCACAGCCTGCGTCTACAAGGTTTGCAGCAGCCTCATAGCATTCAGCCGTTTCCGGAATGTTTGTCTTAAACATTACCTGATCCTTTGACAGACCGAGCTTTTCTGTAGCAGCGTTTGCCGCGTCCATGAAGTTCTTGTCATAGGTTGAGTTCTCATCATGCAAGAAGATGAAACCTACTTTGATGTCCTTGTTGTCAGCCGTTTGCGTCTCTTTGTTTCCGCAGCTTGTCAGCGCGAAACATGATGCCGCAACCATAGCGACCGTCATTAATAATGATACGATTTTTTTCATTTTTGAATACCTCCATGCCTTTCGACAATTCTTTAATTTATGTAAATTTAATTTACACCGTTAATTATTTTGCGGACGGAACACAAGCTCATCATCTGTCATTTTGTCAATGATGGCAAGCGATTCGACGCGTATTCCGTTTTCGCGAAGTCCGTCGCCGCCCTTTTGAAATCCCTTTTCTATCGCGATTGCCGCGCCGACTGCCGTCGCGCCCGCCTGTGAAATGATGTCAAAAAGTCCCCTTAAAGCGTTTCCGTTCGCCAGAAAATCGTCAACAACCAAAACGCGGTCGCCCGACTTGATATAATCACGGCTTACGATAACGTCATACACACTCCCGTGTGTAAAGGACTCAACCTTCGTGCTGTACAAATCGCCCGAAACATTCGCGGATTTATGCTTTTTTGCAAAAACAAACGGAACATCAAGATAAAACGCCGCCGCCGTTGCTATCGCAATGCCCGACGTCTCTATGGTGAAAATTTTATTAACGCCCGAATTTCCGTACAGCCGCGCGATTTCCTTCCCCATTTCCTTTAAAAATGCGGTGTCTATCTGCTGATTTAAAAAGCTGCCCACCTTCAGCACGTTACCCGGCAGAATACTGCCTTCTTTCAAGATTTTTTCTTCTAACGCTTTAATGCTCATCACCCCGGTAAAAACTAAAAAAACATGCCTGTAAAAGAGCATGCTGCCAATATTCCTTCCGCAGAAAACTCCTTCCGCAAAAAAATACCAATAGTCACAGTTTTTACGGCACTGTGGTAGAAACGTCCGAACCATATTTTCGGTATATATCGGCAAATGTTAACAATACTCTTTGATAATATCACACCGGCAGACATATGTCAATATTATTTTATCAATTTCTTCTATTTTTGACAAATTTCCCAAAACTTTGCCCCCCGACACGGCGGTTTTATACAAATTCACTTTACCGAAAAAATTTGTTGAATTTCGGACAAACATATGTTAATATTTATATAATAGATTCCTTTTTTCGAGGTGATTTTTTATGCATACCGAAACAATCATGCAATTTATCGGCAATTTGGGCATAATCGCATTTGCGATATCGGGCGCAATGGTTGCCGTAAGCAAGCGCGTCGACGCATTCGGCGTTGTCGTACTCGCCGTCATCACCGCAACCGGCGGCGGAATGATACGCGACGTTCTTTTGGGGATAGCGCCGCCGAAGGCTTTTACCGACCGCTCATACGTATTTCTGGCGATAATTACGGCGCTTATCGTTTTCATAATCGCGCACCTTTTTAAAGACAGCTACAGACGGCGCGAACAGCTTTTAGACAGCATAAACAATATCGTCGACGCGCTCGGTCTGGGCGTTTTCGCCGTTACCGGCACGCTCGCCGCCATGGATTACGGTTTTGCCGACAACGGATTTTTATGCGTTTTTATAGGCATGATTACCGGCATCGGCGGCGGAATTTTGCGCGATATTATGGTTAAAGAAATCCCGTTCGTGCTGACCAAGCGCATCTACGCCATCGCCGCGCTGGCGGGCAGCATGATATTCTACATATTATATATGCACAATTTCGGCTACACATTTTCCGCCGTTGCGGGCGTTGCGCTAACCTTCTCGCTGCGCATGCTTGCAACGCACTTCCGCTGGAATCTTCCGTCGGCATATTAACCCGCTTCCGTGAATAGTATATACCGTGAAACAGCCATCTTGTTTTCACGGTATTTTTTTGCCGCAAAACGCGGCGGAACGGAGATTTTTTATGCGTGAAGTGGAATACGACCGCGCAAAAGCGGTGCAATATGCGATGAGGTGGGCTCTGTCGCGCAATCCCGAATATTTTGATTATGCCGACACCGGCGGCGACTGCACCGCGTTTGCCTCACAGTCGGTTTTCGCCGGCAGCGGCGTTATGAATTACACGCCCACCTTCGGCTGGTATTATCGTACAGCAAATGATAAATCGCCGTCATGGTCGGGCGTGGAATACTTCTACAACTTTATGACAACAAATGAGGGCGTCGGCCCCTTTGCGGAAGAACGCGTCCTCGGCGGACTTACGCCCGGGGATATTATCCAGCTCGGAAACAGCGAGGGGCGGTTTTATCACTCCCTCGTCCTGACCATGATTCGCTATGCGCCCGGCGGACGCACCTACTACATCTGCGCGCACGACAACGACGCATATCAGCGCGACCTCGACACATACGATTTTGCCGAACTGCGCGGAATACACATTCTCGGCGTGCGCAAGGAATAGAAATCGAAAAACTGCGGCAAGTTGAAATTGCCGCAGTTTTTCGATTTATCCGGCGTTTTTGTAATCGTAATCGGCTTTTCATAAATATTATCGTTTTCACTGTACTTTTCGTCACCGCTGTACGAAATTTGCATTTTATATGTGCCCTCGCTTATGCCTTCCGATGTCACTTTCGCTTTACCGTCTGCGCCGAGCGGGAACTCCCTCTCGAACGCTGTGACATCGTTTCCGTCTTTTGATATTATTTTGAACACGCCGCCCTCAGCCGCGCCTGAAATCTCATGTCCGCCCGAGATTTGCGGTGTAATTTCTGCCGCTGGCCTCAATTGCCTTGTCGGTCGTTACATCCCTGTGCACGGTAATCTCAAGCCACGGTCGCGAATTATCAATGGGGCACAATCTTCATTTGCCTTTTCGACCGCCTCGGCAAGCGTTTTATACATCTTGCCGTTATATTTCGCCACGTGAAGTATTGTGCCGCACTTAGTGCAAATTCCCGTCGCCGCGTCCTCTTCATGCTCGAACGTAAATCCGCATATGCATATGTTCGTATTCGCAAAATTGTGCATCTCATGCCCCGTCTTGTCATATGTCGCGCCCTCACCATGTATAATTTGCCCGTAGTCGAGCCGCTTATGAGAGTCTTGCTGTTTTCCGCGGTTGTCAGCGAAAGTTTTCCCGTGCCGCCGGACTGACTGTAAATCATCACTATACCGCCTGCGCATGAAACGAATATTGGACTGCTTTTGCGCATATTTAAAAAACAGGATAATTTTGCGCATGCAAAAGAGCACGGCAGTTCACGGCATATGCAAAAGAATAAGGCGGCTCGTAGTGCACACAGCTACAATATCACAATTTTACGCGCGTGTAAAAAGAGTATTACGGTTTTCCGCGCGTACAACAGCAGTATTACTGCGCGTACAAAAAGGATTTCCGCAGTTTGCGGAAATCCTTTAAAAAGCCTTATTAATTCAAGCAATTACGCTTCTTCAACTTCAGAAACGACACCTGAACCTACTGTACGTCCACCTTCACGGATAGCGAAACGAAGACCCTTTTCGATAGCGATAGGAGTAATCAATTCAACTTCCATCTTTACGTGGTCGCCCGGCATGCACATTTCTGTGCCTTCCGGCAATTTGATAACGCCTGTAACGTCAGTTGTTCTGAAATAGAACTGCGGTCTGTAGTTATTGAAGAACGGTGTATGACGGCCGCCTTCTTCCTTTGTCAATACGTAAACGTCACCGCTGAACTTTGTGTGCGGGTGAATCGTTCCCGGTTTAGCAAGAACCTGACCTCTAACGATTTCGTCTCTCTGAACACCACGAAGAAGTGCACCAACGTTGTCGCCTGCTTCAGCATAATCAAGAGTCTTTCTGAACATTTCAAGACCCGTAACAACAACTTTTCTCTTTTCGTCTGTCAAACCAACGATTTCAACTTCGTCGTTAACGTTAACCTGACCTCTCTCAACTCTACCTGTAGCAACTGTACCACGGCCTGAGATTGAGAAGATATCCTCTACCGGCATCAAGAACGGCAGGTCTGCCTTTCTGTCCGGAGTAGGAATGTATGAGTCAACAGCGTCCATAAGCTTGTGAATGCACTCATATTCAGGTGCATTAGGATCTGTTGATGTGCACTCGAGTACGCCCAAAGCTGTACCTGTGATTACAGGAATATCATCACCCGGGAAGTCATACTCTGTAAGAAGGTCTCTGATTTCCATCTCAACCAACTCAAGAAGTTCAGGGTCATCAACTTGGTCTGACTTGTTCATGAATACTACGATATACGGTACGCCAACCTGACGAGCGAGCAGAATGTGCTCTCTTGTCTGCGGCATCGGGCCGTCTGCAGCTGATACAACCAGGATAGCGCCGTCCATCTGAGCAGCACCTGTGATCATGTTCTTAACGTAGTCAGCGTGGCCCGGGCAGTCAACGTGAGCATAGTGACGCTTTTCTGTCTCATACTCAACGTGTGCTGTTGAAA
Source organism: uncultured Clostridia bacterium (assembly GCA_934487205.1). Lineage (GTDB taxonomy): Bacteria > Bacillota > Clostridia > UBA1381 > UBA1381 > UBA1738. The sequence goes on from CAKSRS010000001.1 coordinate 92,424, forward strand.
TCGTGATTCCTCTTTCTCTTTCTTCCGGAGCCTTATCGATCATGTCATAAGCCTCAAACTGAGCCTTACCTTCGAGTGACAGCACCTTTGTGATAGCCGCCGTCAGAGTTGTCTTACCATGGTCAACGTGACCGATGGTACCAATGTTAACGTGGGGTTTGGTTCTTTCAAATTTTTCCTTTGCCATTGTTAAATCCTCCTTATTATGTTTTTAACACTTCTATTTTATATTGTTTTTAAGAAAAAATCAAGTGTTTTCTTAAAATTCTTTAATTATTCGTTACCTTTGCTGCGCTCATTGATAATCTTGTCCTGAATAGACTTCGGAACCTCTGAATAATGTGACGGTTCCATAGAATACTGACCGCGGCCCTGAGTTCTTGAACGGAGCTCAGTTGCGTAACCGAACATTTCCGAAAGCGGAACGTATGCAGTAATTCTCTGTGCACCCGTTACGGCTTCCATTTCCTTAATCATACCGCGTCGTGAGTTAAGGTCGCCCATAACATCGCCCATGTATTCGTCCGGCATGATAACGTTTACCAGCATGATAGGCTCCTTAATAACAGGATCAGCCTTTCTCATACCTTCTTTGAATGCCATTGATGCGGCAATCTTAAATGCCATTTCCGAAGAATCGACTTCGTGATATGAACCATCGTAAAGCGTTACTTTTACGTCAACAACGTTGTAACCCGCCAGTACACCGGACTGCATTGCGCCCTGAACACCGGCATCAACCGCCGGGATATATTCCTTAGGAATAGCACCGCCGACAATTGCATTTACGAATTCATAGCCCGCGCCTTCTTCCAACGGCTCAAGCTTAAGCATAACATGACCGTACTGACCTTTACCGCCCGACTGACGCGCATATTTATGCTCAACATTAACAGTTTTTCTGATAGCCTCTCTGTAAGAAACCTGCGGCTCGCCGACATTTGCCTCTACCTTAAATTCACGAAGAAGTCTGTCAACGATAATTTCAAGGTGAAGCTCACCCATACCTGCGATAATGGTTTGTCCGGTTTCTTCGTCGGTATATGTCTTGAAGGTCGGGTCTTCTGCAGCAAGTCTCGCAAGAGCAAGACCCATCTTTTCCTGACCTGCCTTTGTTTTCGGCTCGATTGCTACACGGATAACCGGTTCCGGGAAGTCCATGGATTCGAGGATAATCGGGTGCTTTTCGTCGCAAAGCGTATCACCCGTGGTCGTATTTTTAAGACCTACGGCAGCTGCGATATCACCTGAATAAACCGTTTCCAAATCTTCTCTGTGGTTAGCGTGCATTTGCAGAATTCTACCCATTCTCTCGCGGTTGCCTTTGCATGCGTTGAGTACATATGAACCCGCATTCAAAGTTCCCGAGTAAACTCTGAAGAAACAGATATTTCCAACGAACGGGTCGTTCGCAATCTTAAATGCCAATGCCGCAAACGGTGCGTCGTCCGATGAAGGTCTTTCATCTTCTTCGCCCGTATCCGGATCCGTACCCTTGATGTTCGGTACGTCTGTAGGAGCCGGCATATAGTCGATGATTGCGTCCAAAAGCATCTGAACACCCTTATTTCTGTATGATGTTCCGCAAAGCATAGGAACGATTTCGTTTGAAATTGTAGCCTTACGCAGCGCTGTTTTCAGCTCATCAACCGTCAATTCTTCGCCGTCAAGGTACTTCATCATCAAATCTTCATCAGTCTCGGCAATAGCCTCCACCATTTTTGATCTGTATTCGTTAGCCTTGTCCAGCATGTCAGCCGGAATTTCTTCCTCGCCGTATTTTGTACCCATTTCATCGTAATAAACTTCAGCCTTCATTGTCATAAGGTCGATAATTCCGGTGAAGGTATCCTCTGCTCCGATAGGAAGCTGAATGGGGATTCCGTTTGCATGAAGTCTTTCATGAACCATGTTTTCTACGTTGTAGAAGTTTGCGCCCATGATATCCATCTTATTAACGTAAATCATTCTCGGAACGTTGTAGTCGTTAGCCTGACGCCATACCGTTTCAGACTGAGGCTCAACGCCGCCCTTAGCACACATAACGGTAACCGAACCGTCCAAAACTCTCAGTGAGCGCTGTACTTCAACAGTGAAGTCAACGTGTCCCGGTGTATCGATGATGTTGATTCTGTGCTTAACGCCCGCATCCTTGCCTTCCTTTTTAGCCCAGAAACATGTTGTTGCCGCGGAAGTAATTGTGATACCGCGCTCTTGCTCCTGTGCCATCCAGTCCATCTGCGCGCCGCCCTCATGGGTTTCGCCGATTTTATGGATACGGCCCGTGTAGTAAAGTATTCTTTCGGTAGTCGTGGTTTTACCTGCGTCGATATGCGCCATGATACCGATATTTCTTGTATGCTCCAATGAATATTCTCTACCCATAATACAATTTCCTCCTTTCAAAAATTTGTATAACAGTAAAAATATTATAACTCAGCCCGCCGATGCGGCAAGCCGTATGAAAACTACCATCTGTAGTGAGCGAAAGCCTTGTTTGCCTCTGCCATTTTGTGCGTATCTTCACGCTTTTTAACCGAGCCGCCCGTGCCGTTAAGCGCGTCCATAAGCTCATTTGCAAGTCTTTCCTTCATGGTCTTTTCGTTTCTTTCTCTTGAGTAACGAGTAAGCCATCTCAGTCCGAGAGTCTGTCTTCTTTCCGGACGAACCTCCATCGGCACCTGGTAAGTAGCACCGCCGACACGGCGAGCCTTTACTTCAAGTACAGGCATGATATTGTCCATTGCTTCCGTGAAAACTTCCAAAGGATCCTTGCCGGTTTTCTCTTTTATGATATCGAATGCATCATAAACAATCTTTTGCGCAACACCCTTTTTACCGTCCAGCATGATGTTATTGATAAGCTTTGTTACAATAACGCTGTTGTAGATCGGGTCTGCCAAAACTTCTCTTTTCGCAATATAACCTTTTCTTGGCATATTTCTTCCCTCCTTCATAGAATTACGTCTCCGAAAAATCGGAGATTTTAATGAGTATCATAGGTACTCCGAGCTTTTAAAAAGCCCCGATTATGCACACGGTTATATGCTTATATAAATAGGATATAACACTATATGCACTTAATTGCTAAGCTTACTTCTTAGCTTCCTTAGGTCTCTTAGCGCCATACTTTGAACGGCTCTGCATTCTGTTGGCAACACCCTGCGCGTCAAGCGTACCGCGGATAATGTGGTATCTTGTACCCGGAAGGTCCTTAACTCTGCCGCCTCTGATAAGAACAACGCTGTGTTCCTGCAGATTGTGGCCGATGCCCGGAATGTATGCTGTAACTTCGATACCGTTTGTAAGTCTTACTCTGGCAATTTTACGGAGAGCCGAGTTAGGCTTTTTAGGTGTAGCGGTTCTTACAGCCGTACATACGCCTCTTTTTTGAGGTGAAGAATGATCGTTCGTCTTCTTCTGAAGAGAGTTCAGACTCTTCTGAAGAGCAGGAGCAGTTGACTTCTTAACCGAAGTTTCTCTGCCTTTTCTGACCAATTGGTTAAATGTAGGCATATCGTATATCCTCCTTCTTTGAAAATTTATATTATAAACGCCGCATGGCGGTTATAAACGTATTACTGCGGCACACGATGACGGAACATCAATTCCGCACGCCTCGCCCAGCTCACGCATCGTCGGTACGGACACGGTTTCAATCCCGTCCGCCGCGCTGCGGAGATTTGAGGATAACCCGTCCGAGCAGTCCTCCGCAATAAAAAGCTTGATACAGGTATTGTTTTTAACGGCTTTTAAGACTTGTTTATATCCGACCACAAGATGTTCTCTTTCACTATCGGTAATCATCTGAACGCCTCCAATCCCATTTTATGCTCATACTATAATATTATAGCAAATTTTATTCCGCATGTCAATAGATTGAGCAAAAAATAATTTAAAATACGCATTTTTCTTAAAAATATGCAAAAATGCGGCAACTTTCCCTCCGCAAAGGTTCGGATATTTTTGCCGCATTTCCTATTTTATATGTTCCGCACCGCTTTTTACATTAAATATATGCTCGGTAACGGTTTTTCCGTGCACAAAATCTTCAACCATATTTTTCGCCGGGACATAATCGGTATGCTCCGGATACACATAAATTTTTTTCAGCTGTTTTTTGAAAATCGCGAAATCCTCCGCCGTCATATTCGATTCATATAAATTCATGCGCGTATCGACGCACGATTTTATCATGGCGTCGGCAAGCATCACCGACGCTTTCGGATTTTTCGCCGTTTTCGGCACACTGAAATGGTATTCGTCCACGAACATCGCCGAGAGCTTTCCGTTTTTTGTTGGCCACGGAATATACCGCGCGGGCATGCCCTCCGCGACTGAATTAAGCACAAGTTCCGGCAAAAATCCGACTTTATACGCGCCCTCGGTATTATCGACAATTCCGTCGTCATAAATAAGCGTGCGCACAAAATTCAGCCATTCCACCTGCTCTTGCGTTCCGTAATCAAAGACCGTTTTTCCGTCCGCACCCCGATAAAGTGCGCGGCTCATATTAATGTAAGAATCCGTCCAGTTTACCGAAATATTCTCATCTATGCCGTCCGCCATTTCAATAAATCCGTCCCATGTCCAATTCCCTTTTTTGAAATAATCATGCGGCAGCGGCGTATCGCCGAACTGGTCGGGATAATACTCGCAATAGTTCAATCTGCCCAGCAAAACATTCGTAATTCCGTAAATTTCGCCGTCCTGCATACATGCCGCGTCGATTATCTGCTTGGTATAAAGCTTATTTCGCTTTTCTACATACTTCGTAATCGGCATACATGCCGAAAAATCCTCGCCGCTCGAATAAATCAAATCCGCATTATCAAAATTATCGGTAAATTCGACCTTACAGCCGTATTTTTCCGCAAAAATCTGCGCACCCTCATAATACGACCCCGCGGAAATATCCTGCGTACTTGCAACAACGAGCGTTATGCCTTCAAAATCCGGCTTTTTGTTCCGCGTCAAAATCACCGCTGCCGTCACGGCGGTTATCAACACAAGCGTTACTGCGGCGATTTTTTTCAACGGTGTCCCTCCTCACTTTTTTGATATTGCTATTTTAACACATATTTATTAAAATTACAATTACATGTGCATATTTTTTTCAAAATTTTGTCGCATGAATATAAAAGCAGAGAGCCTTTCGACTCTCTGCTTATCATGAACATTTTAAACTATTTCTCCGGAGTTGAACCGTCATCTGCTTCAGTTTTCGGTGCTGTTTCCGTATTGTCGGTATTTTCTGTATTTTCGGTGTTTTCTGCAGTTTCTGTATTTTCTGCTTTTTCGTCCGCACCTTCACCCGTGGCTTCTTCAGCCGGTGCCTGTGTTTCGTCGCCGGTTGTTGTGTCCTTAGGTTCTTCTACAGTTGTTTCGTCTGTCTTTTCATCAGCCTTTGGAGCCTCGGGCGAAACCCACTTCTCCTGCCAGCCGTTACCGAGACGCTCATACTCATTTGTAGTTGTAGCCTCGATAATCTGTGAATAGAACCAGTCACCCTTTGCAACGTCAGGCCAAACTGTTGCATTTGTTGCATCTGCGTCGCCGTAACGAACAAGCATCTTGTTGATGATTGTCATAGCCTCGGCACGTGTGATGTATGCGTTCGGTCTGAATGTACCGTCTGAGTAACCCGAAATCCAGTATGCACCGTTTGCAGCAGCAAGGATTGCCTTTTCTGCCCAGTGACCGCTGATATCGGTGAATTGATTTGTTTCCGGAACAACTACGTCCGAACCGATGAATTTATTTGCAATCGTTACAAATTCCGCTCTTGTAATCGGATTTGCCGGATTGAAGTTTCCGTTTGTATCGCCTACGATAAATCCGCCGTTAGCCATTGTCGAAACAGCCTTGTTTGACCATCTGTCTGCGGCAACATCCGCAAAGGAATTTACGTCTGATTCAATTGTTGCTCTGTAATCGGTCTTGAACAAGCGATAGAATGCAGCCGCAACTTCTTCTCTTGTGATGTTTCCGTTCGGCTGAATTGTTCCGTCCGGATAACCCGCGATATATGCGATATGTTCTTCCGAAATCAGCTGTTCGGGTGCCTTCAGATTGATGTAACGTGCATAAAGCGTCAAATCTTCTTCAACCTGGATTGTTCCGCTTACGTGATTTGAGAAGTACGGGTCTGTGTACCAGCCTTCAAATGCAAAGTTAGGCTTTGAAGGTGCCGAAACTCTGTCAACATTCAAGAAGTACTTGCCGTTGTTTGCGTAAATGTTTTCGTTCTTCAAAACGCCGTCTGCCGATGATTTAACCTTCGGAGCGTTTGCCGGTGTGATTATCGGACGCTTTGAACTTCCGCCCGATGAGCTGCCGCTGCTCGTCGGAGCATATGTAACCGATGCCTTTGAAGAATCGGAATTGAAATTAATTTTTCCGTATTGTGTTTTGCTGTCTGTATCTACCTTTCTTCCCGTATGGTCATCAATCAATACGGTACCGCTTGTCATCTGTGCAGTTACGTCAAGAACCTGGTTCTTGTTCAGAACGCCCGGAAGACCTACTGCCGGAAGTTTAACCGTCAGATTGTTGAGCTGTGAATCAGCCGCATCAATCTTTGCATACAAATCGGAAATCTTTACGCCCGCGTTTACCGTGAACGTAACGTCAATCTGATTTGACGCAGCATCAGCCGTTGTCGGTGTGCTTACGTTTGTAAGTGTGAAAATCGGGCTTGTTACGCCTGCCTGTTCGAGTGTGAACGCACCCGTATTAAATGTAAGGTTTTTGTCATACTTAACGTTAACCGTGAATGTACCCGTAACCTCGGACGCATCAAAATAGTTCTTTAACTGGTCATTTAAAGATACAGATTCTCCGGGCTCGCCTGTCGGTGCCGGTGTGGGTTCAATATTCTGACTTGCGTCGATTGCAGCCTTTGCCGCTGTGTGCAAATTCTTAAAAGCAGTCTTAACCGCGGTCATGTCAAGTTCAACTTTGTAATCGAACTTATCCGTTACCGCTGTCGCCGTAGCTTTATTCGCGTATGCGGAATCTGCCGCACCTGTCTTTTTAACCTGTGCCGTAACAGCAGTTGTAACCGCTGTCGGGAATACATATGTACCATTTTCGTCAAGGCCATCTTTTATAGCCTGAATCGGTTGCCAACCCTCTCTGGAATTTATGAAATCATAAAGATTTGCTGCTGAAACCGATGTTGCCAATGCAGAAATTGCCAAAACAATTGAAATGATTTTTTTCTTCATTGTGTAAATTCCTCCTGTAAAATATTATATATATCTATAATAACACCAAAATACGCAGTTTGTCAAGTATTAATAAAAAAAAATTCCAAAAGACTGAAAATTTAATATACGTGACACAATTTTGTATAAAAAACAAAAGAATGTCAATACTTTTAATAGACCGTCAGCGAACGGAAGGTTTTCGCGAAATGTACATTTAATTATGAAAGGAATGGAGCAATTATGGAAAGAAAAAAGAAAAAGGAAGGCAGCGGATTTTATATTGCGATATGCTGCTGCATTGTTATAATAGCTATAGTGGGATATGCGAACAGAATGTCGCTTGAGGACAGCACGCCAAAGCAGGAACTTGCGGAAAGGACGCAAACCACACCCGCGCCCGCATATACCCCCAAGCCGACGCCCGTCCAAACAGCGGCACCGACCGTAAAAACCCCGCCGCCCGCCGACGCGGAAGTCAGCAAAAATGTGAAGGTCGAGGAAAAGGTGCAGTTCAACGCGCCGGTAAAGGGAAAGGTTATTGAAGAATTTTCGGGAGATGATTTGGTGTATAACGAGGCTTTGAAGGATTGGCGCACGCACAGCGGCGTGGATTTTGCCGCAGACACGGGCGAACAGGTTTTGTGCTGCGCAAACGGCATTGTGGAAGAAGTATTTGACTCCAACATGGGGCGATGCGTTGTTGTTGACCACAAAAACGGATTCCGCACCATGTACGCAAATCTGAACGAGGACACCCGCGTCGCCGCCGGCGATGAGCTTGCGCAGGGCGACGTAATAGGAACAGTCGGCGATACCGCCCTTGGCGACAGCACTGATGTGCCGCATCTTCACTTTGAAATGACGATGGACAACAAAAACGTAAACCCCGTTGAATATTTCGATTGACAAGCCGCGGCTGCAGCAGGAATTTTTGCGTTTGCTGCAGCCATGCTTGTCCCTATTTTTGCCTAAATCCGATTATTTGTTTAAAAACTATTGACATTCCCGCAATTGTGTGTTATAATATGTAAGTATTATGAATATCGCAGGGTAGAGCAGTTTGGTAGCTCGTCGGGCTCATAACCCGGAGGTCGTTGGTTCAAATCCGGCCCCTGCACCCAATGAAAAACCCCATAAACACGCCGTTTGTGGGATTTTTATTTTTTATAACTTAATGCTAAAGTGGTCATTTGACCACAATTTTGACCACAACTAAAGAGAAAATGAAAAATAACGCAAAGATTAAAATGGCTTTTTACCGTCAAATATATATTTTTATTGCTAAAACACACCCGCTCCGATTTTTCGGAGCGGGGCTTGAAAAAATATCATAGAATTTAAACAGATTAGAATACTTATATACTTGTTATACCGTTATACTTCTATATGCCGTTCAACCCCTTTAGGGGTGGACGGAAAACTGTAGATGCTTTTATAAATTTATTACTTTGTTAATATAGTACTTTATATATTTAGTATTTTATTGTAGATGTTTTAACCGTATGGTTTTCTTCCTTATGGGTTTTCGCCGTGTGGTTTTTTCGCCGTTGGTTTGTAAATTATACGGTACTTCATAGAATGTATATAATGTGTTAAACTTTCCTTTGTCGCGTATGCGTTCTCTTTTTAAGTAAAAATGTTCTTCCAACTCTCTAAGGGCGGTTTCAATTGAGGATTCCTTATCTGTACAAGAAGTCATAATTCCTCTTTTGCTAAATTTCCAATTATATGGTAAACTGATTGCATAACACAACATTCCTTTTGCTTTTAGTGACAAGCTTTTTTCTTTAAAAATATAGTTCATTATCATAGTATAGTTGTTTTTGTATTCGTTCACTTTTATTATTGCCAATTTTCAATCCCCCTTTCATACAAACAGCTCAATTTTTCCATAGATGTTTTCTTATGGTCTGGCAGGGCGTGAGCGTATTTATTCAAAGTTGTGCTTGCGTCTGCGTGTCCTAAAATATCGGCTAACACTTTTACATCAAAACCAGTTTCCAATGCTCTTGTAGCGAATGTATGACGGAGCGTATGAAAATTAGTATTTTCTATCCCTGCTTTTTTTAACATTCTTTTAAAAAAGTCTTGATATGTACGTGGTTCTATATAACCCCCAAATTCGTTACAAATAACAAATCCGTCATTTTTATACATATTTAAAACTTTCATACGCTCTGTTAATATTTTTATCCTGTGTGTTTTAAGAAGCGGTATCAGAAAGTCTTGTAACGGTATGACTCTTTTAGCTTTAATTGTCTTAGGTTCACCTATTACAATATCCGTCTTTTTATCGGGATTGTCAAATACTTTTAATCGATTTAAGGTTCTGCGAATTGTAATTGTTTCAGCTTCAAAATCAATATCATCAAATTTAAGCCCTAAAAGCTCTCCAAGCCGAATACCAGTATATAGACTTATGATTATACCTATCCCAAGTCTTTCGCCTTGTACAGCTGTTTGTAATGCCTTTTGTTCATTCAATGATAATACACGCATTTCCTTTCCTTTTTGTTTCGGTAAGGTTAAAAGCTCACTTACATTTTTATTGACAAGACCGTTTTTATACGCTTGTTTCAAAGCGGAATGTATCATATTATACATATTTTTTATGGTCTTTTCGGAAAGACCGCCTTTTTTTGTAACAAGCTTGTTTGTAACTTTGTCTTTAATCTTGTCGCACCTGCCGCCTTTGAGCTTTTGGTTAATAAATTTTTGAAGAATACTGCCTTTTAATGCCGAAAGCTTAACTCTGCCTATTTCGGGTTTTATATGGTTTCTTATATATCCCTCATAGCTTCCGTATGTAGATAATTTTACAGACGGTTTTGCATATACTTCCAACCATTCATCAAGCCAATCCCCGAAAGTGATATTAGGATTGTCTGTATATCTGTTATTGTCAATATCATTCAGCACCTTATTTAGCTTTTTCCGCACTTCCTCTTGCGTCTTGCCATATACGCTTTTACGCTTATAATTAAAGCTGTAAAGCCCCTCCCACCGACCGTCTTTTCTCTGCCGTATAGTTCCCTCTCCGCTTGCTCTTTTTCTTGCCATGATAAACACTCCTTTAAATACATCGATAGTTTTTGAAACAATTTTATAACTTATTGTTTGCAAGCCAATTTTTAAAAGCTTCTTTTTCAACCAAAACACGCTTTCCTATTTTCATTTTAGGAAATGACTCTAAATTCATTATTCTGTATGCGTTTGGTCTTGATACACGCAAAACATCTTGAACGTCTTTGACTGTCATAACAAGCGGTAATGCTTCAAAAGAAGTAACCTTTTTTACCAATCTTTTTTTCACTTTATTCACCCCTTTCGTATAGGTAATCTATAATTAATATTAACTATTGTATATTCATTATAACATAATTTATCTTATTTGTCAAGTATAATATATAATATAATTATCTGATTAGGTATTTGATAAAAATAACAATCTAAAATGTATGTAATCAAATACATTACAATAGATAAAAACATACTGTTTAACCGCAAAAACTTAAAATACCGCTCCGAAGAGGGCGGTACTTTAAGTTATATTAAATTGATAAGCTGTAGTAATTTAATACAGTCTTTAAAGCCTTGAAGATACAAAAAATCCTTTTCTTTATCTGTTGTTTGATATATGATATTTTTCCATTCGTCTATAGCTTTGATTTCCGTTTCATCTAAATTTAAATATAATTCTTTAATTGTGATACTTGCTTTTTTATTTTCATCACACAGTCTTTTGTACTCACCGTTATATGTTCTATATTCTTTAAGTACAGTTTGCTCATTGTCGGCAAAAAAATTTAAAACGGCTTTATCAAAATCGTTCATTTGCAATGCCCCTTTCTACATAGGTAATAAATATTTGATATTATATATTGTATATTTATTATAACACCACTTGACATATTTGTCAAGTATAATATATAATATGATTATACGATTAGGCATTTGATAAAAGGAGCTGTATAGAATGAATGTAAGCAAATACATTACAATAGATAAAAAACATATGTATTTACCTATAACAAACGAGGAATTTGAAATAGGCACTCTTTTGCTTGATTTTTTGGAATTAGATTTAAGCATATACCAAAAAGAAGTAGAAATAATTAAACAGCTTAAAGCCGAAAATATCAGAAAATGCCGACCGACAGGCAGAGGGTACGAGGGATATAAAGGTATCATACTGCGAATTGATAACAATATGTCAGATGAGGAAAAGTACGTCCGAATGGCTTTATATGACGCTTTAAAAGCTACCGAACACCCATACGCATATGAGGTTGAATATTCTGCACTTCACGATATAGACTATATGAAATTGTTTGATATATTTGACCTTGCAAAGCTTCAAAAAGAATATAGGGCGGCGGTTAATGCCTGTTTGTTAAAACAGGACGAAAACGAGAAGTTTAACCCATTGGAAAGGTATCTTAATTATGCTCACGAATTAAACGGCAAGGCAGAAATTGTATATACGGTATCTAAAGATTTAACGCTGTGCGAGGAATATATTGCGTCCGATATATCATCGTTATTGTACCTTGAATTTATGAAAATGTTGCAATACAATATATTTGTGAGGAAATGTGAAAACTGCGGTAGGCTGTTTGCGGTAAAGGGAAATTACAATAAAAAATACTGTGACCGTAAAATTTCGGGTACGTCAAAAACCTGTCAAGAAGTCGGAGCGGTAAACAGCTTTAAAAACAAAACCTTAAAAGACCCGATTATAGGCGAATACCAAAGAGTATATAAACGTCTTTATGCAAGAAAAAGGACGGGGAAAATAACAAAAGAGGAATTGGATATACAAATAAAAAAGGCTACCGCATTACGTGATGAAGCCGTAAAGGGCAGTCTTTCAAAAGATGATTATTTAGAAAAGATGATTAAAATTTAAAGATGTTTTAATGCTGTACGTACTATGTCTAAAACCGCTTCTTGTGTTTGGAGCGGTTTTCCTTTTATAAGCTGTTTAAAGTCTATAATAATCTGTTCTTCACTTGTGGGAACACTTTCGGAAAACAAGTAGTTCATATCTATGTCAAGCTCTGTAACAAGCTTTACAAGCGTTTGCAGGGAAAAACTCCGCTGATTGCGTTCTATATGCCCGATATAGGCAGGTGTAACGTCCACAAGCTCCGCTAATTCTTCTTGTGTCAAGCCTTGATTTAGGCGTGCTTCTCTGATTATATTTCCTATGCGGTCAAGCTTTAAATCAATTTCTTTTGTATGCGGTTCACGCTGTGAAATATGTGTTCGCCCTCTGTTCCCCGCTTGTCTTCCTCTATGCTTTTTTGCTTCCATACCAAAAACAACTCCTTGTATATATAGTTTATACCAAAAGAATTGTTTTATAAAGATATTATAAGTACAGATTGTATTATTTATAAGTATAGTTCGTAAATCATATTTATATATTATACATTGTGAGAATGATATTATATACCGCTCTCACAAGTGGTCAAAAGAAATATAACAGCTTTTGCGGTTTTGTTTTATGGTATTTGTATTTTATGCTATATATGATATTACAAAAAGTATATATACTGTAATGTAGTCATTGGTTAGTGTATGCTGATTTAATTATACACGTGTGACAACCCACCTTTAAACGTGTATTAACAAGCGAAAACTTCCACGCTGACCGCTTACGTCTGAGGATAAAATTTCAAACAGGAGGTTATAAACTTTTATATGGTAAATGTGTGCTATCTTAATTTTCCGCTCCGTAAATCAAAAACTTTTACCGTGTATTTTTATATTATTCTCTCTCACAAGTCAAATTAAGGGCGGCAGAGAATATATATCTTTAACTATATAAGTGTCATAATACAAGTAAAACAATTCTAAAAAAGGGCGGCAAAACAAAAATATCTTTAAGTATTAACAGAAGCAGTAACATTAATATAATAAGTGCATATTAAACTTATATACAATATAGCTTACTCATACCCTTTAACAGTCTGATACCTTTTATATTAAAATTTTGTTTTTCAGAAAAATAGGACAGGTAGTAGGTATAGAAAAAGCATACCAAGGTTTTTAGCCATTGGTATGCTCTAACCATATGTATTTATTTTAGTATTCTTCTGTCAAATTCTCTTATAACATTTCTTGAACCGCACCGAGGACATTGGTATGCAGAAAATGTAGGTAATTCGGGTGAAGCCATTATTGCCATTGATAAAAGACCGCCACCCAGTAAGAAGCTACCAGCACCAAAATCCTTTTTTGCTTGATTTAACCTATTATTTTGTTTTGCATTAAATAAATCTTTTTTAGTATAATACCAAACCTGTCCGCAAGATTTACAAGTGCTTTTGTACTGCTTTTCCGTAAAAAATCCCATATTAAAAACTCCTTTAAATTTTATTAGTCTACACCCATACTTTCAGCTACATATCTTCCAGACGGTAAGCAAGGGTCATCATTACGCACATAAAGCTGTCCTACCTCGCTTCTTTTATACCAACCGTCATTTTTACCGCCGCTTATATAAACCGCTTTAGTCTTTTTCCCTCGCTCGTCTAATATATCATTGCTGAATGATGTAATAGTACCCACATAGCTATCATTATTCGGAGCGGAATATAATTTAACCCCTTGAACGATACCGCTTGTCAGACAATAAGAAAATTCGCTTTTCGGTTTTGTTTCTGCATTGTTGGATTGCTGTTTAGGTTCTGTTTTACCGTCCGTCTTTTCATAATGTCCTGTCTCTGGATTGAATTGTGCATATCCGCTGTCGGTATTCTCTGTGCTTTTTGGTTTGCTTTCGGGTATATTTCCTATGTATATTTCCATAGGATATTTTTTTACCCCTTGACTGTTATATTTAGTTAAGTCGGTTTCGATTTTAACATTAGGGTCATTTGTTGCCATAGCTACAAGCTCATCATAATGCTTGCTTATATATGACCCCTCGCCCGTCAGAGTGTCTACACCGTCAAAACTGTTTTGCATAAACAGTACACCGTCTGCCTTGTCCTCGCCATTAAAATATACGGTTACAAGCAAGTCATTATTTTCAAAATCAAGTGCGTTGTCTGACATAATAGATTTAGTTTCTTTATAGCCGTCAAATATCTTTCGTACAGTATCTTTATCAGAGCCGATAATAACATTGTTTGTTGTCGGTTCGGCGGTAGGGGTATTAGATACAGTTTGTCCCGATAGTGCTTTTGCTTCAATATTTTCGGGGTCATACTTTAATACTTCCAACGCATATTTTTTTGATTTTTCCGTATCTTGCTTTGATAAATAGCTTTTTGACTGTTCCAACATATAATTTATAAAATAAGTTTTGTCAAGCTCTTTTATATCCGAAAATACGACTTTGACAGGCTTTGATTTATCTATGTTATAAATATTGTGTTCAAGGTATTCCTCGTTTCCGTATTTAAGCAAAGAATATGTATTATTATCGGGTGTCGGCATAGTATTAATATGGTCTGATGTAATGCGTTTCCCGTTTTCATCAAACAATGATATATTAAACTCAAAATACCCCTCTTGCGGTTCTGTACTGTTTTTCTTTAGTGTTGCAACAACTGTATATGTGTGTTGCTTTTTGAATAGTTTTAAGTCATAAGCGGCAAGCGGAGCGGAATTATTGTCTATACCCTCAAAGGTTATATTTGATAAAATTTGTTCCGTATTATTTTTAATGTGTATAGATACAGGGATAGCTATTGACAGTATAATTATAATCAGCAAAGCAACCGCACCCGATATTATTCCTGTAATTGCCTTACGGCTAAGTTTTTTCTTTTCGCCCGTAAATTCAAGAGACACATTCTTTGAACCGCACGCAGGACATTTATGCGCTACTTCTGGTAGCTCATCAACGTTGTTTATAATATCCGATACTTTATTTTTACCGAACATAGAAGTTAAATTACCAAGGCTTTTACGACTTTCGTTCGTGCCACGATTTATTTTCGATTGCCTTAAATCCTTTTTTGTGTAGTACCATTCCTTACCACACGATAAACAAGTGCTTTTATATGGTTTGTTTTCAGATGTGTTCATATATAAACCCTCCGTACATTTAGTATATACGTATAGTATATACTAAATAAGTCTATTTGTCAACTATATCTATACTATTTGTACATATTTTTGTTTTGACCACAATTTGACCACAATAATGACCACAAAGAAAAAAATAACTTCTGTAAATAACAATAATTAATATTGAGTGAAAAGCCTATAAAACTGTACTATTTACGGGATATAAACAATTATTGAAAATTGATTATAAATACGCTTCGACAGCTCATAACCCGGAGGTCGTTGGTTCAAATCCGGCCCCTGCACCCACGTCAGAGCAAGCTATATATCGCTTGCTCTAATTTTTTACAAAAAGGCACGCTCGGCTCAACTGTTCGCTTGTAAACGCACTCACGACGTTTCACTGTTGCTACCACCTTTTTGCGAGAATGTTTCAAGCAAAGTCTATATCTGTAAGGTTTACCTCCTTCAATTTAACGGTAAACTTTTCGGTTTGCCGTTTTTATTTTTATTCCCAAAAAAATAACCGCCCTTTTAAGAGCGGTTAAATATATGTATTTTCCCGGAGTATTACAGCCTTAAATCGCTGCCCGCGCAGACAGGCTGCAAGCCGCCTACGCCGCTCCACAAAAACGCTTTAATTCTGTTTGTCTTTTCGCAAACACCGAAAATGAAGTCACTTGCAGTGCAAATATGTTTTCGCCTTCAAAAAACCTTCAGCCGAGCATTTTTATAAATCTTTTATCGTTTAAAACCTCGTTCGTCAGGTACTCGCCGTCCTTAAACAGCGCATACGTGGTAACGGGCGTAGGTGCGTTTTGTGCCTGCTCCTTCGTCGTAATATGAATTGTGCGGAATGGTATGCCGAGTTCCTTTGCCGTATTTTCCACAATCGGCACATATTTCGCCGTAAACGGACATTGGTTCGTGTAATACAAAACATATCCGTCACCGTCGGCGTGCGGGTGTTTTGCGCAATCCTTAAATTTCGGCATATCCGCGCCGTCCGCAAACGGCAGATACCACAATTGTATGCCGTTATCCGATTCATCGCACACCGAAAATCCCTTATATTTCAAAAACTTCGGGTCGGCAAGAAACGCCCGTTTTTTCGCCGACGAAAGTATACACATGCCCTTTTTCCCCTTTTGCTTACTGTCTCGGACAGCGCAGTCCAGCAAATCGTCCGCATATCCGTGCCCCTTGAACGAACCCGACACCCACATGCAGTCGATATACATATAATCTTCCGCCGAAATCGGCACCCACGCGTTTTCCGCGGGGATATATTCTATAAAACATTTTCCGCGCTCCGCACTTCTGTAAAACACAAGCCCGTCATCAAATCTGTCCGACAGCCACACCTTTTTCGACGAAACCTGTATATCCTTATTATTCGAAATCGCACAGCAGATATGTTCCTTTTCAATATTGTCCTTTGTTACATATATGTATTCCAAAATTAATTCCTCCCGTACAAAATATATTCTGATTACCAAAAATTTTTAATTATTGCAAAAAACACGTTATTCTTCATCGACTCCCGTCGGATCCGTGCCGTCGAGCATTTCCACGTCCTTCAGCCGCCGCTGTATCGCGCGCGTGCGCACGCCCACAAGCTTATCAAGCTCGCGGTTTGCCTGGTCGAGACGATTCTGCGTCGCCTCGAGAACCTGTCCGAATTTGTCAAATTCCGTCTTTACCGACGAGAGCACACTCCACACTTCCACGCTGCGCTTTTGTATTGCCAGCGTTTTAAATCCCATTTGCAGCGAATTTAAAAGCGCAGCCATCGTGCTCGGTCCTGCCACGTTCACCTTATACGTATTCTGCAAAACTTCCACCATGCCGCTGTTTACGACCTCGGCATAAAGTCCCTCAAACGGCAGAAACATTATCGCAAAATCGGTCGTGTACGGCGGCTCAATGTACTTATCGCGGATATCCTTCGCAAAGCCTTTTATCCGCGTCATCAGCACATTTTTCGCCGCAGCAGCCGCCTCGGCGTCGCCGTTTTCCGACGCCGTCTGCAAATCAAAAAACGCGTCGCCCGGGAACTTTGAGTCAATCGGCAGATACACAAATCCATCGCCCTTGGGCATCTTCACCGCAAATTCCACCGGATTGCGGCTGCCCTTCACCGTTACCACATTTTCCTCATACTGTTCCGGCGACAAAATCTCGCGCAGTATTGCGCCCAGCTGAATTTCGCCCAGTATTCCGCGCGTTTTTACGTTGGACAGCACCTTTTTCAAATCGCCCACGCCGACCGCAAGCGTCTGCATTTCGCCCAGCCCTTTATACACCTGCTCCAGTCTCTCGCTCACCATTTTGAAGGAGCGCGACATATTCTCCTCAAGGCTCTTTTGCAGTTTTTCGTCCACCGTTTTCCGCATATCCTCAAGCTTTTTCGAGTTATCCTCGCGTATGGCAAGCAAACTTTTCTGCATAGTATCGCGCATTGCGTCCAGCTTTTGCTCGTTGGTCTGCTCAAACGTCTTGAACCGCGTCTCCATCTGCGCAAGGCTGTCCACGACCGCCTTATTCATCTCGCCCTGCTTTTCGGTGATGTTTTTATCTATTTCCGCAAATTTTTTCGATTGATATTCGTCGGTGTCCCTCTGATTTCTCGACAGCATTTCGCCCATCATTTTTATTGATTCGAGAATTTTTGTGTCTCCGCCCGTGCCCAAAATGAGCTTTACGGCAAGTATCACCACGGCGGCGCCGACGGCGGTTATGCCGCCGTAAATCAGATAATCCATGATTTTTCCTCCTTATATATACGTGAACACGTCGTGCTGTTCCGCTTTAATAACCTCAACCCCCGTGTCCTCGAACATTTTTTCAAAAATCTCGGTCACGCAGAATTCGGTGGGGAAATGCCCCGCGTCAATCAGATTTACATGCATCTCCTGTGCCTTGAGCGCCTCATGATATTTCACGTCCGAGGTAATCATTACATTAGCATGCTTTTCCTTCGCTTTCGGGATACTGTCCGCGCACACCCCCGAACCGACTGCAACGCGCTTTACAAATTCCTCCGGATTTCCGCATACGCGCACGTGCGGCGTGCCGAGCAATTTCCGCACCCGTCTCGCCAGCGTGCCCAGTTTTACATACTCTTTCAAATCGCCCACGCGCCCGAGTCCGTTTTCCTCCAAATTCTCAACATTGCTGAGCCCGATAAGTTCCGCAAGATACGCATTTATGCCGTTTTTCCCCACATCGCAGGTGGTGTGCGCCGCGTAGACGCATATGCCGCGTCTTAAAAATTCCGCAATCATTTGACTTTCTTCCGTGTCTTGATTTATTTTTTTAATTCCGTTAAACAGGATGGGGTGGTGCGTCAAAATCAAATCCACGCCGTTTTTCAGCGCTTGTATATATACATCGTACGTTATGTCGAGCGTGACCAAAACCTTGCTGACGGGCGTATATTCCCCGCCGACCAAAAGTCCGCAGTTATCCCATTCATACGCCGTTTCGAGCGGAAATTCCTTCTCTATCATTTCCTCAATTTCATACATGTACATACCGAATTTTATTCCCCTTTCCTTCATAAAGTCCGCAAGCTCGGACAGCGTTTGTTCCACAAAGGACAAACCGTCATATTCTCTGCCGGAGCTTAGTTCCCTTTTTATTCTTTTGTATTTATGATACATGTTCAGCGTATATTCTTCAAGCAGCGGGTGGTCATACAAAAGTTTCGGAATCAAATAATCTATCGGACCTTTGCTGTACATACTGTACTTAAATGTTCCGCGCTCCGCAACAATTAGGTTGTAGTACCTGTCACCCTCCTTCGCCAAATCTTCTTCAATAATGCGAAAATCCATACACATCAGGCTTACCCTCAGCTCCCGCTGATGCGTCATAGGCTGCAAAACCAACCTCGCCGTTTTCACCGTGTCGTAGCCGTTTTCTATCATTTTCGTTATGGTATCGCAGCCCACTCCGGCAATTACTATGCAGTCCGCCTCGCCCTCGTTAAGCGGCTCGAGTCCGTCGCCCAGACGCAAATCAATGTCAACGCCGCTTTTTTTCGCATTTTCTTCCGCCGCCTTCAGCGGTTTTTCCCTGAGGTCGGTCGCAATCACTTTTTTCCCCTGCTTGGCAAGTTCTATCGCCACATATCCGTGGTCGGTGCCGATGTCCGCCACCGTCTCGCCCTTTATGTGGCGCAGTATCATTTCAAGTCTCGGTGTTATCATTTTTCCTCCGTTCCGCCGCTTTTTTCAAATTTTATCGGCTGCACGCTTTGCTTTTTCCGTATTTTTATGCAAAAACGCATGCTGTCGCCGTTTGGCGGCATAAATTATATTTTATGCATAAAAATTCAGTTATACAACTTTTTATCAACAGGTGTGGATAACTTTCGTATTACCAAAAACGGCTTAAATACTGATTTTTTTTGTCATATTAACATCGGTTTACACATATTTGTGAACAATTTGTCCTCAAATGTTGAAAATTGTCCATAAATAAATGTAAACCTGTGATGTTGGACAACTTTTACGGGTTAATGCCCTTTTCCAATCCCCGCATTTTGTTGGATAACTGCGTGGATAACGTGGATAACTCTGAAAAATCCACATAAAAGGCAATTTTTGATGTTGATTTCCACTTTTATCCATGTGGATAACCTTATACATTGGTTTACATAATATTTTTATAAAAATACCGATATTTTGTCGGATTTTGTATAATTACGACAAAATCTGCCGGCACATATTATAATATGTAAAAAGATGTATCCGATATCCAAAAAGGAGGATGCAGCAAAACAAATTGTTTTGCCGCAACCCCATAATTTCTTATTTAATAATATCGGTTCCCATGTACTGCACAAGTGCGTCCGGAACGGTAACGGTGCCGTCCGCGTTCTGATAATTTTCCAATATTGCGGCAACCGTTCTGCCGACAGCCAATCCCGAGCCGTTCAACGTATGCACAAATTGCGCCTTGTCCTTCGGACTGTCTTTAAAGCGGATATTTGCGCGGCGCGCCTGATAATCTTCAAAGTTAGAGCAAGAGGAAATCTCAACATAACGTCCGTAGCTCGGCATCCAAACCTCGATATCGTATGTGCACGCGGACGAGAAACCTAAGTCGCCCGTTGACAGGCACACAACTCTGTACGGAATATTAAGTCCCTGCAACAGCTTTTCCGCGTCGTTTGTCAGCGATTCAAGCTCATCATACGAATTTTCCGGGCGTGCAAACTTAACAAGCTCTACCTTATTAAACTGGTGCTGGCGGATAAGACCTCTCGTGTCACGTCCCGCCGAGCCCGCCTCCGCGCGGAAACATGCCGAATATGCGCAATACTTAACCGGAAGTTTTGTTCCGTCAAGAATTTCGTCGCGGTGAAGGTTCGTAACCGGAACTTCCGCCGTCGGAATAAGGAAATATCCGTTATTCGCAACCTTAAATGCGTCCTCCTCAAACTTAGGCAATTGCCCCGTGCCTGTCATAGACGCACGGTTTACCATGTAGGGGGGGAAGATTTCCGTATATCCGTTCGCCGTATGCGTGTTCAGAAAATACTGAATTACGCTGCGCTCCAGTCTCGCGCCGAGACCTTTGTACACCGTGAAACGTGTTCCCGAAATCTTCGCGCCGCGGTCAAAATCCAAAATGTCAAGATTTGTTCCGATATCCCAGTGCGCTTTTGCGTCAAAATCAAACTTGCGCGGCTCCGACCATCTTCTGACTTCCTTATTCTGCGTATCATCAACGCCTATCGGCGATTTTGCCGACGGAATATTCGGTATGCGCAGCATAAAATCACGCAGTTTTGCGTCGATTTCCGAAACCTGTGCGTCCAAATCCTTGATTTCGTTCGACAGTTCCTTCATTTCGGCAAAAATCGCATCGGTGCTTTCGCCCGCCTTTTTCATTGTCGGAATTTGCTTTGAAATCTCGTTCTGTTTTGCCTTCATCTGCTCAACTTCGCCTAAAATTTCGCGGCGCTTTAAATCAAGCTCAATCGCCGGTGTGATATCAAGGTCGTTGTTGCGGTTTTTCAGTGCCTCTCTGATTTTATCGGGTTCTGTTCTTAAAATTTTAATGTCTAACATTTTTTATATCTCCATTTCCTTAATTATTGTGCTTTTTTAACTAAAATATCGTAAAAATCCTTCTGTTCGGGCGTGAGACTTTCAGTGTAAATGTTCGCCAAAAGCTCATTTGCCGCTTTTTTATCGCCGTCGTACAGCTTGTCATAAACAGCCATAAGCGCCTCATACGCGCTGACTTCGCTTGTCAGCTTGTCCTTTTCCGACGTAAGCGACGAGTTTTCTTCCATCAGCTTTTCATTCGTCTCGCGCAGGTTTTTGTTCAGCTCAACAAGCTGCATATTTTCCTCGCTGACCTGTGCCGCTTTGTTCGAAAGACTCACCTTTTCCGCCTCCTGTTCGCTGACCTTGCTCTGTTCGAGGTGCGTCTGTGCAAAGAATGATACCACTATCATTAAAATTGCCACGATAAATATCAGCGATGTGTATAAAAACAGCGATTTTACGTCATTTTTCTTTTCGGAATTTTTCAGCGTCATGTCCGTTTACCTCCCGTTTATTAGCTCTAAAAGCCGCTCAAGGTCTTGATTTCCGTAATATTCAATCTCGATTTTGCCTTTTTTGCTCGTCCCCGAAAGCTTTACCTTCGTGCCGAGGTACTGTTCAAGACTGCGCGATATCCGCTCAAGTTCAAGCTTGTATGCGGTGTTTTTCTGTTTTTCCGATTTCGGCGCGGGCGTTTTCGCCAGATCCTTTGCCAAAAGCTCTGCCTGTCGCACGTTCAGCCCGTCCGCGATTATTCTGTTTACGAAAAATTCGCGTACAACGCCGTTCGGCACCGAAAGCGCACACCGTGCGTGTCCCTCGGTAATTTCGCCCGAAATCAGCTTGGCGCGCGTGTAATCGTCAAGCGTTAAAAGACGCACCGAATTTGCAATTGCGCTGCGACTCTTGCCCAGGCGCATGCTGATCTCCTCCTGCGTGAGATTGTATTCGTCCATCAGCGACCGATAGCCGAGCGCCTCTTCAATCGGATTTAAGTCCTCACGCTGCAGATTTTCTATCAGCGCAATTTCCTTCATCGTCAAATCGTCGTAATCCTTGATTAATACGGGAATTTTCTTGAGTCCCGCAAGCTTTGCCGCGCGCCAGCGGCGTTCGCCCGCGATTATCACATACCCTTCCGCCGATTTTCTCACGACAATCGGCTGTATCAGTCCGTGTTCCTTTACCGAATCGGCAAGCGATTTCAGCTTTTCTTCGTCAAAACTTTTGCGCGGCTGGTCTTTGTTGGGCATTACCTCGGTTATTTTAAGTTCCTGTAATCCGTCGGCTGTGCCTTCTTCATGAAAAAGCGCGTCAAGTCCCTTGCCTAAGCCCTTCTTAGCCATTTGACCACTCCTTATTATTTGAAATTATCTCGCGTGAAAGTGCAAAATACGCCTCCGCGCCCTTTGATGTAATATCGTATTTTATTATCGGCTGACCGTAGCTCGGCGCCTCGGAAATCCGCACGTTACGCGGAATCGGCGTGGAAAACACCTTGTCGGGGAAGTGCTTTTTTACCTCGTCCAGCACTTGCTGCGACAAATTCGTGCGCGAATCATACATTGTTGCGGCAATTCCCTCAATTTCCAGCTTGGTATTAAGTGATTTTTTTATCGTCTTTATCGAGTTTATCAGCTGTGAAAGTCCTTCAAGCGCGTAATATTCGCACTGAATCGGTATCAGCAGGCTGTCCGCCGCTGTCATTATGTTAATCGTCAGCATTCCGAGCGCCGGCGGCGAATCAATAATTATAAAATCATAGTCATCTTTTACCGTTTTAAGCGCATTTTCAAGGAAATGCTCGCGTTTTTCCTGTCCGGCAAGCTCCACCTCCGCCGCCGAAAGCTCCGGCAATGACGGAATCAGCGACAACCCGCGGACGCTTGTCCGAATAACCGCGTCCGGCGTCTTTGCACTGTCGGCAAGGCAATCGTAAATCGAAAGTTCCACGTTGTCCTTGCTCACGCCCAGTCCGGACGTCGCGTTCCCCTGGGGGTCGCAGTCGGCAATAAGCACGCTCTTTCCCTTATATGCAAGGCACGCCGCCAGATTAACAGCAGTTGTGGTTTTCCCCACGCCGCCCTTCTGGTTCGTAACCGCAATAATTTTTCCCATATCATTATCCTCTTTGTTTATGTTATTTTGCGTCCGCAAATCAATTTACAACATATATTATACCACATATTTTTGAAAAGTAAATGTTTCACATGAAACATTTTTAATTTTTTTGAATATTTTTTGTAAAAAAGGTAAAAAATGTATAATACAGACATTTTTAAAGAGGTGATTACCTTTGAAACTATTTGATTTGTTTCGCAGGATTGTAATATACGAACCGCCCGCCGACGACAGTTCCTTCACGCTCGATAGTGATACGGACAAGCCGGTTTATGACGTACGAACCGACTACACGCCGCCGTCCGTACCGAAGGTAGGCAAATCATTGGCGGAAAACCGCGCATACATTGAAGAACGCTTTGATTATCCCCGCAATAACGACGTCGTTATCCGCGACATAATGTTAAAGGGCGGTGTGCGTGCAATTGCCGTTTTTTACGACGGAATGTGCGACGGAAGAGCCATTAATGACGGTATCATAAAAGCGCTTTTGGAACTTCCCCTATATAATAAGGTAGAAAAGCCGTATAATTCCGATATGATTTTGGAAAAACTGCTTATTCATAACCAAGTTTCCATGACCGACGATTTCGACAGGATTATTGATGACATTAATTTTGGCTGCTGCGGAATTTTTATCGACAGCATCGACAAGGCGTACTCGGCGGACGTTAAGGACTGGCCCCACCGCAGCGTGGAAAAATCCGAAAATGAACAGTCAATTTACGGTCCGCAAGAGGCTTTTGCGGAAATGCTGCGCGGGAACTCCGCACAGGTACGCAAAATTTTAAAAACCGAAAAGCTTATATGTGAGCAAACTGTTCTCGGCAATATTTCAAAAACACGCGGTGTAATCATGTATATTTCTGATATTGCCAACAAAAATCTCGTTGCAGAGGTTCGGCGGCGTCTTGACGGAATTTCCATGGACTATGTTATCTCAATCGAGGAAATTTCCATGATGATTGAGGACAATCCGCTGATGATAACGGGGCACATTCTTGCCACCGAACGTCCCGACCGCGTGGCACGGGCACTTTCGGAGGGGCGTGTGGCGCTAATTTTAAACGGAAGTCCGCGCGCGCTGATATTCCCGACCAACGTATATGAACTGACGCACGCCGCGTCCGACGCATATCTGCGCGTTGATTTTGCGAATATGTCTCGTTTTATCCGCCTGCTTTCAATAATTATTTCGGTGCTCCTTCCGGGACTTTTTATCGCGATAACTATGTTTCACGAGGAAATGCTACCGACATATCTTCTGTACGCAATCAGCGCATCGCGCCAAAATGTGCCGTTTCCGAGCGTTGTTGAGCTGCTTTTGATGGATTTTTCCTTTGAAATGATACGCGAGGCGGGCGTACGTATGCCGGGGCCGATTGGCTCAATTTTGGGCATCGTCGGCGGTCTGATACTCGGACAAGCCGCAGTCAGCGCAAAAATCGTGAGTCCGATTATGATTATCGTTATCGCAATAACCGGTATCGGCTCTTTTGCTACAGCAGACTATTCTCTCGGCTGGAGTTACCGGATTTTAAAGGTTCTGTTTGTTCTTATCGGCACAACATTTGGATTTTACGGAATTGCACTCGGCATGTTCGTCTACGCCGTACTTCTTGCCGCAAGCAAAAGCTTCGGAGTGCCGTTTTTATCGCCCCTTCCGGGGAATAAGCTTTATAAAAACGCCGTTTTTGTGCCGCCCGTATGGCAAATGGAAAAGCGCCCCGAATACCTGCATACAAAAAGGGCGCGCCGTGAGGATAAAATAAGCAAGAAGTGGAAGGTGGGGAAATAATGTTTCACGTGAAACAACGCATAACAATTGCAAAAGGAGGCGGCATTTATGGATAACTCCATGCAGCTCAACCAAAAACAGCTGACTCTCGTCGTCGCAAACCTTCTTGCGGTAAAAATGATATTCGCATTCCCGCGGTATCTTTTCGGCACAAGCGGCAACGCGGCGTGGATTCAGGCATTATATATGACCGCAATTGCCTATATTTTTCTTGAATTATCGTTGTTTTTATACCGTTTTACCGGGCGAAAAAGCGTAATTCAGCTTGCCGAAAGCATAGGCGGTATTCCGTTTAAAATAGTCGCATCCCTCGCCGTTGCGGCAATTTTTGCGACAAGTCTCGGCACGGAAGTCCGCGTTTTTGCCGAATCGGTAAAGCTTGTGCTGCTTCCAAAATCGAAAATAGAATACGTGATGCTGCTTTTTGGTTTGACGGTCGCCGTCGGAAGTTTAAGCGGATTTTGCGCCCTCAGCACAATTAACGCAATATTTTTTCCGTTTTGCCTGTTTTTCCTGGTGATAATGTCCACCGCACTGATTCAAAATTTTGACGTTAACAACATTTTTCCGATATTCGGAACCGGCGTAAAACAAATATTTGTCGGAGGTTTGTCCGATTTATGCTGTTTTTCCGACCTTCTCGCGCTAAATATTCTTGCACCTTACTGCGAGGACATCAATATGGTTCGAAAAAGCGGCAGAAAGGCAATCGGCATTGCCGGCGCAGTGATAACACTGCTCTGCCTGGTTTACGGGCTGATTTATCCGTATCCGTACACATCGGAATTTCTGCTCACAGCCTACCAGCTGTCGCGAATGGTGCGTGCCGGGGAATATTTTCAGCGATTTGAGGCGCTTTTCGAGTTTGTATGGTCGATAACGCAGCTGTTGTACTCGTCAATGTACATCTGCCTTATTTGCGACGTTCTCAGCTCCGCCTTTAAACTTCACGACAAAAAAGCGACAATTCCATGCATAATCGCGATAATATGCTTTATGGCGGCAATGCCGGAATCGGTTGCGGAACTCTTGGAAACCTCGCAGAAAATAAAACGATTTGTTTTCCCCGCAGCATACCTTCTGCCAATAATAATTCCGCTAATCTATATCATTCCGAGGAGGCGGCGCAAGTGAAACATAAACTCTTAAAAATGGCTTTGTTGTGCGGTTTACCGCTAATTTTAAGCGGCTGTTCCGACGCAATCGAACCCGACACCCTGGGTTATGTCGTCGCCCTCGGCATCGACAAAAACGAGACAATCGAACAGGGTTACAACATAACAATTCAGTTTGCCAATCCGTCAAAAATCAGCGGCGGTTCAAGCGAAGAAGGCGGCAAAGGTGGCGGCGACAGCATAGAAAACATCACCGTCACCGCGCCAGGAATTTACTCCGCCGTGAACATCGCGAACCATATAATAAGTAAGAAATTTGTTTTGTCGCACACAAAAGTAATTGTATTTTCGGAAGAAGTGGCGCGCGATGGGATAAAAGGGCTGCTCGAAACCATAGGCCGCAGCAGCGATATCCGCCCCAACACATATTTTGCCGTAAGCCGCGGCACGGCGCGCAAATTTCTCGAATCGGTCAATCCCGAAACCGAGATTAACCCCGTGCGCTACTACACTATGATTTTCGAAAATGACTATTCGGGATTTATCCCGCAAAACATGAGCGCTGATTTTTATTTTTTCTGTCAAAGTGATGAAAAGTGCTGTGCTATGCCGTTTTGCGCTGTTTCCGGCGCGGAAAATACGCACGAATACACGCACTCGGGATATCAGTACGGCGTCGAGGACTACACTGCCGGGCAAATTCCCTCGGGCAGCGAACAAACGCAAGTCATGGGCATGGGCGTATTTTACGGTGATAAACTGGTCGGTGAAATGGGCAACATTGAAACGGAAATGTACAACATTTTAACCGGGCAATACACCAACAGCTACGCGGTTTACCGCTACAGCAAATCGCCCGAAAACCCCATAACCGTTATCCAAAAGCAAAAGCACCGCCCTAAAATTTCGGTCGACACAAGCGGCGATGTTCCCAAAATCCGCGCAGAAATCTTTATTGAAGGCGATTTTGCATCATCAACTCCGCAAATGTCGGTCGAGGATAACCTGAAGGATTTTTCACAGGAGGCAACGCTTGAACTGAAAGCGCAAATCGAGGATTTTCTGTCGCAAACACAGTCAATCGGCACGGATATTGTGGGATTCGGAAGTTATGCAAAGCGAAATTTTAAGGATATCGGCGCATTTTCCGATTATAAGTGGCAGGAAAAATACAAAAATGCGCAGATTGATGTCACTGTTAATTTCTCGATTCTGCGCACAGGTCTTGTGGTGAGGAGTGATAAAAAATGAGAGCGTGGCTTGTTTTTATGATCGTGCTGTTCATCTCGGTACGCACACTGATGTACGGGATATGGGTTGTCCGCAACAAAAACATCGCGGGCGGAATATATGTCTTTTTGCTCGCATGCGTGGCGCTCGGCATGGCGGCGCGGTACGTTTTTGAATACTGACTTGACAAATCGCGAAAAATGCAATATAATAAATAGTGAGTAAGTCAGACGGTCGCGGGCGCATAAGGCGCGTGAGGAAAGTCCGGGCTCCGCAGAGCATGAATGCCGGCTAACGACCGGTGGAGGCGACTCCAAGGACAGTGCAACAGAAAATAAACGCCGCCGTTTGGCGGTAAGTGTGGAAATGTGAGGTAAGAGCTCACAGGGAAGATGGTAACTGAATTCCCGTGTAAACCCCATTCGGAGCAACATCGACTTTGCAGCTAAGCCTGCTCGGCATTGCAAGACTGATGGCATGAACGGAAGGGTAACCTTTCGTCACAGATAGATGACCGTCCGATACAGAACCCGGCTTACAGACTTGCTCACCAATTAAAAAGGGATATAAAAATCCCTTTTTTATAACATTTTCCTATCTTAAAGGGGCTGCAGAAAAGCTCGCAGACCGCTGAATGCATTGATTGTCCTTGCTTTTTTCGGTTTGCTTTATCAACCACCGTTTTTCTGCAGTCCCTTGTTGTTTTGTCTTATACGGACGCTTTTTTGTGTCCCTATTTACATATTATGTGTCCCTAATGTGTTTTTATATGTCCCTGTTTACAGGTTTTAATGTAATAATCCCGATTTCGGGCGCATTTCCGAAACGCGGAACAGGCAAAGTATTGCTGAGTCCGCGGTTAATAATCATAGTCTTGCCGTCAAAATCAACGCGCCCCGCCGTATATTTCGGAAAAAGCATGCGTTTGCCCGAAATTATCGCCGACGACGGCGCCAAAACCCCGCCCAAATGCGGAATACGTATCTGTCCGCCGTGCATATGCCCAGATAAAATCAGGTCGTAATCATAATCTTTAATCTCGTCAAACAAATTCGCGCGGTGGAACAAAAGTATCTTAAATCCGCCGCTTTGCGGCAGCTGCGAAAATGCACGGCGCACATTTTCCGAAATCCGCCGCGGCAGTTTCGAGAACGGGTCGCACGCGCCGTAAACCGAAATTTTATCACCCCTGCGCACTATTTCCGCACGCGCGTTATCCAAAAATACCGCGCCGCCGCGCACAAGCTCATCAAAAATTTCACCGCGGTCATGCCGCCATACATCATGATTCCCCGTGATAAAATACACCGGCGCGCACTGCGTAAGCTCATTTATAAGCCGCACCGCGCCCTCCGGATATTTCCCGTCATCATGCATGATATCGCCGGTTACGGCAATCATGTCGGGATTTTCGCGCAATATTTCCGCCGCCGCGCCGATTTTCGGGTGCGAATGTAAATCGGATATGTGCACTATTTTAAATCGGTCAAACCCCGCGGGGATTTTTTCCGACGCAATTTCATACCGTGTTATGTCAAATAAATTTCTCATATTTCACCTCGCATATTATTGTAGCATTTTTTTAAATAAAAATCAAATAGATATTGTAATTTTCGAAAAAATATGCTATAATTGTAGTTATCCGAGAAAAATTGGAGGAAATATGGCAGAATATATCGAAAACGCGGAAAAGCAGCGGCAAAAGGAATATTTATACCGTCTGCAGGAACTAAATAACGATTTTTACATGCGCCGCGGCAGAAAACCTCTCGCCAATACCGAGACCTACGGCTGTCAGCAGAATGAGAACGACACCGAGCGTATCCGCGGTATTTTAAATGAGGCGGGATTCGGCTTTTGCGACAATGCAAACGACGCGGATTTGGTTATCTATAACACATGCGCCGTGCGCGAAAACGCCGAGGACAGAGTCTACGGCAGACTCGGCATCTTAAAGCACATCAAGGAAAGCCGCCCCGAACTTAAAATCGGCTTGTGCGGCTGCATGGTTCAACAGGAACATATTGTCGAAAAAATCAAAAAAATACACAATCATGTCGATTTGATTTTCGGCACGCACGCGCTTTATAAGCTGCCGCAGCTTTTATATGAAGTCTACACCGAGGATAAGCCGGTTATCGACGCCGAAAACAGCGACGGCGCAATCTGCGAGGATTTGCCGATTATGCGCGAGTCGGACAGCAAGGCGTGGGTCAGCATTATGTACGGCTGCAACAATTTCTGCTCATATTGTATCGTTCCGTATGTGCGCGGCAGGGAAAGAAGCCGCCGCCCTGAAAAAATTATCGATGAAATCCGCGGGCTTACTGGCGGCGGAGTCACCGAAATCTGTCTTTTGGGGCAGAACGTAAATTCCTACGGGAAGGATTTGGCGGACGGCATTGATTTTTCCGACCTTCTGCGAATGGTGAACGCCCTGGACGGCGTGAAACGTATACGTTTTATGACTTCGCACCCGAAGGATTTTTCGGACAGGCTCATCGACGCAATGGCGGAATGTGACAAGGTTTGTCCTCAGTTGCATCTGCCGTTTCAGGCGGGCAGCGACCGCATTCTTGCGCAGATGAACCGCAAGTATACCAAGGCGGAATATCTCGATAAAATCCGCCGTGTTAAGGAAAGAATACCCAATCTTGCGCTTTCCACCGACGTCATCGTGGGATTTCCCACCGAGACGAACGAGGATTTTGCCGAAACGCTTGACGTTTTGCGCAAGGTTGAATTTGACACGATTTTCTCGTTCATATACTCGCGGCGCGAAGGAACGCCCGCGGCAAAGCTGGATTTTGTGCTGACCGACGCGGAAATTCACAAAAATTTTAATGAGCTGCTTGATGTGCAGAACGAAATTTCCCGGCGCAAAAATGACGCATATGTCGGCAGAACATGCACCGTTTTGGTCGACGGCGTGAGTAAAAATAACCCCGAAATGCTCTCCGGCAGAACCGACACGTCCAAGATTGTCAATTTCAGGGGCGGCGCGGAGCTTGCGGGAAAATATGTTGACGTAAAAATAACCGAGGCCCATACATGGAGTCTCAACGGTGAATTAATAAAAGGAGAATAAAAAAATGACTATAGCGGAAAAGGCACACGAACTGGGACAAATGATTAAAGACAGCGACGAGATGAAGGCTCTGCACGAGGCGGAGGAGGCACAGGCGCACGACGAAGAAGCGCAAAAACTCGTTGCGGAATTTAATTTAAAAAGAATGAATCTCGCGCGCGACATGCAGGAAAAAAAGCTGTCGCAGGAGGACGCGATTAAGCAAAATAACGACGCATTTAATGAAATGGTGGCAAAATCGGAAACGATTAAAAATTACGTTGAGGCAAAAAAAGCGTTCGATAAGCTTGTAAACGGCGTAAACAGCACCATTAATATTTATATCATGGGCGAGCAGGGCGGCTGCACGCATGACTGCCACACCTGCGGCGGCTGTCACTAAAGATAAAACTTGCGGGGCGCATTGTCCCCGCCGGACGCAGAATCTGCGGCGAAAACAGTCAAAAACGTCCGGAATTTACGGAATTTCGGGCGTAATTTATTTTCAGCCGAATTTTTTGCAGACTGCATGAAATTTAACGAACGGGAGCAATTTTAAAAATGGTGAACAATAAGCTGTCACCTATGATGAGCAGATATTTGCAGACGAAGGAGGAATATCCCGACTGCATTTTGTTCTACCGTCTGGGTGATTTTTACGAAATGTTTTTTGATGACGCGCTGACCGCGTCGCGTGAGCTGGAACTCACGCTAACGGGCAAAAACTGCGGCATGGAAGAACGCGCGCCGATGTGCGGCGTGCCGTTTCACAGTGCGTCGGTTTATATTCAGCGGCTTGTTGCCAAGGGTTACAAGGTCGCCGTGTGCGAACAGCTTGAGGACCCCAAAGACTCAAAAGGTCTTGTCGACCGCGGCGTTATCAAGGTCGTAACCGCCGGCACTCTGACCGACGAAAGCATGCTCGACGACAAAAAGAACAATTATCTCTGCGCTGTTTTCGACGGAGACGGTACCGCTCTCGTATTTTGCGATATTTCAACGGGCGAAATTTTCGTAACGCGCACATCTGTCGACAAAGAGGTTTTGAACGAAACCGCGCGCTACGCCCCGAGCGAAATTATCATGAACGCCGCGGCGGAGCAAATCTTCCGTGACAAAGCCGCCGAAAAAATGACGGCGGATATCTCGGTTTTGGACGACGATTACTTTTTGCAGGACTTTGAACTGCTGACGAAACAATTTAAAAAAATGCCGTCGGAACTCGGTCTTACGGACGATATGGCGTGCGCGCTTTCGGCGATGATTCGCTATCTCGAACATACGCAAAAGGGGCATGTCGCCTATGTCGATTCGCTCAAAGTCTACCGCACGGCGGACTATATGGAACTCGATTATGCCACACGACGCAATCTTGAAATTACCGAAACAATGCGCGACAGGGCGAAAAAGGGCTCGCTTTTGTGGGTTCTCGACCGCACAAAAACGGCGATGGGAGCGCGGAAATTAAAGCAGTGGCTCGAAAAACCGCTCGTCAATCCGATTGAAATAAACAAGCGCCTGTACTCGGTCGAAGAATTGGTTAAAAACGTAATGCTGTGCGACGATTTGGCGGCGGTGCTGTCGGGAATTTACGATATCTCGCGGATTGTCAGTCGTATTTCGCTCAATTCCGCCGTGCCGAAGGATATGGTTTCGCTGAAAATGTCGCTTTTAAAGCTGCCGGAGCTGGACTATGTTCTGTCGCAGACGAAATCGCCGCTTTTTTCCGAGATGAGCAAAAATTTTGATTTAATGGAAGATATTTCGGAGCTTTTAGCAAGCGGTCTGAATGATGAAGTCCCGGTAAGTCTCAAAGACGGCGGGGTTATCCGCAGCGGGTACAACGCCGAGCTTGACGAACTGCGCGATTTGGAAAAGAACGGAAAAAGCCGTATTTTGGCGTCCGAGGCAGCGGAGCGCGAAAGAACAGGCATAAAAAATCTGAAAATCGGCTACAACAAAGTTTTCGGATATTATATAGAAGTTACAAACATGAACAAAAATCTCGTGCCGGATAATTATATCCGCAAGCAGACGCTTGTAAACGCCGAGCGTTACATAACGCCCGAGCTCAAAGAGATGGAGGACAAGATTTTAAGCGCGTCCGAAAGGCTGACGGTGCTTGAAGGTCAGCTTTTCGAGGAAATCCGCGCAAAGGTTGCCGAAAATGTCGACCGTTTAAAGCGTGTCTGCGAAGTTGTCGCAGCGGCGGACGTTTTGTGTTCCTTTGCACAGGTCGCGTTTAAGTCGGGTTACACCATGCCCGAGGTCAGCGGCGGCACGGAATTTATTATAAAGAACGGACGTCACCCGGTTGTGGAAAAAATGCTGCAAAGCGGCATGTTCGTACCGAATGATACCATTATGGACACGAACGCAAACCGCGAAATTATTATAACCGGCCCCAATATGGCGGGTAAATCTACATATATGCGCCAGGTTGCGCTTATTTCGCTGATGGTTCAGGTCGGCAGTTTTGTTCCCGCAAGCCATGCGCGCGTGGGCGTGGTAGACAAGATTTTCACACGCGTCGGCGCGTCGGACGATATCGCACAGGGGCAGAGTACGTTCATGCTGGAAATGGTCGAGGTTGCGAATATTCTGCATAACGCGACCGATAAATCGCTTGTAATTCTGGACGAAATCGGACGCGGAACGTCCACTTTTGACGGGCTTTCCATCGCATGGGCGGTCGCGGAATACATGCACGGGAAAATCAAGGCAAAAACTCTTTTTGCCACGCATTATCATGAGCTTACTCAGCTTGAGGACAGTCTTGACGGCGTTAAAAATTACTCGGTTGCCGTTAAAAAACACGGCGATAATATAACATTTCTGCGCAAAATTGTGCGCGGCGGCACCGATGACAGTTTCGGTATCGAAGTCGCGGCGCTTGCCGGTGTTCCAAAATCGGTAATAAAGCGCGCAAAGGAAATTCTGGTCAAGATTGAAAACGGCGATACCGAAACCGTATGCACCGAGAAAAAGCCGGAAAAAGAGGACGCGCAAATCGGATTTACCGATAACGCCGCGTCGGAAATTTTCCGCGAGCTTACCGATATGGACGTTACGACGCTTACGCCGATTGAGGCGCTTAACAAGCTTTACGAATTGTCGAAAAAAGCAAAAAATTGACACATATTTTCAGACTTAAATTTTGTGCCTTACTGCACGGAAAGGAATGATAAAAAATGGGAATAATCAATGAGCTGCCGGAAGAAATATACTCAAAAATCGCAGCGGGCGAAGTTGTGGACAGACCCGCGTCCGCCGTTAAGGAGCTTGTTGAAAACTCAATTGACGCCGGCGCGACGGTGATAAATGTGGAGATAAAAAAGGGCGGCACGGTTTATATCCGTGTGACCGATAACGGCAAGGGTATGTCGTGTGAGGACGCGGTAACGGCATTCAAAAGCCACGCCACGAGCAAAGTCAAAACAGAGGCGGATTTGGACGAAATATACACTCTCGGTTTCCGCGGCGAGGCGCTTGCGAGCATCGGCGCCGTGTCCAAAACCGAACTTTACACAAAGCGCCCGGGCGATACTCTCGGCACACATGTTTCCTATCACGGCGGCAATCTCGAAGATATTTCCGAGGAAGGCATGCCCGACGGAACCACATTTGAAATCGGCAATCTTTTTTATAACACCCCCGCAAGAATGAATTTCCTAAAGCGCGACGTTTCGGAGGCAGCGGCGATTACCGACGTTATGGAACGCTTTATTTTGTCCTACCCCGAAATTTCCTTCCGATATACTATTGACGGCAAGGAAAAATATTTCACCTCGGGCGATAATCGGCTTTTGAGCAGTTTTTACGCCGTTTACGGGAAAAGTTATGTAAATTCGGTTATCCCGGTCGATTACCGCACCGAAAATATCACGATAACCGGTTTAATCGGCAAAGGCGACGCCGCGCGCCCGAACAGAAGTTATCAGAGTTTTTATGTAAACAGGCGCTACGTAAAGGGGCTGCGCCTTTCCAATACTCTCGAGGCGGCGTACAAAAATCAGATTATGGTAAACAAGCACCCGATGGCGGTACTTAATATAGAAATAAATCCGCGGCGCACAAACGTGAATGTGCACCCGACAAAGCTGGAAGTTCGGTTCTCGAATGAGGACGAGGTCTACCGCGCCATTTTCCATGCTGTGGAAAATGCGCTCTATGCCATGCCGAATGTGCCGAAAATCGAGCGCGGCGAGGTGAAATCAGCTTTTGCGCGCGATAAATCGAGCACATCGGAGCAGATGAATTTCGGTGGCGTGCATGATAACCGCGGCGCGCAAATTACGAAAAATCACGAAATTCCGCACGCTCAAAATCCCGCACCCTCACAGCAGTCGGCTCAACCTCCTGCGCCCGCACGGCAAGCGGCGCATACGGCGGAATTTCCGGCGCAGCGGAAGGACGTAAAACCCGCGCCGCCGCAAAATTCCGCGGAAAATCAGCCTCAAAATTCCGTATCGGAAATTTCGGCAGTCGGCAAAGCGGACTCTGTGCAAAACACGTCAGAGCAAAATCCCGCGCCGACGGCAGAACAAGTGACGGCAACTTCTGCACAGGCGGCAAATCAAACAGCGATAAATTCTGCACGGGCGGCAACTGAACAATCGACGGTAAATTCTGTGCAAACGGCGGCGGAGCCATCGTCGGCAACGCCGATAAATTCCGAAACGGAACAAGCGGCGGAAAACCCAATTATTGAAAAAAATTCATACGCGCTCAATGCGGATAACGAATTTTTCGACCGCAGACGCGCGGCTCTTCTGGGTACGGAGGCGGACGTTGCAGGCGAAATCGGCGCAACATTGCGGGAAACCGTCGAGAACATCAGCATTGATATTATTAATTCTATCCCCAACGAAGGCTGGGATTTCGACCGCGGCATTATGCGTGTTGTGGGTCAGATTTTCAACACTTATATCATAGCCGAGTCGGGCGATACCATGATAATCGCCGACCAGCACGCGGCGCACGAACGGTTAAAATATGAGGAACTGAAAAAATCTCTTGCCGAGCATAAGGTAAATTCACAAATGCTGCTTGTGCCCGTGGTTGTCGATACGACGGCGGCGGAGCATGCCACTTTCACCGAAAATACCGAAAAGTTTGACGAGCTCGGATTTGAAATTGAGGATTTTGGCGGCAACGCACTTATAGTCCGCGCCACGCCCGAACCGCTTGACAGTGAGGAATTAAAGCAGCTTGTGCTTGAAATAATCAATAATCTTGCAAGCGGCGCACAGGGCGTTGTGTCGGAAAAACTGGACCACGCGCTCTACACAATAGCGTGCAAGGCGGCGGTAAAGGCAAATCACCGCTACGATAATAAGCAGCTGGAAACGCTCTTGAACGCCGTTTTGGATTTGGGCAACATCAACACATGCCCGCACGGCAGACCGATTATCGTCACCATGACGAAAAAAGAGTTGGAACGGGAGTTTAAGAGGATAGTATGAAAACACCGCTTATAGTAATTGCCGGGCCGACCGCGTCAGGAAAAACGTCGCTTTCCGTCGAACTTTGTGGGCGAATCGGCGGCGAAATAATCTCGGCGGACAGCATGCAGATTTACAGGGGCATGGACATCGGCACGGCTAAGCCGACTTTCGAGGAACGCCGCGGGATTGTGCATCACATGATGGATATTGCCGACCCGTCGGAAAATTTTTCGGCGGCGGACTATGTACGGCTTGCGCGCGGGGTTATCTCAGATATTTCGCGCCGCGGAAAAATGCCCGTCATGGTGGGCGGAACCGGGCTTTATATCGACTCGCTTGTGAATAACGTGGATTTTTCCGCCGAGGACACCAACACGGCGCTCCGCCGCGAACTTTCGGAGCAAGCCGAGCGCGAGGGTTACGGCGCGATGCATAAAATTCTTGCGCAAATCGACCCCGAAACGGCGGCGAAATATCACCCGAACAATATCCGCCGTATTATCCGCGCGATTGAATTTTACAAAACCACGGGCGAGACTATTTCCGCGAATGCGAGAAAGGAAAAAATATCGCCGTACGACTGCGTTTATTTCTGCATCGATTGGGACAGGGAAACCCTCTACGACCGCATAAACAGGCGCGTTGACATCATGCTTGCGGACGGGCTCGAATCGGAAGCGAAAAAGTTTTACGAAAAATTCCGCGGCATGGATTTAACCGCGTCGCAAGGTATCGGCTACAAGGAATTTTTCGATTATTTTGAAGGAAAATGCACCCTTGCCGAAACGGCGGAACTCATAAAACAGCGTTCGCGCCGATACGCAAAGCGCCAGCTTACGTGGTTTCGGCGGAACAAGGACATATATTGGCTCACGCCCGGCGGCGGCATTTTGGACGAGGCTCTGTCGGTTATAAACGGGCGGTTTAATACCGATTTTTAATAAAAAAACTCACCATGATGTGATCCCAAAATTTTACTTTTTCGGGTCGGTACACCGGGTGAGTTTTTTTATCAGCTGTATTCGATTACCGCCGTTTCGCCGGCGCGCACATTTCCTTCGAGAGGTTTAAAGGATTTCACAGCGTCCATGTTGGTTATGACAATCGGCGTGTAAATCTCGTACCCCTTTTCGCGCAGAAGATTTATGTCCGTCTCGCATAAAACGTCGCCCGCCTTTACCTTGTCGCCGTTTTTCACCTTCGGCGAAAATCCTTCGCCCTTTAATTCCACGGTATTCAGTCCGATATGCACAAGTATTTCCAGGCCGTCATCGGTGCGGATTGAATATGCGTGCAATGTGTCAAAAACTTGCACAATCGTTCCGTCCGCGGGCGATTTTACAACGTTGTCGGTCGGCAAAATAGCTACGCCGTCGCCCAGCATTTTCTCCGAAAAAACCGGGTCGGGTACTTTTTCGATTGAAATACAATCGCCGTCCTGTGTGGCAAAAAGTTTTTTTGTTTTCTTTCCGAAAAGCATTATTTTTCCTCCTTTGCATAGCTTTCGCGCACCGTTTTGCGCACTTCCAGTACGCGGTTCGGCGAAACCGAAAGCTCGTCTATGCCCATTTCCAAAAATTTCGGTATCAGCTCGGTATCTGCGCCCAGCTCGCCGCAAATTCCTACCCAAATACCGTTTTTATGCGCATTTTCCGCCGTGATTTTTATAAGGCGCAAAACCGATTCGTGATGAACATCGGTAAAATCCGCAATCGAATCGTTCTGCCTGTCCATGGCAAGGGTGTACTGCGTCAAATCGTTCGTTCCGATTGAAAAAAAGTCCGCGTGATGCGCAAGTTCGTCCGAAATCACCGCCGCCGCGGGCGTTTCTATCATTATGCCGACAGGGATTTTCGCCGCGAACGGTATCCCCTCCGCCGCAAGCTCGGCTTTTGCCTCGTCCAGAACCTTTTTCGCCTCGTCTATCTCCCACGCCGACACTATCATCGGCAGCATTATCATTATATTTCCGAACGCCGACGCGTGCAGTATCGCGCGCAGCTGGGTTTTAAAAATATCGCGGCGCGTAAGGCAAATCCGTATCGCGCGCATGCCCATTGCGGGATTTTCCTCGTCCGGCAGATTGAAATAGTCGATTTTTTTGTCCGCGCCGATATCCAGTGTGCGGATTATAACCGGTTTTTCTCCCATGCCCTCGCATACCTTTTTGTACGCCTCAAACTGGACGCCCTCATCGGGAAAATCCTTGCTTTCCAAATACAAAAATTCACTGCGGAAAAGTCCTATTCCCTCCGCGTCATTTAAGAGCACGTTCCCCAAATCGGAGGGCGTTCCGATATTCGCGTAAAGCTTTATCGTTTTCCCGTCAAGCGTTACGGTCGGCTTGTCCTTCATCTGTTTTAAAAGCCGCGTCATTTCTTCGCGCTGTGCCTTTTTTTCGTGCAGAATTGCCAGAGTTTTTTCGTCCGGCTCAATATAAACCGTGCCGCTCGCACCGTCTACGGCGGCGGATTTTCCGTCATATTCCTCCGAAATTTTTACGCCGATTACCGCCGGAATATTCATCGACCGCGCAAGAATGGCAGTATGTGACGTCGGACTTCCACGCTCGGTCACAAACGCCGTAATTTTCGACTTGTCCATCTGCAAAGTCTCGCTCGGCGCAAGGTCGTCCGCAAAAATAATGCTGTCCTCCGACGCGTCAAGCTTG
The DNA here is from genome assembly GCA_934487205.1 of uncultured Clostridia bacterium. Classification (GTDB taxonomy): domain Bacteria; phylum Bacillota; class Clostridia; order UBA1381; family UBA1381; genus UBA1738. Next base: position 131,174 of record CAKSRS010000001.1, read on the forward strand.
TTTTCGTCCGTGCCGCAAAGTATGTTTATCACCCTGTCCGAAACGTCGCGAACATCGCCCGCGCGTGCCTGCATATACGCGTCATCCATTTCGGCAAACATTTTCGAAAAGCTGTCCGCCGTCATCAAAACCGCCGCCTCGGCGTTTATCCCCTGCTTTTTTATGATATTTTCCACCGACTCGTTATAATCGATATCTTCAAGCATCATGCGGTGAATGGAAAATATCTGTGCCTCCGCCTCGCCGATTTCCTTATTCGCCTTGTAAAAAAGCAACTCCAACTCGTGCATGGCTTTGTCGCGTGCGGCGGTGTACCGCGCAGTTTCCGCCGCGGTATCCTCAACACGGCGGCGCTTTACCTTTTGTCCGTTTCGGCGGAAAATTCTCACTTTCCCGAAGGCTACCCCGCCGCAGACCGATTTTCCCGTAAATTTTTCCATTAAAAATCGCTCCTATAAATTATTTCTGAAAAATCCCTCAATCTCCGCCGCCGCAGCGTCCTCGTCCGCGCCGTCTGCCGTAATGCGGACGGTGTCGCCCTTTTTGACCGACAGCCCCATTACGGCAAAAAGCCGCTTGCAATCGGCGCTTTTTTCGTCCTTGTAAATCGTTATCGTTGAACTAAATCCGCCCGCCTTTTTTACCAAAAGTCCCGCCGGACGCGCATGTATTCCCAAATTGTCGCAAATTTTATAGGTAAATTCTTTCATGTTCAGCCTCCATTCTTTTTTTATTATATGAAAAATATATTTTTCTATTCAATATGCGTTTTAATTTGACAAATCAATAAAAAAATATTATAATAATACCGTATGGCTTAATAAATATAAGAAAGGATTTTCCGTATGTATAAAATCGTTAAAAAAACACCGCTTAATCCTACGGTTACCAGAATGGATATACTTGCGCCGTTTGTCGCGAAAAAGGCAGAGCCGGGGCAATTTATAATACTGCGCGTGTCGGAGGACGGCGAGAGAATTCCGCTTACCGTTGCCGATTTTGACCGCGATGCCGGAACTGTTTCCATTATTTTCCAGATTGTCGGCGCATCTACAGAAGAACTTAATCACAAAAACGAGGGCGAATATATCGCCGATTTTGTCGGGCCTTTGGGCCGTGCGACAAACTGCGGCGGCCTTAAAAAAGTTGCCGTTGTCGGCGGCGGAGTCGGCTGTGCAATTGCGTACCCCGTTGCGAAAAAACTGCATGATCTCGGCTGCAGCGTTCACTCGGTTATAGGTTTCAGAAATCGTGATTTAGTCATTTTAGAGGACGAATTTTCAGCCGCGTCGGATAAGCTCGTTATCATGACGGACGACGGCTCATACGGTGAAAAAGGTCTTGTTACCGACGCGTTAAAATCGCTGATTGACGGCGGAAACGAATATGATGAAGTAATTGTAATCGGTCCGCTTGTTATGATGAAATTTGTCTGCCGTCTGACCAAGGAATACGGCATAAAAACGGTTGTCAGCATGAACCCGATTATGATTGACGGTACGGGAATGTGCGGCGGCTGCCGTCTGACGGTCGGCGGAAAGGTTAAGTTTGCCTGCGTCGACGGTCCCGAATTTGACGGGCATGAAGTTGATTTTGATGAGGCAATCGAGCGTTCCTCCATGTACAAGCCTTTTGAACGCAAGGCGCATGAGGAAATCTGCAATCTGTACAAGGAGGTAAAATAACATGCCCAATATTTCACCGAAAAAAAATCCGATGCCTTCGCAAGAGCCGGAGGTTCGCAATAAAAATTTTGACGAGGTCGCGCTCGGATATTCCGCGGAAACTGCAATCGACGAGGCAAAACGCTGCCTTAACTGCAAAAATATGCCGTGTGTGGGCGGCTGTCCGGTAAAAATTCATATCCCGGCTTTTATAAAGGAAGTCGCGGAAGGTAATTTTGAAAAAGCGTATGAAATCATAACCGAGGCAAGTTCGCTGCCGGCGGTCTGCGGAAGAGTATGTCCGCAGGAAAACCAGTGCGAGGGCAAATGCGTACGCGCAATCAAGGGTGAGAGCGTCGGCATAGGCAGACTCGAGCGCTTTGTCGCCGACTATCACAACGCAAATTCAACAGAAAAACCCAAAAAACCGCAAAATAACGGTCATAAAGTCGCGGTAATCGGCTCGGGTCCGTCGGGACTTACATGTGCCGGTGATTTGGCGAAAAAGGGCTACAGCGTAACCGTTTTTGAGGCGCTGCATTTAGCGGGCGGCGTGCTGGTTTACGGTATCCCCGAATTTCGTCTGCCGAAGGCGATTGTGCAGAAGGAAATCGACACGCTGAAAGATTTGGGCGTGGAAATCCGCACAAATATGGTAATCGGCAAGGTTTTGTCGATTGACGAACTCTTGGACGACGGCTTTGAGGCGGTATTTATCGGCTCGGGCGCGGGACTTCCGAAATTTATGGGAATCCCCGGCGAAAACCTGAAGGGCGTATACTCGGCGAACGAATTTTTAACGCGCGTGAACCTCATGAAGGCGTACCGCGAAAATTCCAAAACGCCGATTAAGCAGAATAAAAAAGTCGCGGTTGTCGGCGGCGGAAACGTTGCCATGGACGCGGCGCGATGCGCAAAACGTCTCGGCGCGGAGGAAGTTTATATCGTGTACCGCCGCGGCGAGGAAGAACTCCCCGCACGCCGCGAGGAAGTCGAGCATGCAAAGGAAGAAGGAATTATCTTCCGTCTTTTGACAAATCCCGTGGAAATTCTGGCGGACGAAAATAAATTTGTAGGCGGCATAAAATGCGTCGAAATGGAACTGGGCGAACCCGACGAATCGGGCAGACGCCGTCCGCAGCCTAAACCGGACAGCGAATTTGTCCTTGACGTCGACTGCGTAATTATGTCCATCGGCACAAGTCCGAATCCGCTTATCAAGTCCACAACCGAAGGTCTCGAAACGCAGAAATGGGGCGGAATTATTGCTGACAGCGAAACGGGACTCACGTCGCGCAAATATGTCTACGCAGGCGGCGACGCGGTTACCGGCGCGGCAACCGTAATTCTCGCCATGGGCGCGGGCAAGGCGGCGGCGGACGCTATTGACAAGGATATTATGAATAAGGGGTAAAATTTTATGCTTGCTGTTGAAAGAAGAAATAAAATTGAAGAAATTATTCAAAAAAATAAAAGCGTGATGGTTTTGGAACTGGCAAAACAGTTTGACGTCACCACCGAAACCATTCGCGGCGACTTGGAAAAGCTTGAAAAACAGGGCGTTCTCGTGCGCACATACGGCGGCGCGACCCTCGTCGAGGGTTCGCTGTCCGATATTCCGCTGTCCGACCGCGAGGTTATCAATTTTGAGGGCAAACAGCGCATAGGTAAGCGCGCGGCAAAGCTCATCAAGGACGGCGAAACGGTATTTTTGGACGCGTCCACATCATGCCTGCACATTGCGCGGAATATTAAGGATAAAAAAAGTCTGACGGTTATCACAAATTCCGAGCGCATCGTAAATGAGCTTGCCCCGTGCGAAAATATCCGCGTTATGTGCACGGGCGGATTGCTTATGGTTAAAAATATGTCTTACATCGGCAGAATTGTGGAAAAAACAATCCGCGAAAATTATTTTGCGAATAAGGTATTTTTCTCATGCCGCGGCGTGACGATTGCGCGCGGTCTCACCGAATCGAACGAGGCGGAGGCGGAAATTAAAAAAGCCATGATTGACTGCTCCGAATCGGTTGTGTTCCTTTGCGACCACACGAAAATCGGCAAAATCGGCGTGCCGGTTATCAGTGATTTCAGCCGCATCGACGCGGTTATTACCGATGAGAAAATGGCGGACGAATGGAGTCGGTGTCTTGCCGAAAACGACGTTAATTTAATAGAGGCATTGCAGCCGTAATTTTTTGCGGCTGCTTTTTTTTGAAAATTTTAGAAAAATTTACAATTTTTTGCAGCTTTTTACAACTTAAAAAAGTATTATATATGAAAACATTAAAAATAGAAAGGAAGATTACCATGAAAAAACTATTATCAACAATTTTATGTCTTACCATGTTGTCGTCACTCCCGGTATCAGCGGCGGCAGACCCCATGGCGGACGCACTCGCGGCTGTGAAATCGCGCATAACCGTTCCGGCGGAACTTACCGAGTTCGACAGCACAAAAATGGAGTATAACGGCGAAACCTCGTACGATTTCACCTGGTCGCAAAAGGAAGGCGTAAGTACCATGAACATCGACTGCGACCAATACGGCAGAATAACGGGTTATTCCTATTGGGACGGAAATTTTGAAGATAGAGACGATAACCGTTTGTCACCGTACACAAAGGAGGACGCACAAAAATGCGCGATGGATTTTCTTAAAAAGGCACTCCCCGACGCATTCGGCGAAACATCGGACTTGGTTTTGCGCAACGACAGCAGCGGCGGATATTTTTCCGGAAACGGAATAAACTACAACTTCCACTATAGCCGCACCTATGACGGCATCACGGTTGAGAATAACTATGTCAGCTTTATTGTGACAGCCACGCAGGACGGTCTCAATGTGCGCAGCATGACTTCGGATTACAATTACGATACCGAATTTATTATACCGGACAAAACAATCGAAAATCCGGAGGACGCGTATAAAACGGCTTTCCCGATTAATCTGCGCTATGTGAAGGATTATGAAAAAACGGGCGAAAGCAAAACCGACGCAACTTCTCTCGAATATTACATTAAAGATGCTGGCGGCTACATTTCCGCGGCAACCGGCGAAGTTAAAGAGCCGAAGGAATATGACGGTCCGATTTTATACGATAATGCGAAAGAATCCATGAAAACGGCAGACGCCGGCGGCGGAGACATGCGCTTTACCGAGCAGGAGCAGAAGGAGCTTGATAACGTTGCCGGACTTAAATCCGCAAGCGAAATCGAGAAAATTCTCCGCTCATACTCCGATTTAAAGATGACATCGGCTATGAAACTGAAAAATACATACGTTTCAAAATATGATGACGAAGATAATTACGTTATGCATCTTTCCTTCAGCGACGATAAAGACCGTTCATTGTATGCAAGTGTTGACGCAAAAACGGGCAAAATCAAGTCATTGAGCAATCATGATATGAAATATTATTTGAGCAGCACGTATGAAAAATACGACATGACCGACGCGGAAAAAGCGGACGCACGCAAAAAAGCGGACAATTTCTTTGCCGTGCTTGAGCCGGAAATGTCAAAAGAATATGATGTTACGGACGAAAATAACTTCTCATCGGAAATTTCGTTTTCATATTCGAGAATGGCAAACGGCATCGAATATCAGGATAACTACGCGACTGTTTCATATGATGTCAAAGATAAGATGATTACGGGATATAATGTATATTATTCCGACGCGGAATTTGCCGACCCGTCAAACGTTGTCGATAAAGACGCGGCATATGAAGAAGTTCTGAAAAATTCACCGCTCAAACAGGTATACATTTTAACCGACAGCGACCAATACGAACTCTGCTACACACTCAGCGACTCATACTTAAGAGTTGACGCAAAAACGGGCAAAATCATAAAGGCGGAGACGGAAGAAAATACCGGTAAATATACCGATTTGGACGGTCACTGGTGTAAAGAGGCGGTAGAGCGTCTGTCCGATGTAGGTATTCGCCTTAACGGAACGGAATTTAAGCCGAACGAAAATATTACAAAAAGCGACATTTTACGACTTTTCGGCGCAGGTTTAACGGGCAGACATTATCTTTTCTGTGATGATTCGGAAATCATTGCAAGAATGTCGAAAATTGGCGTAATTCCTATGCCGAAGGACGAGGAAGAAGATAATTCGCCGGTAACGCGCGAAGACGCATTCGTTTACATGGTTCGTCTTGCCGGATTTGAGCGCGTGGCAAAACTTTCGAACATATATAAAGTAGATTTTGCCGACGCTGACATCATTTCGCCCGATAAAATCGGCTATGCGGCAATACTTTCCGGAATGGGAGTAATTGCGGGAAGTAACGGCACGGTTCGTCCGAATGACTATATCACGCGTGCCGAGGCGGCGCAGATGCTTTATAAGTATCTCCTTCCGTAAAATTCAGACAAATTCCATATTAATATATTTCCTCAAAAATGGGACTGCGGAATTAATCCCGCAGTCCCATTAAAATTTGAAAAAGTCTGTCAGCCTGTCGCTTTATTTAATTATGTTGTCTGCGCGTTTTCCTGTAATTCCTCGCAGATTTTCATTAAATATCCGTCTCTCACGCCGCACTTTTTAATGTATATTTTGCTTTTATTGTAACATTCCGCAATCGCCTGCATAATCACAATGCCGACAACTATATTATCGTATCGGTTTTGCATAACTTTTTTCATAATTTCGGCGGGGGTTTGCTCTATAAATTCTATCAAACGCGGTAAATTTTCGGTTTTCAGCATGTTTGCATTTTCACTGCCGAACAGGAAACTGTAAATTTTCGCCGCCTTTTTCGCCGTTCCGCCCATCATGTATAATTTTCCTTTATGCCCTTTTCTGCCGATGTGCGATTTTACATATTCATTAATTTTGCTTTTTTCCGCTGCATCAGGAAATTTTCCGCGCACCATTTCATTTTTTATTCTGCGGCAGCCTATGGGGTATGAATTTAAAAATTCCGGCTCTCCATACCTGAACAGCATTATCTGCGCGCTGCCGCCGCCCAAGTCAATACCGATTCCGCTTGCGTTTTTATGTATATACGATTTCAGTCCGTAAAAATCATATTCCGCCTCGCGCACGCCGCTCAAAATATCAATATCGACGCCCGTTTTTTCCAAAACCGCGTCATGCACTTCGCCGCAGTTTTTCAGTATGCGCACGGCATACGTCGCAAAAGCATAAACGGGCATATCGCCGGCGCGTTCTTTTAGAAATTTCACCGCATCGCACAGCTTTTCAATGCCGCTCGGTGTAAGAAGGCGGTTTTCCGTGTCGGCGATTATTTCGGAATTTACGCTGACGTTTGAAATCTGTCTGCGCCTGTCAAAAGTAACAAGCCGAATTGTGTTTGAACCGATGTCTATTATTCCCGTCATATGCTTATACCTCTCCTTTTCTGCACAAATAAAGGTTTGCGGAAATTTTGCAAATTTCCGCAAACCCTATTATCAATGTCCGTGATGATTTCCGCAGCCGCAATCGCCGTGGTCATGGTCATGGTCATGCCCGCAGCCGCAGTCACATTCGTCGGTGTATTCTTCATAATAGTAGTCAAAAAATTCCTGTGCCGATGTTTCTGTTATTTCATCTGACGAAATATTTTTTATCTGCAATTTTCCGTCCGCAAAAACACGCATTACTGCATACGCGCCCTTATCCGCGCCGTATTTTTCGGCATCTTCAATCGTTCCGCCGCCGGTGTAATATTCCGCAATGGTGCTGTTTGAGCGCAATTCCACCGCGATATCGTATGCAATACCTTCCGCGTCCTTTTCCGCAAAAATGACGTTTACGGGGATATCGTCCATTCCCATTCCGCCGCCCGATTGCTCGATGGACGCAATTATCGGCTTAACATAAATTCTGCAGCTTGTTTCTTCCTCGCCGAATTTTCCCTCGGCGATAACGTTGTCAAAACATTTGAAGGTGAACCCCTCCGCGCCGTCAATAATCTCAATGTGTTCTTCAAATCCAAACACCGCGAGCATATCATAAACTTCGGCATCGCCCGTGAAAACGGTAAAATCGCGCAATCCCGACAGTACCGCGGACTCAACGCAAAGCGCCGCCATTTCGGCACGCGCCGCGGTTGTCACGTAATCTTCCTTTACGTCAACCTCATATTCTCTCACGCAAAACAGCTTTTGCGCGGGCTTTATTCCGCAATCAATATTTTCCGTTTCCTGTATGCCGAAGGACGTCAGTACATTCCACAGAATATCAATAATTTCTCTTTCACTTTTTTTAACACACAAATTCATGCTTATTTTCTCCTTATTTCTTAATAGTCAGCTTGGCTTTTCTTATATCTTCCGCCTCAAACCGCAAAATATTAAAACTCTCGAAAAGGCGCGATTCAATGCGCTCGGTGTAAAGCTTTGTAAGTCCGGTTATGGTCAGATTTGTATTTATAATCATCTTTTTTTTCATTTCGGTGCGCTTGTTCACTATATCGAAAAGGAACTGTTTCGAAAGCGCCGACGGCACTTCCGTTCCCATATCATCAATAATTAAGAGGTCTGCGGTCTCAATCATATCAAGGGTCTTTTCAAAATTAATGTCCTTGCGCCTGCCGAATTTATAATCTTCATACGCGGAAAATAAATTGACAGCCGTCACATAAACCACGGTTTTGCCCTCGTCCATCATTTTTTTCGCCACACATGACGATAAAAACGTCTTTCCCACGCCGCAGCCGCCGTAAAAAAGCATATTTTTAACTTCTTCCTTTTCGCAGAAATTCAGCGCAGTATCATAAATCTGGCGCATGTTTTCCTTTTCCGAAATATTCAGCGACGGGATAATTCTGTCGCTGTAGTAGTCAAAGGAAAATTCCGAAAAATCATGCAGCATGCTTTCCATATTCGACATTTTATGATGCATTTTGACAATTTTATTTATAAAACACGGGCATTTTTTCGTATCAATATAGCCCGTATCCAGGCATTTTTCACACTTGTATTTAACTTCGTCATAATCAAGGGGGATATTATTTTTTATAAGAAGATTTTTTCTTTTTTCATTAAGCGCGGCAAGTTTTTTTTGAAATTCCGCGTTATATTCCGCACTTTTTTGAGGATTTTTTATAATATTACCCATGTTTTCCAGTCCGGCGGCGGTAATTTCGCGCTCCACCGCGGCAATTTCCGGAAATTTTTCGCGCACCTTATTAACCCGTTCTTCGCGCGCACTCCGCGCAACGGTGCGGTCATAGTCATATTCATTCATGATTTTGGTAATCGCTTCGTCGGAATAGTTCATGTTCGTCTCCCCTCCGTCAATTTCGGAAAAAGTCCGCAATTTCGTCCTTTTTCGACAAAATCTCGTCAAATCTGCGAATATATTCGTACGGTTCTTTAAAATTCACCACGCGTTCAATCCTGTCGCCCATGACAATTTTCGACGCGCCGCCTCCGCCGAGGGCGATTATGGTCTGAATTTCTTCCATGATATTGATGTTGTACGCCGACATATGGTCGGAATCGGAATATCCGACGTTTTCCAGATTGCCCGAAATATTTTTCTGACGGTACATATAGTACGGCTCTTTGCCGATTTCGCTCATTTTACTCTGCGCATAGTCAAGCATGCGGTTCATTTCCTCAAACCCCGTCAAATCCGATTGCGAAAATCTCAGCGCCGCCGCGCGCTTTATGCACATGGAATGTACGGTTATATCTTCGGGGGCGAGCGCGGCTATTTCGTCGATACTCTTTTTAAACATGGCGAAATCCTCGCCGGGGAGTCCGGCAATCAAATCGGTGTTGATGTTGTCAAAACCGAGACTCCGCGCCAGCTTAAAAGCCGTGCGGAAATCCTCCGCCGTGTGGCGTCTGCCGATTTTTTCAAGAGTAACATCGTTCATCGTCTGCGGATTTATGCTTATGCGGTTTACGCCGCCGTCCTTTGCGCAAAGCAGCTTTTCCGCCGTGATTGTATCGGGTCTGCCCGCCTCCAAGGTATACTCATCAAGCCGCGAAAGGTCAATATTTTTCTTCACCGCGTCAAAAATTTTACACAAATTCTGTGCGGAAAGAGCAGTCGGCGTGCCTCCGCCGATGTAAATATTCTGCACAAAAAAGCCGAGTTCATGTAAAATTTCGCCCGTTTTTTCTATTTCGCGACATAAAAGCGTACAAAATTCGTCCATATATCCGCCGCTGTTCTTTATATCGGTCGACACAAAGGAGCAGTATAAGCAGCGCGACGGACAAAACGGTATGCCGATATAAAGGCTTACGGAATTTTTCTGCGCGCGGGCAAGAATTTTCCCCTCATTTTTCGCCACCCTTAAGGCGAGGTCAAGTTTTTTTTCACTGACGCCGTAAATGTCGCGGATAATACCCTTTATTTCGTCATAACTGTATCCTTCATCGCGGAACTGCCGCACGGTTTTCGCGGGACGTATGCCGCTCATAACTCCCCACGGCAGCGGAATATTTCTGATTTTTTGAGCTGCCGCACAAAAACTTTTCATGCAGCAGCAGCCGTAAATCTTTTTAATTTTTCTCGGGTCGGTTTCGGAATTTAAAAAGGCATAGCTGTATTCACCGAAGTAATGCGCTCCTTCAAACTCTATATCGGTTTTAACGGTTATCACGCCATTTTCATGGCGGAAATCGGTTGTCACCGTGCCTTCCTCATCGCGCCTAAAGAATATGTTTATGAAAATATTCATTTCATATTCGCAGCCGAATCCCTTCTGAATCAGTTTCATAAATCCTCTTCACCGAAATAATTATTTTTTCTTTCTTCTTCTATAGTGCTTTTCGGACCGTGTCCCGGGTAAACGTCCAGATTCCATTGAATATCGCACAACATTTGTACCGAATTTTTTAATTTGTCAAAATTCCCGCTCGGCAAATCCCAGCGGCCTACGTTTCCGCGGAACAGCGTGTCACCCGTAAATACTCCCACATCGGTTAAATAACAGACGCTGTCATCGGTATGTCCCGGCGTGTAAAAACAGCCGACATTTATCCCGTCATATTCTCTTACCCTGTCATTTACCACGTTTTCCGTTTTAAAGTCCACAGGAACGTGCTCAGGGTCGCAAAGACTTATGCGGGGATTTTCCATATTCCACAGGCATATCGTCGGGCATATAATGGTTCTCCCCTCTTTCAGGGCATTTACAGACCAAATATGATCATAGTGGCAATGAGTCAGAAAAATATAATTTACCTCAATTCCTTCAATTGCTTTTTTTATCTTGTCTGTGTCCGGTCCGGGATCAATAAGTAAACCTTTACCTTCTTTAGTAATAAGGTAGCAATTTTGGTCATACTCCTCGGACTTTATCGACGTTACTTTAATCTCTCCCATAGTTAATTATACAGACGCACAGGCAATATCATAAAGGTATAGCTGTCATCGTTGGCATTAGATCGTATAAAACATGAGCTTCTTGGATTTGAAAATTCCATTTTTACCTCTTCCTCCTCGCAGGCTCGGAGCGCCTCAAGCAAGTATTTGTAATTAAATCCTATTTCGATGTCGTCCCCGCTTACCGAAACGTCCACTACATCATGAACCTTGCCCTTGCCCGTCATACAGGTGAGCTCGATTTTATCCATAAGGATATTAAGGCGCACAGGCACCTTTTCCGCCTTTGCGGAAATATCGTCATTAATAAGAAGTGACGCACGCTCCAAACTTTCGGAAAGCTCGTGAGTATTCGCAATAACCACGATATTGTTGGGCGTAGTCAACACAGGTTTGTAGTTTATGTATTCGCCCTCCAAAAGACGCGTTATAACCTTATAGTTTTCAAATTCAAACATAACATGTCTGTCGGAAACTATAATTGAAACTTTCTTTTCTTCATCATCTTCCAGAACTTTGAGTATTTCGCGAAGAGTAAGTCCCGGAATAACAAATTTTTTGTTTTCAAGCGACGCGTCCACAATCTCTTTGCAGATTGCCAGACGATATCCGTCGGTTGAAACGACCGATAAAACGCCGGTGTCGATTTCAAACAGCGAACCCGTTAAAACAGGCTTGCGCGCCTCGTTCTGCGATACGGCAAATAAAGTTTTGCGTATCATTTTTTTAAGAGCCGGCTGTTTTAATGTAAGCCGGTAATTTTCGGTAATTTCCGGCATGGCGGGATATTCCAGCCCGGAAAGTCCCTGAATATTAAATTCCGACTTCCCGCATTTAATGGTCATTACGTTGTTTTCCTCATTAACGGTGACGGTAACGTCGCCGTCGGGAAGACGCCGTATTATTTCACCGAACATCTTCGATGAAATTGCGATTGTGCCGCCTTCGGGGATGTTGCATTGGTCGCTGTATTCGATGCATAAATCCAGGTTATTGCCGGTGATGGTAAGTTCGCCCGAACCGTTTGCATCTATTAATATACATTCCAAAATTGGCATAATCGATTTGGCAGATACTGCTTTCTGAACAGTATTTATGATTCTTGAAAGCTGCTGCTTTTCGCAAATCATTTTCATTTTGGTTTACCCCCTTCTGGTTATAAATAGGTGTTATTCCGTTTCTCATTAGGTACGTACGTACATACAATATATTTTTAGTAGTATATAGTAGTATGCGTGCGTATTAAGTGGAAAAGCCTGTCCGTGCGCACCGCTGTGCGGAAAATTTATTAAATATGCGGTGTTGATTAAGTGTGGATTTTAAAAAGTTGTCAACAGGCAAAAATTGGCAATTTTTTATCAACACAAAATCCACATTGCGCATGTGAATAAAATTACAGCGAGTTAATATCCTTGATAATGGCGTCGATATCGGCTTTTAAGCCGCTGTCGGTCTTAACGGACTCCATAATTTTATCCACACCGTACATAACGGTGGTTCTGTCGCGGTTTCCGAGGGCTTTGGCGATCATAACAAAGTTCATGCTTGTCAGCGTTTTGCACAGGTACATTGCCACCTGCCGCGGAAAAGCGATGTTCTTCTGTTTTGATTTACCCAAAATCTCATCTTCGGAAATGTTATAGTACGCGGAAACGCTTTCCACAATTCTCTGCGGCGTAATTTTAATTATGCCGTCGTCGGGAAGGATTGATTTAAGCGCCGCCTCGGCAATATCCATATTAACGTCGGTATGTTTTATGCCGGCATAGGATATTATTTTTAAGAGTGCGCCTTCAAGTTCACGTACGTTTGAGTCGATTCTCTCTGCGATGTATGAAAGCACATCTTCGCTGATGTAGGTGTTCTGGCTTTCCGCCTTCTTTTTAAGAATTGCCACACGTGTTTCGTAATCGGGACTGATTATGTCGATGTTAAGTCCCCATTCAAAACGCGTTTTAAGACGCTCCTCAATGGTAACAAGGTCTTTTGGCATGCGGTCGCTTGTCAGGACAATCTGCTTATTATTAAGGTACAAATCGTTGAAGGTATGGAAAAATTCTTCCTGGATACCCTGTTTATTTTCGATAAACTGAATATCGTCGATAAGCAGAACGTCCACATTGCGGTAAAGCTGGCGGAAAGAGCCCATGTCCTTAACGTGCAGCGATTCAATCATTTCGTTGGTAAAGCGTTCGCTTGTAACGTAAACGACCTTCATATCGGGCGAATTTTTTAAAATTTCGTTGCCGATAGCCTGCATAAGGTGGGTTTTGCCGAGTCCGGAATTACCGTAAAGGAAAAGAGGATTATTTTTTTCCTGCCCCGGGTATTTTGCTGTGCTCATCGCGATAGCCGTTGCATATTCGTTCGAAGTACCGACTACGAAGTTGTCGAATGTGTAGCGTGGATTCAAGTTGCTTTTAACCGCGGGCGAATCGTCCTGCTTGCCGACGTCTTTCGGCGGGCGGACAGGGTTATATTCGCTTTTTAATACTATGAGCAGTTTAACCGGCGATGCTGTTATGCGCGAAATACATTTTTCTATTATTGAAGTGTACCTGAGCTCAATCATAGTTTTGCATATTTGTGTGGAAACACCGATAATGAAACAATTGTTTTCAAATGAAATAGGAACGGCGTCCCGGATATAGGTGTTAAAACCTATTACAGAATTGATATCCTGCTTAATATATGCCAGGGCGGCAGTCCATATTTGGTTTATGTCCATTTCTATCCCCCTATTGGAATTTATCCGTATCAAAAGAATCCTACTATAATAATAACAGAAAATTAATCATTTTACAAGAAGAATCCGATTATTTTTTACGGAAAAACAGAAAATTGTATATATTTTACCAAAAAACAGGCAAAATAATAGTGAGGCGGGTCGAAAAAGTAAAAAATATCCGCCGAAAATTAACCGCAAGACGCGGCAGAGGAGGATTTAAAGTGAAAAGATACATTGAAATAACAGACGTATATGCGCGCGAGGTGTTGGATTCGCGCTCAAATCCGACGGTCGAGGCGGAAGTTTATACATCGGATGGGGAGATGGGCAGCGCGATAGTTCCGTCGGGTGCGTCGACGGGAATTTTCGAGGCGGTGGAACTGCGCGACGGCGATAAGGAAAGATACGGCGGAAAGGGAGTTTCGAAGGCTGTCGAAAATGTTAATAATGAAATCGCTGACTGCATAACGGGAATGAATGTGTTAAATCAGCGCGCGATTGATTTGGAGATGCTGAAACTGGACGGCACGGAAAATAAGTCGCGCCTGGGGGCGAACGCGATTTTGGGCGTGTCGCTTGCGTGCGCGGACGCGGCGGCGAAATCGCTCGGCATGAGTTTATATGAATATATCGGCGGCTGCAATGCGCATAAACTGCCGCGGCCGATGATGAATATATTAAACGGCGGCGCGCATGCGGATAATAATGTGGATATTCAGGAATTTATGATAATTCCGTCGTCGGCGCATGCCTTCAAAAACGGACTTGCGCAGTGCAGTGAGGTATATCATGCCTTGAAAGAAGTCATAAAAGAGAGTGGTGGCTCGACGGGAGTAGGTGACGAGGGCGGATTTGCGCCAAATCTGGAAAGCGACGAAAAGGCGCTTGATTTGATAGTGGAGGCTATTAAAAGAGCGGGATATAAGCCGGGCGCGGACTTCAAAATAGCGATAGACGCGGCAAGTTCGGAATGGGTTGATTCAAGCGGAAAATATAAGCTGCCGAAATCGGGCAAGGAAATGACGTCGGAGCAAATGGCGGAATATTGGGAGGATTTGATTGAGCGATATCCGATTGCGTCAATTGAGGACGGCATGGGAGAGGAAGATTGGGAAGGATGGAAACTTCTCACCGAAAAAATCGGGAAAAAGGTGCAGCTTGTCGGCGACGATTTGTTTGTAACGAATACGAAACGGCTTAAAAAGGGAATTGAAATGGGAGTAGCAAATTCAATTTTGGTGAAGGTGAACCAAATCGGCACGCTGACCGAGGCTCTCGACGCGGTGGAAACGGCGCATAAGGCGGGATATACGGCGGTAATATCGCACCGCAGCGGCGAAACGGAGGATACGTTTATAGCCGACGTTGCCGTAGCGACAAATGCGGGGCAGATAAAAACGGGCGCGCCGGCGCGCAGCGAAAGAACCGCGAAATATAACCGCCTTTTGCGCATTGAGGACGAATTAAGTTTCGCCGCGGAATTTGATGAACTGAAATAATTTGACATTTTCTTCATGATGATGTATAATGAATATAATATCATGAGGAGGCATAGTCAATGAAGTGCGAGCATTGCCGATATAATACGGAAATTGTGGATAAACTTAAAAATGAAGTCCCGTCGGAAAATTTTTTAAATCGGTTAACCGATGTTTTTAAAGTTTTCGGTGATACGACGAGAATAAAGATAATGTGGAATTTGTTCGATAACGAAATATGTGTTGCGGATATTGCGGAAAAGACGGATATGAGTCAGTCGGCGATAAGCCATCAGCTGCGGATTTTGAAACAGGCGCGGCTTATAAAAGCGCGCCGTGACGGTAAAAATACCTTTTATTCCTTAAACGACGAGCACGTAAAGAGGATAATTGAGCAGGTTATGATTCATATAAGCGAATAAAAAAGGAGCCTACAAGCTCCTTTTTTATTACTGCGATACGTACGCACTTTCGCAGAGGGGTTCTGCATTGCTGTCCCAAAGGAAAGCCGCTGTTTTTGTTGCATTTGTCGTGTTCAAACCGATTTCGGAAAAGTAAAATTCTGTTTTTTCTATATTTTCAAGCGGGATTGTTCTTATATCCAAAAGCCTGTCTCCGTTATAGCTTGCCGCATACAAAACAGCCGGTTCGTCGAGCTTTGAAAGAGATATTTTGTCTGCGGTCAGCGTCAGCGGCGATTTAGGAATAAGCCAATGCTTATTGTTTTTGTATATAACTTTGTAATTGTCATTATCCGGTATTATGTGGTTTGAACGGTCGCCTGCCTTGTCGTGATATTGTTCATCAAACACATATTCTATATCTACCGGTTCGGAAAATGTTGGTATTTCGCTTACGGACACCCCGACTTTTTCAGTACCTGTCATGCCTTTGCGGAATTGGAACATTCTGCCGTTGTTAAGATAGAGATTGCTTGCCGAACCGTTAACAGACGAGGTATTTCCGATTATCGTTGTGCCGCCTGAGATTTCAAGTTCATATCCGGTATCGTCTTTGTTTAAGTAAATACCGCCGCCTTGCGGAGCTGTATTTTTTTTTACCGTTGTTTGGTAAAAAATCAGAGATTTATAACCGCGGTCTATATATACACCGCCGCCGCGGCTTGTTGCGGTGTTACCCTCAATTTCACATTTTCCGACCATGTTAAACATATCAGCGGCTGTTGAAACACCGCCTCCGTCGGTTGCCTTGTTTCCCGTTATGTAAAGGGGGTTTTTGTAATTAGTAACAATAAAGCAAGTGCTTTGTGCCACACGTATACCGCCGCCGCTTGCCACACAAGTGTTGCCGCTGATAGTGCCGCCGTATAAATTGAGTATAGCATCCGATGTTGCAAAAATTCCCCCGCCGTTATTTCCGGATTCATTATCGCATATTTTGCTGTCATATATGCTGTTAGACGGGTTACTTTTGTAGTTGCCGTCGAGGAAAATACCGCCTCCGTTGGTTGAGGCATAGTTACCGTGTATATTTAAGTTATACATATTTGTATAAATATTATCCTTGGCAATTTTAATATAAATTCCACCGCCTTTTACCGCTTTATTGTTGCTGAGTTCAACATCGAGGATTTTGAATATTCCGCTTGTTTCGGTAAAAATTGCACCGCCCATACAGTTCGTGCCGCCTGTTGCAGTATTGTTATCCGCTTTTATATTGCGGATTTCACCGTTTGTACTGCCCTTAAGATGTATGGCTCCGCCGTTTATTGCGCTATTATTATTCATTTCGCCGCCGGATGTATTTATTTTGCTGTTTTCCACAGAAATTGCACCGCCCGAACCGTTCGGCGCTTTGTTGCCGTTAATTGAGCCGCCGCACATAGTAAATGTACCGTTGCTTACAAAAATACCGCCTCCATTTTTTGTTGCGGTGCAGCCGGATACAGTACCGCCCGTCATATTGAATGTACCGCTGCTTACAAAAATACCGCCGCCGTTATCGGCATTACCGCCCGTTATTACGCCGGTTTTATCTGTACTTGAGTCCAGTAATTCAAAAGTGCTGCCGTTTGATATATTTATAACACTTCCGCTGCCCGTCATTTTAAGAGTGAAACCGTTAAGGTCAAGTTTTACATTTTTTGAGATTGACAGGGTACTGCCGATATCAATATTTTTAAGCATGGTAACAGTGCTGTTTTCAGATGCACTGTCGACTGCAGTCTGTAAATCGTCGTAATATTTGCTGTCTGCTTCTGCCACACTTGATTCACCGCATAGTGTGCAGTTGCCGCTGCTGTCCAAATCATGCCCGAGAGCGGGGGATATTTCGGATTTCTGTTCTTCATTGCATAGATTGCAGCGCTCAATTTTGTATGCCGGCTCGGTACAGGTCGCGTCTGTTGTTGATTCAATCCATTCATGCTCGCAATCTTTGGTTGTGTATATAAATTCCATTTCCGCCAGCTGCAAAATATTCCATTCACTTCCGTGAATTGCCGACACATCAAGCTTGTAATACTGATAATTTTTTGTGTTTTCGAAAGTAAATGTATAAGGTTCAAAATTTATGTCCTGCATTGTGGTGTCATTTGCTACTGAGTGGATTTCCTGCCACTTATCGCTGTATCTGCCCTCGCCGTTATAATTATTGCAGCCGTAAAGCGTCCATGTTTTGGGATTTCGACCGTTCCACGATTCATTATCGTTTCCGGTTGTAAAAATATATCCCGTAACAACAATTTCTTCCGATGCCTGAATGATAACATATGCGCCGTCATTTTCCATGTGAACGCACCATTTTGTATATGGCGTTTTTTGTCCGTCAATTAAAAAACCGGGACCCTGATTGTCATTATTATTCGTTCCTTCAAGTGCCGTAAAAGTAACCGCTTCTGCCATGGCGCAGGGAGAAATCAGCGCCATGCACATCGTAAAGACCAAAAATACTGCTAAAAAATTTCTTCTTTTCATTATAAAACTCCTTCCGCAAATTTTTCGTAATACAATTTAATACTCATTTTCAGCACCTTCAGCTGTTCTTTCAGATAAAATTCATCTTCAAAAAGCGCAAAATGCACGCACGCTCTTATAAAAATGAAAATCATCGGCCGCAGAACATCGGCGGGAATACCGAGTTTATCCGCCAGCGCCGCTGCATATTCCGAGTAGCGGCGGCTTACGCCCTTAAAAAAGACTTTGCCGTATTCGCGGTACTTCGGGTGCGTGTAAACCTGGTACATAAGCCGATATTTTTTGCCGTGCTTTTCCGCCGTCCAATAGGGTATCTCGTCGATAAACCGTTCCAAATCGGCGGGACTTTCGGGCGCTTTCGCCATGAAATCATCTTCAACCTTGCTCATGCAATGCTCTGTCGACTGTACGATTATATCGTCGACATCTTTAAAATATGTGTAAAGATTTGCGGGGTTCGTTCCGCAGTATTGCCCCAAGAACCGTATTCCCACGCCGCTCAGACCGTTATCCGCGTAACATTCAAAGCATTTTTCCATAAGCTCGGTTTTTCTTGCCTCGTGCGCCTTTTCGTTAAAAACCGCCATTTTTTCCCTCCTTTTTATACATAATCAATCGTTTGTTTAATTATATAATAGAATTTAGGAAAAGTCAATAAAAAATGTTAAGATAATTCACAAAGCAAGATAAATCAAAGGTATTTTACTATTCCCCAAAAAAAATAAAGACTGTTTAAAAAGTAAATTAACCTTTTAAACAGCCCATGTTTGCGACTTAAAAAAAGAATGGTTTCTTTTAAAAATATCCTTTTTGATATAAAATTATGCCCTCGTCGCCGAATAAATCGTTAAGTGCGTTCACGTCAAACACAACAAAACTTGATGACCGGTCGGTGTTTTGTTTTACTGCCGCGTATAAAATCCCGTTTCGGGCATATGAGCGGGAAATGTTGTCGGAAATCAAAATATCCCTCACACACGTGTGTTGACGCAGTTTTTCGATGTCAACAACCGCGAATTTCAAGAAGTCTATATCGCGCGAATCGTAGAGTACATGTTCTTTGGTTTTGTCAATAATTCCGTAAACAAGATATTTTGCCCGGATTTTGTAATATTCCGATTCGCGGCGTTCGCGGTGGTTGTTTTCGTCGCGCCGATACCGCAGAGTTACGTCGCTGTAGGCGGCATACTGCATTTCGCGAAATCTTTCCTGAACATAAATTCTGTCGTTTCCGTTGCTCGTCATGACGTAGTCGATGCCCTTGTTGATGTCGATTTCCTCGCGTTCGGCGGGGGTGATGTCGGTGCGCTCCGCCCAGCCCAAATCTGCATAAATATGGTTAAGCGCGGCTTTTTTATGAACTGTATCGGTAAATTTTCTGTCACTTCTGTAAGGCATAAATATTCCCCCTTTGATGTCAATTATTTTTGTTCCACACGGATTTTTCGATAAACTCTATCTCTTTTCCCGATAAACGGTACTTTTTGTAAAGCATTTCGTCCGTCCATTTTTGCGAAAAATCCTGGACGGGAACGAATGAGTAAGTTTTGCTCGTTGTGTGCTGTGAAATTTTTTTCAGTCCGAGAAGAAAATGGAAGAATTTTGTCGAAATATAAGCGGCGCAGTTTTCCGCATGCGCGCGAATTTCTGTCGGCGCGGCAACGACGTATGTCTCGCTGCATACCGTCCCGGGCGCGCCCAAAATCGGCTTTACTACGTCGATATTCATTTTCCCTGCACCGATTGCCTCGGGAATATACACCTTCCATTTTTCAATCCAATCGGGATTGGTTTTTATTTGATTTTTCGAAATATATCCCGTGTCATGCCGTACATATATTTTAATGCTGTCCGTGTCGGACTTTTCATGCCTGAAATCCTTGAAATTTGACGCAAATCCGAACGGTTTCCGCGGACTTACGGTTTTGTCAAACGTGTATTCACCGAGCAGCGCAATTTTCCGCAAAATAGGTATTGCGCCGTTGTATCTTATAAAAATACCATTGCCGTCGTCCGAGAGATATCGGTCCATTTCCGACGTGATTTTGCCGCCCGAGTGCGATACGACTTTGCACGTGCCGCTGTGATTTTTTTTCCACAGAAAATAGCACACGCCGCCCTTTATTTCCACGCCCGAAAAGCAGTCGGACGCGTACACAAAGTCGTGAAGTTCGGTCATTCTGCGGTCGGAGAGCATTTCGGCGCGGAATTTGTCGAGGCCTTTTCCGCCCGCGTACCACCGCGCGGGAATAATCATAATAAGGCTGTCGGGATTGAGTTTTTTTGCACTGTTCACGAAATGGTGGTAAATCGGTTTTGCGCTTGCGCCGTTGCCGCCGTCGTTTTCGTGATATGGCGGATTGCCGATGATTACGTCAAATTTGAATTTTTCATTCGCCGCAAGATTTTCGTATGAGTGCTTGTGCATGAAGGAAAGCAATCCGCCGCGGAAATCCCACTCGCAAAAGGAAATAGTCGGTTTTTCGCCTTCGAAACATTCGTATGTAAGCGAATTTCCGCATATAATATTGCGGCTCAGAATTTTTTCCGCCGCCGCGACAGTGCCGCTGTTTTTTCCGCCGTCCGAGATATAGGCGTTTTGCCAGATTTCAAACAGGCGTTTGCGGCATGCGCGGCAGTTGTCGCTCATTATGTCAATTCCGTAAATATTGCCGACAGCCGCGAGGAAAAGTTCGTCGCGCAATGTTTCGTTGCCGCGCGATTTTGCGGCGGAGAGTCTGCGCGATAGAATTTCCGCCAAAAAATTCCCGTCGCCGCATGCGGGTTCAAGAATACGGCTGTCCGCGCGCACTATTTCCGTTTTTGCAAGGTCGCACATGGCTTTTACCTCGCGCTCCGCCGTAAAAACTTCGCCCAGGTCGGTTACTCGCTGCTTGGATTTTACTTGTTTGTTCATACTGATTTCTCCGATTATATTTATGATTTCCCCGCGGAACAGAATAAAAAAAGAGCAAGTTTTTACACTTGCTCCGACTTTGGAGCTACTGGTCAGAATCGAACTGACAACCTGCTCATTACGAATGAGCTGCTCTGCCATTGAGCCACAGTAGCATGTTTAAGCAGTAGGGCCTGCCGCGCAAGCCCCGCATGCTTATGACAGAAGTTTTTTCGCAATTTCGTTAATCGCCCGACCGTCTGCCCGACCGGCTGTTATTTTCTTTGTCTCCGTCATAACCTTACCCATGTCCTTCATGGAAACGGCACCGGTTTCGGATATTACGTTTTTAACAATTTCCGTAAGCTCGTCAGCGGTAAGCTGAGCGGGCAAGTATTCCATCAATACATCTATTTCCGCCTTTAATTCGGCGATTAAATCGTCCCGGCCGCTCTTTTCATAGTCAGGGAGAGAGTCTTTACGCTGTTTTAATTGCTTTGCTATTATCTCCAAAACACCATTATCGTCAAGAGCTACCTTGTTATCTTTTTCGTACTGCAATATTCCCGACCTAACCATTTGCACGGTGTTTTTACGGATTTTATCCTTGTCTTTCATTGCAGATTTTAAGTCATCGGCAAGTCTTTCTTTAAGATTCATCTTAAAATACTTCCTATATTATTTAAATTTTCTTTTACGCGCTGCCTCGGATTTCTTTTTGCGTTTAACGCTTGGCTTTTCATAATGCTCGCGCTTTCTTATTTCGGACATAACACCTGATTTTGCACATTGGCGCTTAAATCTTCTCAGAGCGCTGTCCAGTGATTCGTTTTCCTTAACTCGAACTTCTGACATTTGTATTTCCCTCCCTCCGGCAAACAATTTCCGGATGTTTGATGGTAAATGGTACAAATTGATATAATCTCGCATTATACCACCTATCTATTATAAACCATAAAGTATATAATTGTCAAGGTTTTTATAAAATTTTTTTTGAAATTTAAGGAAAAGAGTCAGCCGGCGGGCCATAAAAACTGTCTGCCGCCCGTCAAATGGAAGTGCAGATGCGGTACTGTCTGGCAGCCGTCATTCCCGCAATTGTTGATAACGCGGTAACCGTTTTCGAAAAATCCGAGTTTTTTTGCAATTTGCGGAATTACTTCATATATATGTGCAACGTATTTAGAATTTTCCGCGGTAATTTCGTTTGTCGATTTAATATGTTCTTTGGGGATAATGACAACGTGGAACGGCGCTTGCGGATTTATGTCGTTGAAAGCGTAAACCATGTCGTCCTCATAGACCTTTGTTGAAGGGATTTCGCCCTTAATAATTTTACAAAATAAACAATCTTCCATTTTAATTTCTCCTCGTATAATATCTTTATAGATATGTTTTTATATTAAAAATATCAATCGGTTTGGTAAACCTATGATAT
>CAKSRS010000002.1 GCA_934487205.1 uncultured Clostridia bacterium
TCACGGTCAAAATCGAGCAAAACCTCGGTATGATTTACGTCAAGTCCCTGTACCATTTCCCCGTCAAGGTAGATTAATCCCTGCGGATTTAATGCGTCCCAGTCGCCGTTTTTGCCGGTTATGACCGACAAAACGCAGCTTTTCCCATCCGCATAAGACGGTGTTTTTACAGTAAATTTGAACCAAAAATGCTTGTCAACACCGCCAGCGCGGGTGCCTTTTTCAAAAGCGCTCCACGAAAGCGATTGATCGGGTATATTCTCACATGCGTAACACTCCTTGTATTCACAAGGAGTGTATAAGATATTTGGTATTTCGACTGCATTGTCCGAAACATATTTCTCTATCTCGCTACAAACTGTTTCAATCTTTTTGTCAATAAAATTCATTTTCTACCTCGTTTTTCAAATGCTTTTACTTAATTTGCAGTTATCACAGCATCAGCATTGCATAGTATAGTGCAAAATCCTGGTCGTTTGCCCATTCATCATAAAATTCACCGCACACGCTATCAACATAATACGGCAAAACATACGCGCATGACGCCGAACCGTCCGGGAAGAAAAGGCACATACAATTTCTTATGCAGTTTTCAGCATATTTTTTGTATTCATCATCGCCCGACAAGGCATAGTAGCTGTAATTCGAATACGCCGAAAGGCAGCTCCAATAATGCAGCGTATCGGCAAACAGTGCGGCTTTTCCGAACCAGTAATCGTCCCAATATCTTGTCGGTATTCCGTTGAACCGATAATCGGGCTGCATGCCGTCAAAACGGCGCAGCGGAGCCATATGCTGACTGACTTTTTCTATATAGTTTTTATCATTTTTGATAAGTCCGGCAGCGGTAATAACGGTAACCGCCGGCGTGACTATCGTCTGTTCGTATATCATCTCATGCGGCGGATAATTCAAGCCGATTTTTATCATATTTTCCGCATGAGTTATAAACAGTTCTTCAACTTCCTTCTCCTCCGCTCTGTTTGCCTTCCGCAGCACTTCGCAGATAAAGCTCGGATTTACCGCATTCGGATAAAATGTTTTGCCGCCTTCCCGATAGAATTCGCGTACAATATTAACAAGTATATCCAAATACTCGGACTCTTTGGTAAGTTCGTAAAGTTCCGCCATCAGCATCATTACCCACGGAGCATTATACAAGCGCTTGCGGGTGGGATCCATGCCTATATTATCATACACATGACCCGTATTGACATCAACAAACTCCCGCTTAACAAATTCGACCCACTTCATAAGGCTGTCATAAGCTTTTTTGTTTTCATGCGTTTGCAGATACTTTGCAATCAGAAGTCCCATACCGACTCTTTCCCGCGATGCATTATGGTCGGCATGCCGATATCCGAAAAATTGTTTTTCTTCCTTAACATCATAAACAAGATAAGCGCCGTCAAGCCTGCTGCCCTCTTTATGATACTGCTGTTTATCAACGATATAGTTTATTCTTTTTTCCGTCAGTTCCTCTAAACCGAGCGAAGCAAAAAGCGTTATATGCGTTCTTATTCCGTCAACCGTGATTTTAAAAACATGTTCACCTAAGCGCTTTGGCTTATACTTTACAAATATCCGTCCGCCGCTGCCCGTAAAATCCACAGGATTGCCGCCGCACTCAATTTCGGCATCGGTTCCTTTGAAATCAAAACAAAATTCTTCGTCGCCCATAACCGTATATTTATCAATGTTTAAGTCAAGATTTTTATCCCCCAGTTTCCGGAAGAAATCTTCCGTTCCCGCATGCACAAAAACCTTCCACTTCAGTACATATTCTTCATCGGGAAACAGCTCCGGAAGTTCCGGGTGAACAATGATATTCCCTCTCCGCGCATGTGTTATCGTCTGATTTTCCCTGTCAATGCTGTACGCATTAAGCGAACCTTCAAGAAGTACCATACCGATATTCTTATCCGAATCGCCTTGCCGCAGCGCATTTATCCAGCTGATTTCTTCCCCGCACCATACATGCGCGTTGCACTTATTTGTCAGGCTGTATTCCGCCGTGTGATATTCATCGCAAAGGGGCGTATATATTCCCACGTCGCCCTTATTGAAAAACATTTCATGCCCCGATATGTTTTTAAAAGTGTACTTTTCCAAATAATTGCCTTCATCATCAAAACTCCGCTCAAGCACAACTTTTAACTCATCATTAGCAAAAACACTGCACGTTTCCTCGCAGGAAATCAGCTTAAAATTATTAAAAAACGTTTTGGGCTCGCCGCATATCGCATTAAGTTCCCCCCAATGCCTTTTGCGCCCGCACCAATCCATATTATACTCGTCGCCGACAATTATCATTGAGCTGACTCCGCCGCTGTTTGTATCAACTTTTATATCAAAAATCTTACTTTTCATTCTTGCTTACTCCTTAACCTTTTTTATATTTTTCCCCAAAGATTCTTTTCGTGGCATAACAAATTCAGTGTCGCCGTTTATATTTTCCGCCCGGAAATCTTTTATCGGCAATTCAACCGTCACTTTACAGCCGTGCCCCGCCGAACTCTCGATTTTGACAACGGCGTCTTTGCCATAGTGCAGATACAGACGGTTTTTGATATTTTTAAGAGCGTAACCGCTGTCATCATTGTAATCTATATCCGACGCCAACATTCTGTTCAGCGCACTAACCTTCTCTTCCTCAATACCGCACCCGTTATCAGCGACTTCGAAATGCAGGAAGTCATTTTTGCGCTTTGCCGATACCTTTATTTCGCCGTCCTTACACCCGAACAAGCCGTGATTGATTGCATTTTCCACAAGCGGCTGTATTAATAATTTCGGCATTTCGCACTTGGCAATGCTCTGGTCGATGTCGATTTCAAACCTGAATTTGTCGCCGTAGCGTATCTTTTCAATAGCAACATAGTTCTTAATGTGTTCTATTTCACGCTCTACTGTGGTTATCTCACACCCGTCGTTTAAAACATGGTCTATAAATTCCGCCAAAGACGCAGTCATCTCCGCCGCCTTTTCCGTATTGCCCATCTGCACAAGGAAATATATCGAGTCCAAAACATTATGCAGAAAATGAGAATTGAGCTGCTCCTGCAAAGTCCTCAGCTGAGACGCAAAATGCAAACTCTTTTCATAGCTGACCTGCTGCATAAGTTCGTTAATGCTGTCCATCATCGTGTTAAAGCATCTTCCGATTTGCTCTATTTCATCATCACGCCCGCAATCTTCCCAGCGCACATTCATGTCCTTATTCTGCACTTGTTCTATTACGCCGTTAAGCTTATTAAGCGGACGCGTCAGCCACATGGTAAACAAAATCGCAAATACCGCAAATACCGCTATTATAAGCGAAATGGTAATCCACATTGTATTTTTAAATACATACAAATCCTCAATCATCGTCTTGTTATCTATGACGGTAACGAAAACCCAGTTGTTTAAAAACATGGTGTCGTATATTACGGCATTTTTATCATCATAAATTCTGCCCTTTTCCTTTTTGAAAACCGTGTATTTACCTTCAATTGACGGGTCTTTATCAAAAACCGTGCGTCCCTGTTTGTCAACTATATATGTATATATGCTGTTTGCACGGTTGATATTTTTGATTTCTCTTTCAATATACTCTGTTTTCAGATTAATTGCCAGTATTCCGACCGGTTTCATGGCCTTGTCCAGCACGGTTTTTGCCATAGTGAAAACCTGGGTATCCGTTGCGCTGCGGAACAGCTCACGCTTGTGCGACGGGTACCATATTAAGTACGGTTCGGCATCTATCGCCTCTTTGTACCACAGAATATCCGCCAATGTTTGGCTGTTTCTAATTTTATAGGGGTATTCGTAAAATATACACCCATCATTACGTATAAAAATAATACTGTCAATCAAATCGGAATTGTTAAAACGCTCATTTTCAAATATATTGGTAATTTCCAGCCTTTCCTGAATGGTTGGTTCACCCCTTCTCAACGCTATGCTTGAAAAGGTTTCATTTTTCTCCACCTTGCTGACTTGTTCCAACACATAATTCAGACGCTGCTCAACAACACTCATGGTTTGCTTAACTATGAGTTCGTTTTGCTCAATATATTTCTCGTTCCAGAATTTATGCAGATTGGAAACGGTTATTTTGCATGAAAATACTATTGACAGCGAAAAGCTCA
The DNA here is from genome assembly GCA_934487205.1 of uncultured Clostridia bacterium. Taxonomy (GTDB): domain Bacteria; phylum Bacillota; class Clostridia; order UBA1381; family UBA1381; genus UBA1738. Next base: position 4,134 of record CAKSRS010000002.1, read on the forward strand.
ACAGAATAATCAATATCATTTTTGTCCGAATGGAAAAATGCCTTTTAATTTTTCTCACCTCCGCAAAAACGCCCTATTTCCCAAAATTCTTACGGTATTCCGAAATAGTTTGACCGGTATATTTTTTAAACAGACGTCCAAAATACCGTGCATTATCATACCCCACAAGAGCAGCAATTTCATAACTTTTCATATCGGAATCCTTTAATATTTTTTTTGCTTTATCTATACGAATATGCTCAACATATGTCGAAAACTTCAGCCCTGTTCTGTTATGAAAAATCCGCGAAAAATAGCTCGGGTTCATATTAACATGCTTGGAAACCGTGTTGAGCGACACATCATATGCAAGATTATCATCAATATATTTTTTCGCCATGGTTATCGCAGACTCCAACTCCTGTTTATCGTCCGATTGCTTTGTATTATCCGATTTATTGCCGACAGCCTCAAGATAAGATGTGCGGATACTAAGTAGGTTTTCCGCCTCGCCGCCTACCCCTACACGAACGATTATATTAAGCGCCTCCTCAATCTGCATCCGCGCACTGTCGACCTGCTTTGCAAACTTATCCGGCGTCATATCAAGCGATACCAAAAGCACCACATTCCCCAAATTATCCTCAAAAATTTCTTTGCTGACATCGGTGAAAAATTCATCTAAAATATTCATTATGCCGTAACATATCAGCACGGTGTCGCGCAATTTGTTCCAATCAGAGTTTTCATATTGGCTGTAACTGAATACCGCAACCGCAAAAGGCGGATTCTGAACTTCCAGTTTAACCTTTTTTAAAAGATTATCAACGTTACCGACATTTGAATTGATTAAATCATTTAACAGAGTCTTGGTAACCTTTTTATTCATATCCCGCGATATTTCAATTTCATGTAAAGCCTTTTTTACCGAATCGACAATCTCGTGTATTCTTGTGGGTTTCACCAAAAATTCCCTGATGCCGATTTTCATTGCATTTCGGGCATACTCAAACTCATTGTAACCGCTCATTATGATAATTTCGGTTTTGGGCGAAATCTCCCGTACTTTTTTCGCAAGCTGCAATCCGTCGCAATCCGGCATGCGGATATCCGTCAATATTATGTCCGGCGCTTTTTCACGCACAATTTCCAGCGCCTGTATTCCGTTTTCCGCCTCTATTACGCTGCTGAATCCGAGAGACTTCCAATCATAACTCTCTACAATACCTTTTCTGATAATCAATTCATCATCAACAACCAACATCGTGTACATATAGTACCCTCCATAATCATTGCCTTGTTTGATACTAAATTTTAATACTTTATCTCTAACAGTTTGATATCGCCCTGCGACAATTTCTCCGACAATGTATATTCTTCACCCTTATATAATATGTAATTGCTTTTATTCAGCCGTGATTTATCCAGCAATTTATTTAAAATTCTTATATTCACATAATCGGGGTTTCCCATATTTTTCCATAATTCATACGGACTGCCGCTCTCATCATCGACGCTGCTGACATTGCATACCGCCGTTTCAGATTCTATCCCCGTCATTTCAATTTTAACAGTTTCCTTTTTATCCGATTTCTTTTCGTCCGGCTCTTTGTAGTAATAAAGCAGTATCCTTAAAACGCCGTCCCCATCGGCGGCAATTGCACCTATGCCGTCCTTTTTGTTCTCCCACAATATCTGCGGCTCATTCCCGACCAGCTTATTAAGAAGGAAAAATGCATTATAGCTGCTTTTGGGAACATCGTTCACGTTAAAAAGTCCGTATCCGCCGTGAAACGGAGTATAATGAAAATTTGCTTCTTCATAAATATCCGACAAATCCCAATATAACGATCCGTCAATAATATCCTTTACATCATCAAATATTTTTACAATATACGCGCCGTTGTTTTTCTCGTCATGATTTTCCGCCAGCGGTCCGGCGCTCGAATTCCATTCGCCCATGATTACGGGCAAGCCGCGCAGCGACGATTTTTCAACCAGTTCTTTTACCCCGCGGTACAGCTTAAGCATGATATTTGAACTTTGAAGCGCAACGTCACTGTAGTCGCCTTCCAAAAATGCCAAATCGCTTGGGTACGCATGCGTGGAAATAAAATCACAAGGCACTCTTTTAAATTCCGTCACCGCCGAGCCCGTCTCGATATGTTCGATAAATTCCTTAATCCACAGGCATTTGCTTGTCGCAGGACCGCCCACGCGAAGATTTTTATTTACCCGTTTTATTGCGGTAGCGGTATAATCATAAAGTTCGAAATAGTCCTCCATAGTTCCGTCAAAAAATATGTCCGGCTCATTCCAAACCTCAAAAAACCACTTCTCAACACAGTTTACGCCGTATCTGTCAATAACATGTTCAATAATTTTTTCAATTAAGTATGTCCATTTATCATATGAATTAGGGATTGTTATATCCGCTTTATAAAAACAAATTCTGCGGTCCCCGCTCGAAAGTTTCGGCGGGCAGAAACTTATCTCAAAAAAAGGTAAACAGCCGCAGGAAATAACTTTATCAAATATTACATCGAATTTTTCAAAATTAACACCCGGATTTCCGGTTTCATCTTCGGCATAAACGCCCAAATCGCCCGACAAAATGTTATGAAAACGAATATACTTAAATCCGCACCCATCGGCTGCCTTTTTTGCCTGACAAGCCAAATCCTCTCTCAGCCAAAGTTTTGCATGACAAGTATTCACGCCGAACGTCCACGGCCTATTAAGCGGCTTGTCTGCGTTTTTTCTGTCTATTTTAATCTTCATTTCCATACTTTTTCCCCTTTTCATAAATATATATTAAGCCACAATATCCCGTCAGTCATGCATAAATGCACAACTAACGGGATTGCATTTCTATTTAGCCGGCTGCATTGTTAATGCATCTGTAATCGGAACTATTTGATTGGTATCGCTCCAGAAAAATAATTTAAATTTCGGTATATCTGATGCACTTGAAATATTAAATTTCGCCGTTTTTCCATCTGCCGCAACATTGTATACTGCTACATCTTCAATGCGTTTATTTTCGCCTTCCTTATATGCTGCAAGTATCGCATTAAGTGCCGCACCCGTATTATTTATAATCGGAACTTCAACCGTATATCCGTCATCGGTTTTGGTAAATTCAGCCTCATTCTCGGAAACATCTACCGCCTTTTGCCAAATATCAAGGTTTGAAACAAGCATTTGGAATCCGCTGCATACTACATAAAATCTCTTGTTGATTTTGCCGAAACCCGCATTGGGGATTCCGTAACTTTTAATCTTTTTCCATGTATCCGCATCTTCAAACTTCATATAAATACTCATAACATCGCCGACTACAACAACTTTGCAGTTTATTACCTGATTCCAGTAAGTTGTCTTTCCGTTTTCCGTCACGCTTTCAATATACTCTGCTCCCGTGATTGAATCGGTTTTGGTTACAACCGCTGCACCGGGATAATCTGCCGCCGTATTTGTGTTGATAACCGCTGCGCGCGTCGATATTTCCCCATCGGCAGCGCCCGAAGGAAGCGTCACATTCTGCATATCCAGCGCCCCATCTAAGCGAACATAATTTTGCCCCGAATAGCCGTTCTGCAATTCCTGAATGGGCAAACTATTATCAATAAGTCCGAAATCAAAGCTTGATTTACGTCCGGCGGTCTCATTCCAGGTATTCAAAGCCTGAATATCAAAGGTGACCGCAAAATTTTTATAACTTCCGCCCGTAAATTGCAGTATTCTTCCGCCGGTCTCTGCCTGAATTGATTTGTGATATATTCCCGTTCTGCCGCGCGTATTCCTTGAAAGACTTGTAATATTGCTATACACGCCGCTGCCGGTTTTCTCTAATGATAACGGTGTGTTATAATCCATATATGTAGCCCAGCCCGGTTTTTCGGTATTTCCGGCAGTAAAGGTCCACTTTGCCGCATCTGATGTAACATCTCCGGCTGCCTTCAGCCAAGTGTCGTTCATATTAACATTCCTATATGTTTCCGGATATGCAGTTTCTGCACTTACCGATATCGTTTGAGCAGCTGTTACACTAAATATTATACTTGTCGCAACAATCGCTGATAATACCTTTTTCATGTTAAAACCCTCCTCAATTATCTGTTAAATTCATTTAAAATGCTGATTTTATCGTTATCAGTCAATTCCAATTCATCGTCCGATAAAATGACAATACCATTACCTATTTCAGTATATACTTTTCCCAAAAGATTTGCAAGTGTCTTTGCGTCAATATATACTCTTCCATCTTTTTCCGCAAGAGCCGCCTTATCCGGCAATACTTCCGTGCTGTACTCTATTATTCCGTCATCTGCCGGAATGGTAGCTTTTTCATATGTGCACGTTCCGTCGCTGAGCGAAATTTCTACACTGTCCCACAAAAATGCCATGTTTATATTGCCGTCCAGATATCTTACGATTGCCTCGCTCGCTTCGCCGAGCGCTCTCAGCGGAACCATGATTCTGCCGTTTTCTTCATAAGTTGCAGTCGAATCATTGTAAAAATCAGCCTTTTTTCTCGACGCATTTCTACCGTAAACCCAATTACTGCCTACGCAAGCCATTGATGTTCTTTCAAGCTTGTTTCGCAGTTCCTCAGACAGTTGCATCTCGGTATTCGTGTTTACCTCGACTACCGTTAGCGAAAACGGACTTAATACAACCTTATCGGAAAATTCTCCGTTCAAATCTTTCGGCTGCGGAACAACCGACGGCATAGATGCATAAGAAATTTCGGTTGAATATTCAAGAAAATCGGGGAATGGCGTATCACTCGCATACTCCCATACCGGTTTCAATTGTATATCTTTAACCGAAACTTCACAAGGATTTTCGGTAATATTTTGCAGTACAATTTTCTTTACGCCGTTTTTATCGCCGAATCCCCATGCCCGAACTTCTTCAATATCATATATGCGTTTTGCCTTGCCGGATCCGGTGGATTGCGAGAAAGCTCTCCCGCTCTCTAAATTGACGCCGTAATAGTAGCTGTTTTCGTCAAGCACCTTTCCGACAGCGCCGAATGTGTAATACAGCGGCAAAACAGCATCTTCATCTGCCGTGTTATATACGCCGAACCCCTGACCATCTATCAGGCAATGATAGTTTGAGTATGTAACGTTTCTCAGCTTGACAAAATCCATAAGCGCGCCGGCATACACAATTCCGTTGCCCAAAGATTTCATATACTGCTGGCGTGACTTTTCGGCTGTACTTCCGCCGAACACATAGTTCGGCAAATCGCCGTATTCGGTAATCCATATTTCTTTATCTTTAAACTGCGCACTTTGAACGATAGTTCCCGGTATCTTGGAGTACGTGTTTCCCGCCAGTCTTTCCAACAGTCCTGATTCACGCAAAGCCGAGAAGTTACCCGGGCCGCAGTACAAATGCACTACAATAGCGTCAAAATACTCCTGATTTGCCCAAAGCATCGAATTCCATGATGTCGCTCTTATGCCCTGGGTATATGCGTTTTTATCGAGGTCGGACGGATAGTTGTTTGGGTCGGCAGCAAGTACCGCCCATGTGTGATAATCCAGTATCGGCACGGCTACCCTTATATCGGGGTCGATTTCCTTGACCTTTTTGTAAAATTCTTTTAATCTGTCCACATAGTCAACAACCGTCGGAACCTGTTTTGCCGCACTTATGGCATACGTCTCGTTTCCGAACTCGATATCAAGACGTCCGCCGCCCGCATGCTGCTTCGCCTCAGCGACCAGTTCGACAAGGCGGTCTACCGGATATTCATCTTCCGGCAATGTCATCGGCATGGCAAGTATCTGATTAAACCCGTTTTCCGACGCAAAATCCATTTGGTCGGCAATAGTGTACGGAGTTTTGTTCTTACTCAGCGACGGGTCGGTCGAGAGTCCGGTTTGGAAGTTCCACCGTCCGCTGAGACAGCCTCTCAGCGTGGTTGCTTTCATTCCGTGCATTGCGTCTTTAGTAATATTATTTACTTGTGCAAGACGTTCCGGCGTGGTTGCACCTGCGTTGTTTACGGTATTTAGGTTACCGCCGTAATGCATACCGAATATGTTTTCCGCAATCGGAAATCCGCTCCCGTCCATTGTGAGTTTTACAAAACTTGTATCGGGCGCGGGTTTTTCGGTAATGGTAAACACACACTCCGCGACCTTTCCGCCGTCAAGCGATGTTACGGTTACGGTTGACGTTCCCGGTTTCAGTCCCTTTATGGTTCGCTGCGTGTTATCCATGCCCTGCATCTCGATTACCGTCTCGTCCGACACATTCCACGAAAGCGTCTTTATATCCGCCTCATACGGCGAAATATTTGCGGTCAGATTTGTTCTTTCGCCGACATATCTTTCAAGAGCGTCGGCATTAAAATTAACCCCACTGACATGCGAAATGGCACGGAACATCGCGGAATCAGAAAACGCACCGTTTGACGTTGCCGCTGTTATAACAGCGGAGCCGCCCTTTAACACCGTATATTTGCCGTCTTCCTCAACCTTGACAACTTCCTCATTATCGCTTTTCCATATAATGTCATAACCCGTGTTGTTTTTCGCGGTAAGTGTGCCCTGATTTCCCACATCATCAATAACTCTTTTATTCGACATAATTACCGGATCGGAAGAATTGTTCCACACAATTACATCGGAGATTTCCACGCCGGCATTATACGACACAAATCCTATCGTGCCGCGTTTCTTCTGCACATTATTAATGGTACTTATCTTAGTCCAATCAGCGTCGGTCAGTTTTTTAATCCATACATCCGCCGATTTGCCGGCAACTCTGACTTTCATTCTGTAATCCGTATTGATTTCATTTTTATATTCAATAAGCTTTTGTTCCGAACTTCCGCCCGTCATATACGTAAATCCTGTAGGTCTTAACAAAAGGCTAAATGAACCATCACGGCAGTTAAATGCGAAATAGTTGTCTTCTTTATGATATATCGTGATTTTAAAACCGAATTCTGCTGTTATATCCTCAAAATTCTTATATGGATCATACCTTAATTTTGCACTTGAAAAACCTTTTCCCGACGTCATCTTTCCGTCTGACACATTCATGCCTTCACATTTCCAATCGACTTTACCGAGCGCAAAATCCTCATAAAACTGGTATGAAGACTCCGAGGTTTCCTGCGTTTCATTCTGTGATATATTCCCGAAACTCGGCAGCACCGCAAACGCATTATTCGGAACAGCCGCCGCCGAAAACGCCGTTAATAAAATCACAGACAATAACTTTTTTATCTTCATCTCTTTCCTCCTTCATTTAATATATTCACACACGACAGCGGTTCAAGCGACCCGCCGGGCTTAAAAATAAATGAACGTATTTCCGAAACGTTTTCCGCCGCACGGATATCTGCGTCAAATTCATTTTTCCCGTTCTTTTCTATGCTGATTTCCGCATGCTTTATATCGGCAAGCCTGTTGCCGTCATACACCGCCGTGATTAAATTCGCCGTTCCCGAATAGCCCGACGTTTTTATATTATAATGAACCTTGCAAAGTTCGCCGTCAAAGCTGTATGAAACGTCCGAATATCGTAACTGCATGCCGGCATCGCCGATATCGGCGGCAACCACGCTGTATGCCGGCACTTCAAGCGTATCATAAAATCCGCCGTCATACTCGTCAACAAGCGGAATATTATTGGGCGATTCCGTCCAATAAACGCTGTCCACAGCAAAATCGGGCAGAGGATTATTGCCGCCGTAGCTCGACGCCCCGTAATGCCATTTCTTTTTGAGAAATTTTGAAGGGACGCTGACATTTACCGGATACGGCGACGTATTCACAAACACCGCCTCCTTCGCCCCATGCTCATCACCGAACGCCCAGCTGCTCAGTCTTTGTATGTTCAGCTTAGCATATGTTCTGTCCTTTGAGTACAGAAATTCATCACTTTCCACCGATTTCTGTGTAAGTGAATACAAATGCGAATATTTATTGAAAATATCCCCTATTTTTTCATATACATAAAAATTCGGCAGTTTGCTTTTATCGGTCTCTATAATACCAAAACCCTGCGAATCACAAAAAGCATGGTGAGCCGCCATTGTTACCTCATTATTTTGCAAAAGCGTTAACAGCTTTTGAACATATCCCACGGCATTTCCGACGGATTTCATATACTGCAGTCTTGATTTTAAGCTTGTATTCGGGCCGTCCAGCAGAAATCCCGGCAAATCTCCGTACTCGGTGAACCAGAAGTCTTTACCCTTAAATTCTTCCCTATACAAATCCAGCGCTGTTTCCTCAAGCGCACATGATTCCGAAAAAGACTCCATCAAATCACTTGTTGTCGTCATATTCATCGACACAGATGAATAGCTGTGCAGAATCACGGCGTCATAATACTCGGAATTATCGCGGATATATGTGTTCCACGTGCCGTGTCGCACACTTCTTTTTCCGCCCGACAACTCATACGCTGCCCGGGCGAGTTTGTCATATTGGTACGGCAGCAGGGACACACCGATTTTTACGCCGTCACCGTACTGCGGTTTTATCGCCCCATATATTTCCTTTACAATATTCATATAACCCTGAACCGTGGGAACCTTTTCCGCCGCATTTTCATCATACGGCTCATTCATAATTTCCACAAAAACCGTTTTGTCGCCGGCGTGCTCTTTCGCAGCCCTTATCAATTCAATGCTTTGCGCCGCCGTATCGTCCATGCTTGTAGCAAAGAACAGCGGTACTTTCATTTGGTCTGCCATATAGTACATATCGCCGATTTCCAAACCGGTAGTGCATGTACGAATGGACATAGGTTTAATCTGCTGCATATATGCCAGCAAATTATTCCTCGTCCCGCCGACGGGCGAACCCACTCCCCAAAAATACCGGGGGATTTCCCGCATTGCCGCGGTGCCGAGCTCAAACTCCCGATTTACGAGCTGCCTGCTCGGTTCAACAACGTCTATCGTGAAACTGTCGCTTATACCTTCTTCCGCCGACGTTGCCGTTACCGTTATCCCCGTCTTGGGCGACAATGCACGAATCCCCCCCGACAGTTCCGTATCGCCGATAAATTCGATATTTTCGGGGCTGTCGGTCGTCCACGCAAATTGCGTGTTTGAAACGTCGGACGGGATTGTGTCGATGCGTGCATTCATGGTTTCACCCACTCTGAGCGTAATATGTTTTTTCGCAAAGGAAAAACTCCTCAGCGGAACACTTTTTACAACATCATAGCTCGCTGTATACGTACTGTCATCGCTTGTTGTTATTAATGCTGTAACAGTACTCATTCCGGATTGGCTGCCGCATGTAATTCTGCCCGTGCTTTCATTTACCGAAACACATCCCGGATTACTTGAAGAATAGGAAACACTCTTTACCTCTTTACCTACACGGTTTATCGGTTTAATAACTTGATTTGAACCCGGTTTGATTTTTATAAAACTATCGGCAAAATAAAAGTCCTGCCTATTCAAATCCGATATTTTAAAATCGTATATACCCACTCTTTCATGATATGTTTCAATCTTTATTTTACCTGCCTGTTTTCCATCATACGTATAGTTTTTCAGACAAGTATATTCACTGTCCGATTGCGGCTTTACATATAAGGTCACCGTATCCGATTGTGCCATTATTTTGAGGTCATACCTCTCATTTCGGTTGAAACTATATGCAATACCGCTGCCACCCATGCCATTATAAGATACAATTATGTTACCCGTACCGATTGTAAATGCCAGATAATTTTTATTTTCATCAGCCCTTATCGAAAATTTAACATATCCGTTATTAAAGTCGCCGATTGTATTGGTCAAAAACGAAAAGTTGATATCAGCGCAAAAGTTATCCCACGTTCGTCCCTTTGTTTCCGCATAACTTTTTGTACGACCGTTGTCCGAAACAAAGACTCCGTCGACAATCCGCATTGGGTCATCTGATTTTGTTGTATCCCAAAACAAATCGTCTGTTTTAAAATCATCATGCAGTACAGATCCTTCAATGTGTTCAAAAGAGTCCGGCAATACCTTTGCTCCGCACCAGATATCAAAATTTGATACAAGCATCTGAAATCCGCTGCATACCACATAAAATCTTTTAGCAATATCCTGCAAAGCCGAAACATCGTAACTTTCAATCTGTTTCCACTCATCTGCGTCCTCAAATTTCATATAAATGCTCATGACAGTGCCGCAGACAACGATTTTGCAATTTATTACCTGATTCCAGTAAGCGGTAACGCCGTTTTCCGTAACGCTTTCAATATAATCCGCACCCGTCAGCGCGTCCGTTTTTGTAACAACCGCGGCGCCCGGGTAATCTTCCGCCGTTTTTGTATTGATAACCGCGGCGCGCGGCGATATCTCTTTGCCGGCAGCTCCGGACGGGAGCATCAAAGTCTGCATATTAACAGAGCCGTCTAAGCGCATATAATTTTGACCGGAATAGCCCGTCTGCAGTTCTTGAACCGGCAAACTGTCATCAATAAGACCAAAATCAAAAATTGATTTGCGGTTTGCCGTTTCATTCCATGTATTTACTGCCTGTATATCAAAAGTTACAGCAAAATCCATATAACTTCCGCCGGTGAACTGCAATACTCGTCCGCCGGTATTTTCCTGAATCGATTTGTGATATATTCCGATTCTTCCGCGTGGGTTTTTCGGCAGACTTGTGATACTGCTATACACGCCTTTACTTGTGTTTTCCACGAAAAACGGAGCATTAAAATCCGTATATTCCGCCCAACCCGGGCTGCCTGTTTTTCCGGGAACAAATGTCCACTTTTTTGCATCAGACGCAGCATCTGTAACAACTCTTGACCACGTATCATCAATATCTGCCTGCTGATTCGTTGTATATGCGGTTGCCGCTCTTGCAGTTTGCTGCGGCACAATTACCATGCTCAATATCATATTAAACATTATGAACAATGATATTGCTTTTTTCATGTTATTTTCCTCCTTTTGTATTTCAGCGTATCGTCTGCGTCCTGACCAAACAGATTTATTGTTTTGCAGTAAGAAGTCAACACAACAATGAAATTTTTTTGCACATCATATATCATGGTTTTATTGTGCCAGATTCAATACGGCGGGTTTGGCATACATCTTTATATTGTTCATATTGTCCACCGCCATAACCTTAATGAACGGGCTCTGCATACCTGCGGGTACCGATATTTCTATCGTTTCCTCGCCCTCGGTATTAACCGTACTGTTTATATATTTTAAATTTTTAACACAGTATAAACTTTCCGTACCGTCACAAACCATCACAATTATATCCGATGTGATATCGCCCTCAATGTTGGCTAAAACCGGCACTTTGGCAACACCCGATGCAAAGGTAATATTTCCGAAATCCAGCTTTGTTGTGAATTTGTCCGTTTTTACCTTTATCTGCTTATTCATCTTCCGTCCGAAAGTGTTTGAAATATCGGTAAATTGCAGCAAATACTCACTGTCATACGCAAGCCAGTCGCCAACCGTTAAAACATAGCTATACGGTTCGGACGCCGCGCTTAACACAGCAGCTACGGGTGTGCCGTCTGCGGTTGTGAGCTTTATATTATCCGCATTTACGGTAGTTTCGTCAATATCCGACGTGAAATTTAAAGATATTTCACTTCCCTTTCTTGCGCCGATAGTCTCCCCGGCAACCGTAACGTCCGGGTCTTTTGCGGTATAGATGTCAAAGTTGGAAACGAGCATCTGAAATCCGCTGCACACAACATAAAAGCGCTTGTTAATATCCTTCAGCGAAGTAACATAAAAGCTTTCTATATGTTTCCAATCATCGGCGTCCTCGAACTTCATATAAATACTCATCACATCGCCGTCAACAACAACCTTACAATTAATTACCTGATTCCAGTAAGTTACGGTCCCGTTTTCTGTAACGCTTTCAATATAATCCGCACCCGTCAGTGCGTCGGTTTTTACCACGGCGTTGGGATATTCCGCCGCACCTTTGGTGTTTATAACCGCAGCGCGCGTCGATATCTCGCCGCCGGCAGCTCCCGAAGGGAGTTTCAGCGCCACCATATCTACCGATGAACCCAAGCGGATATATTTTTGACCCTCATAACCGGTTTGCAATTCCTTAACCGGCAAACTGTCATCAATCAGACCGAAGTCAAAATATGCTTTACGGTTTGACGCCGCATTCCATGCGTTTACCGCCTGAATATCAAATGTCACGGCAAAATTTTTATACCCGCCGCCGGTAAACTGCAAAACTCTTCCGCCGGTATTATCCTGAATAGACTTATGGTATATGCCGACTCTGCCGCGCGGATTTTGCGGCAGACTTGTGATACTGCTGTGCACACCTTTACTTGTACTTTCTACCGAAAACGGCGCGTTAAAATCTGTATATTCCGCCCAACCCGGACTTTGGGAGTTGCCGGAAGTAAACGTCCAGTTTTCCAAATCCGCCGTCGCATCGGTAACAGCCTTCGACCACATGCCGTCCGTCATGTCAACCTGCTTGCCCGAAGTTTTCGTTGCGGTTTCGGCGCATACATTAACAGTAAGCATTGCCATTATACAAATCGACGACAATATTAAATTTATTTTTTTCATTTTTACTGCCATTCCTTTCTGCTTATTTGTATATAACCAATACATCAAGCTTTTCATTTCTGATGCTCATAAATACATGACTGCCTATTCGTACATCACTTATATCGGCTTTGGAAAAATTGCCCTTCTTAGAGTCTGCATCTGCGGTATATATCGTTGCGCCGCCCGTGCGATATTTATACGTCACGCCGTTATTATCGTCCTTAAGCATAACAAAACCGTCCTCTATATCAGTTATCTTTGCATAATGCGTACGATAATAACTGTTATATCCATAGCCGGTTGCACTCGGCGGATATGCCACCTTGTTATTCCCCTTATTGAATAAAACTTCAATATTCGCTATTCTGTCGCCGTCTGTAATAGGTTTATTATACATAATAAAGGAACCTTTGCTCAGTCCGTCCAGATTGGATACATCGGAGTCAAGCGTAATGCTTGTCGGTGTTCCGGCAACAAGTCCGTTAAGCTGCACGTGTATCTCATCATCTTCCCAAACCTTAGCAACACCCGTAATTAACATATAGTTAATGGTGAAATCACCGCTGATTTTGCTGCTCGCAACTCTTTTTAAAATCACCTTTGTCATTCCCGTTTTGCCGAAAGCATATCCGTCCACGGCATACGCATGGTCGGAGCGTATTCTTTTCAGCGGAATAACCCTGATGCGTGTTTCCTCATCAGAATCGGTCGGCACATTGAACATTATCGGATTGCCGTCCAAAAAATGCGTCTCATATAATTTCTGCCCCGTTTGAGCGTCAGTATATGATTTGAAAAACGCATTAACCGAACCGCCTTTATATGAGCTGTTCTTTTCCGATGTAACGGTGCGCGTCAGCTTGTTTTCCTTCGGTTCACCCGCAACGGGCGTGAACAATACGCTTATTTCATCATCCGCATTTAAAGAATACGCAATTACCTTTCTGTTATCGGTAAGTCCCAGACTGTTGTCCCAAATACCTTCGGTGGTTAACGAAAAGTTATTCTTTATCGTGCAATACCGCGTGTCATTTATTCTGACATATTTAGCCAGCTTATATACCACAACAGCGTCGTCCTGCGAAACCATTCGCAAGGTAAAAACAGGGTCTGCCTCGGCGTCCGACATGGTTGCTTTGAGCAGATACGCAAAAGTGTACTCATGTTCATATTCCACATGTACAACTTCGTTATAAACATTCAGATACACCGTAGCGTCGGTGCCTATTCTTAAATCATCTCTGCAATTCAGCGATACGTTATATTCCCGTCCGTTAACCGTCAGGCATGGTTGCTCGATGTCCCATGAGCCCGCATCGCTGTCATATGTTCCCGAGCTTGAAGTAATTTCACCCGTAACCGCCGAGTCGGAAACATAGATAATATACAAATCGGAGTCCTTGCTCTCAAACACCGTTACTACATTGTTTTTCTCTATTGCGGAAAAATCAATGTCGGCTTTATTTTTGATTATTCTTATTCTGACGGTATCGTCATCAAGCGGCAATTTCAGCGTCTTATTATTAACTTTATCGGTGATAACATAATCGGACATGCTGATTATGCTTGCAAAATAATTCTCCTGTGAATAAACAAAAATTACATCAATATCCCCGTCGTTATCATTATCAATCAGTATAACCTCACCGCAAGCGGGCATTAAATCCGCATCGGTATAATCGGGATATGCTTTGCCGTTATACAAAACGTCCGCCGAACGGGAAATCGTTTTTTTCTTCGCCCGTCCGTTTTCATCGCTGTATCGGAATACACCCTCGCTGCAAGATACGATATCTGCCGCAAGGACATTGATAACCTCATTTTCGTCCTCGATTTTTGAAATATGCTTTAACGTTGCAACATCGCTTTCCTCATCGTAATGATAAAAGAATTTACATTTTAAACCCAGCAAATCTTCCGCAGTTGTATCGCCGCAGTTGTAAATATCGTCATCAATTTTTACGCGGTTTTCGCCGACTGACGAATCCTTAACCTGCAGCGATGTTTCGCTGTTTGCCCGCACGATGCCTTCATCTTCGAAAATATCAAAATTTACCGACAATACGGTTTGTCCTTTTACAACTTTATAGCTTGTTCCCTTAAATTGCAGAACATCAACCGAAAGCGCTTTATAGATTGCCTCCACGCCTTCCCGTTTGGTAATCTCGCTTTTTCCGATAATTCTTTTTGCCAATCCCAGTTCGCTTGCCTTTTTTACATAGCCCGACTGATTTCCCGATTCAATTTCAACTACCAAATCGTATCCCAGCAGGCTGACAAGCACCCTGCACACCTGCTCATATGTTATCGGTGCGTCCGGCATAAAATTATCGGCTTTGCTGATCAGACCCGCATTCAGTGCCGCATTTATTTCGCGCTCCATATAGCTGCCCGACGCGACATCATTAAAAACCGAATCATAATTTTCGCCGACTCTGCCCGTAAGTCTTGCGCACAATCCTATAAAATCGGCACGGGTCATGGTTTCGGAAAAATCCTGATAATGTTCTTCCAGTCCGTCGGCAAAACCCAATGCCGACAGAACTTCAAATTCACGCGAGTAAGAATTATTTTCGGTGATGTTTGTATCATCGGCATATACCGCAACCGTGGCAGACAACACCAATGATATCATTAAAATTAATGCAATTATCTTTTTCATATCTGACACCTCCCGATTAAATTGATTGCAGCGCGATGTACAGCAATTTTGCCATTTCCGCTCTTGTGGCATATGCTTTCGGCACAAATCTGCCGTCCGCTCTGCCGCTGATTATTCCCGCTTTCTTCATGGCATAAACCGCCGTTTTTGCATAATCGGATATTTCCGAATCGTCCTCAAACTGCACGGATTCATCGCCTTGCGCAAGCTGTTTGCCTTTATAACTTAAAATTCTGTTAAGGAAAACCGCCATATCCTCGCGCGTTACGTTTGCCTGCGGAGCAAAATTGCCGTCGCCGACGCCCTGCGCCACATCAATCGCCGCCGCGGCGGTGACATATTTATAATACCAGTCATTTTCCGTAACATCATTAAATCCGCGCTCACCGTTTGTCTGTCCGACATTAAACGCTGTCACCAACATTGTTATCATCTCGGCGCGGGTAACCAAATCTTCCGACTCAAATCTGCCGTTGCCCTTGCCGTTGATTACGCCTTTTTTGTGCAAATATGAAATTGCGTCATAAGCCCAGTGGCTCTCATCAACATCGGCAAACATACTTTTCTCCGATTCGGTCTGAGGTTTAACAACCAGCAAATCGGGGCCTTCCGCGGCATTTTCCCTTTTAACACTGCCGCTGCCACCGCCGCTGCCGCCCGTACCTCCGCCCGGAGTCTGAGAAGGCGTGAAATAGTCCTTGATTATTTTTGCCATCTGCGCAATATCCGACGGTGCCCGGTCAAGTATCTTGCCCGCAATGGTTGCCTTCGTCTCATTTGAGGCACTCGTAAACGAATTTACATAGGCCGACATGGAATTATCGGCAGTCTTGAAAATATCTATATACGCGACAAGTGCGTTTACCATATTATTTTTTGTCGCCGTCTGCCCGCACGCCAAAAGATTTGCCGCCTTGAAATTAAATTTGAGACCCTCATAATCCGCGGCATTTTTTATATTTCCGTGCAGAATATCTATTGATTTATTTTGTCCCGTTTCATTAAGCGCCGTTTGATATATGTCATCAAACAATTCAGCGGCATAAGTTGTGAGTAAATTTTTAAATTCCGCCTTATCGGTCTCATTATGCAGCACCTGAATTAATATGCATTTATTAAACGAATCAAGCATATTATCTATGTTTGCAAACGGCTTTGCACTCAGCATCTTTTCGGCTATTTGCAGTTTGTCCGCATCGGACATTCCGGCATAAGGCGCAATAGGCGAAAATGCGAGTAAATCCATGGTTTGCTCGATAGTCTCCTTCATTGTTTCCTTGTCCGCGGCAGCGTTTATAAGTGCAAGCTTATTATTGATATCATCAATACTTGTAAAATCAAACTCTTTCTCAATCAGTCCGCTGTCTGCCGCAACTCTTGCCCTATATTTGTTCTCATCTGTCGTTGTAATGCCGCTCATGATAAACCGATATTCAAAATTCCCGTCCTCATTCACAGCCGTATTGCCGAAATGATTAAACACACCTTCGACATAGCCGGTTTCCGGGGCAGGAATATCCTTCCCCGGATTAATAATCTGAATTACAACGTTCTCATTCGGTGTACCGCTGCCCGTTATCGTTACACTCTGCGAATCAAAATCCACCGAAATATCATTAACGGATACTGCCTGCACACTTGTTATCGATAAAGCAGAAAATATAATAGCTGTCAGTAAAAGCTTACGCATTTTTACGCCCCTCTCTGTGTTGTTTATTCTATCACCTCTATACCCGTCCAATCGGGATCTCTGTATTGCTCAATATCAGTCTTTTCACCTAATTTTTTAAGTGCTGCATTATAGCGGTCTGTCAGTTTCTGAAGTTCGGTCTTTGTATCAAGGTCCGCAATAAGAATATTCTTGATTGTTGTATCGGCATTGTCGCCTTCAAGAGTAAGCTTATTTGTAGGACGCAGACGAGGTGTGTCAACTATAAATGCCGGATTGCTTACGGTTGCAAAAGCTTTTGCACCCTTTTTCTCCGAAGTGACATATTCTTCACCTATTATTGACTTCAATCCGTAATTTCCTTTGCCCGCCAATTTGAGTTCTTTAAGATTTTCTTCGTTGAAAAGCCATTCAAAAACAATAAGCTGTTCTTCGGGATACTTTGATTTTGCATTCATATAAAATCCGCCCGAGCCGCCCATTTTTGCAGGGTTTCCGCCAACGACCTCACCCGTAAATGTCGGGAAGTCCGCCGTGCCCCAATCGCACTTTGCCGGGAACTGGTCATTAAGCACGCCGACGTCCCAGCTTGCCGCATACATCATACCGATATTGCCCTCGGCAAACTGCGCTCTTGCTACGTCATTATCAAGCGTATTCGGCGCCGGGAAAACAGAACCGTCATTAATAACATCTTTAAGATAATCAATCATTTTTTCGTAAATAGTAAAGTCATAACGCAAGCCTACGGGGTCAAATCCGTCCGCATTATAAAGACCCGACGGTGCACCCGGCATGGTTACATAGTACCGTACAAATGCCTGCTCTTTAAGCGGCAATGCAAAACCATACTTTGTTCCGCCGCCCTTTTGCGTTAATATTTTTGCGTATTCTCTCATTTCGTCAAAAGTCTTGGGCGGTTTTTCCGGATCTAAGCCCGCGTCCCTGAACATATCCTTATTCCATATAAATTTAAATGATGATATTCCGGAGGTATTTATCGTGTAACACTTACCCGTATCTTTATCAAATGTTACCGCACCGGGAAGGAAAAGATCTTCATATTTATGTACCAAATCATCATCAAGAGCGCGGAACCAGCCGTTTTCAATACCGTAGGTTGTTACATTTCCGGCTGCAACATGTATATCCGGCGCATTGTTTGACTGATATGCCACCTTTAATGAGTCCTCTATATCGTCACCCTTAACCTGATAATCAATCTTAATGCCGTATTCATTTTCGGCATTGAACTTTTCAACCTGTTTCTTTCTGACGTCCATGCCGCTTCGGTCATTCGACCAGACTGTGATTACTTTTTCCTCGGCATTTTTGCTTGCTTTTTCCGCACACCCCGAAAGCATCGAAACCGACATCAGAAGTGCCAAAGGCAGCGCCATAATTTTTTTCATATTCATTTTATTCTCTCCTTTTATTTAATTATTTTTTACCCTTTTACTCCGCCTACCGTTAGTCCCGATACAAACTGCTTATTGCATATGCAGTACACTACAATCATCGGAATTAACGAAATATTTGCTCCCGCAAGAATTACGCTCCACATTGTTGCCATTTCTCCGTCGCTCTTGAGCGCTACTATCGCAACCGAAAGCGGCTGCATATCCGGATTGCCCATCGTCAGAACCGACGGCAGCAAGTACGAGTTCCACGCCTGCTTAAACGCGAGCAAAGCGATTATCGCAACGATAGGTTTAATCAGCGGAAGTATTATGCGCACGAAAGTGTTGAAAAAACCGCACCCGTCGATACTTGCCGCCTCGTCCAGGTCTCTCGGAATTCCGTTCAGATATCCCTCAACCAGTACTATATTTACCACCTGTGCACCGATATGCGAAAGTATAAGTCCCAAATATGTATTATTGAGCTGCAAGCCCGTCAGTAACTTGAAGATCGGATACAGCTTTGTAGGTCCCAGCGAAATAAATATTGACGCTAAATACATACCTTTTATAACATTCAAAAACGGCAAATCCTTTAAACGCGAGAATACATATCCCGACATGGTAGATACTATCACCGTACCGATTACCACGCCTACGGACATTATCAAACTGTTTTTTGTGTATTTTACAAAATGGACGTTTTTCCACGCATACACATAATTGTCAAATGTGATTTTTTGGGGCAATATATTATTACCCGTCATCAATTCCATATTTTCCTTAACCGAACCGAAAAACGCATATAACAGCGGCAGTACAACAATTACACCGATAACAGTCAGGAAAATATAAACTACTGCTTTAAAAGTAATATTTTTTGCTTTTTCCATAAATACCTCCATGTATCAGTCGTATATTTTATCAATTTTTGCGGTAACTGCACGATAAACAATCGTAACCATACCTATGATAATTGAAGAAAATACACCTAATGTTGCGCCGTAACCGTAAGCCGGTCTCGTATCTCCGGCAAAGAATTGATTATAGATATTGATTGCCATAACGTCGGTAGCGTGGTTCGGTCCGCCGCCCGTAAGTATGAAGATGGTGTCAAATGCGCCCAGCGAACCCGTAATCGACAGCATAAGAATTGTCTTAAATACAGGCGCAAGCATCGGCAGCGTCATATGAAAAAACTGCTGGATTTTCGTTGCACCGTCAATCGACGCACTTTCATAAATATCCTCCGGAATGTTCATCATACCGGAAAGCAGGAGAATACATGTGTGTCCGAATACCTGCCATATCGACATGAATACAACCCAGAAAAACGCCGAGTTTGCGCTGAGCCAGTTTACCGGCTCCGATATAACACCGATTTTCAACAAAATCTGATTAAGAAAACCGTTCTGCGGTGATAAAATAAACGTAAAAACGAATGTTATTACCGCCGCACTCAGAACCGACGGCATAAAATACAAACCTCTGAAAAACCCCTTGCCTTTGAGATTTCCCCTGAGCAGTGCAGCCAGAACCAGCGCTAACGGTATCTCTACAATAAGTTTAAAAAAGGCAAATTTAAATGTGTTCAAAACGGATTTCCACCATATGGGGTCGCGCGTTATAACACGAATAATATTTTCAAGCCCCACAAATACAGGTTTTGTAATGCCGTCATAATCATATAACACAAATCTTAATGCCCACAATATCGGATAAACAGTCAATCCGATAAACATAATGAAACTCGGCAAAAGCATACACCAGCCAACCAAATAAGTGGAAAGTTTCTTTTTGCTGTGTTTTTTTTCAGCGTGATTAACGCTTAACGATGCTTTCATTCTATTCCTCCCGTCGAATGTTTTATACGACCCGCATATGAATCGTATTATACCGCCAAAAAATAATTTTGTTTATTTACTCAATCAGGCATAGCCGAATATTTTAAGCTATGCCTGACTAAAAGTATGTTTATTTTTATTATACAACTTCTCCTTATCAAGCCCGAAACAATTGTAAAATTTCGGCCCGGGGTTTATACACCGCATAAACCCCGCCCAAATTGTCCGAAATTTACGGTTTGATTACAATACTCGGTATATACGGCATCATGCTCTTAAAATTGTTCAAAACCATCAGCTTAAAGTTCGGATTTTCGCTGTCGGTTTTTACATTTTTAAATGTGATGCTCATATCGCCCGCATCATTAACGTCCATAACCTTTATATCGTTAATTTTCGATAATTCTTCGCCTTCGTTTGAAGTTAATACCGCAACCGCGCCTTCGGTGAAGTATTTATACGCCGGAACTGTTACCGTATATGTTCCGTCATCATTTTTAATCGCCGTTATTCCGTCCTCGTTTATATCAATGTCGAAATCTATTGTGCTTTGCGGAACAGATATGCCGTACACATCGGTATAAGCCGGAATTTGCAGCTGTGAAATACCGCTGCTCAGCAAGTCAGCCAGTGATACCCGATACTTCTTACCGCCGATCTGCGTTACCGGTATCTCTTTCTTTTCGGTTACGCCCTCGGCATTTTTGAAGGTCAGGCTCAATTTATCAAAAGATTCCGCCGGCTGTGTTGCAAGCTCAAATTCAACCGCTGAGCCAGTATTTGTTTCGGCAATTTCGTTCCCGATTTTATATGCTTTGAAGTTTGAAACAACTCCGCCGCCCACATTGGTGACATATGTAAATCCCGGATAGGTTTCTACACTGCTGTCCCACATGCCTTCATATGTGAACACATGGTCATAGATTGTCTCGCCACTCTTGCGCACATAAAGTGAAAACTTATTGCCCAAACGGATAAATCTGAAATCATAGTTTCCGTAAACTTCCAGATTATTAATCGGATTGGTTTTAATATCGGAGGAGAAATCCTTAGGAATATCGGCAAGTTTCGTTGATGTCAGCTTGCAGTCAAGCTGCGTGGCATTGTCAATCACTTCCTGAATACCAATCTGACTCTCCTTTCCTCTGAATACGTTTTTGCCGAAGAACGCATTCGTGCCTCCCATACGGAATCTGAAATAGTTCTTATTCGTGTCGGTATTTTCCGGTTTGAAACAGATAAATCTTAAATCACCCGGTTCATTGACAAATAATCCTCTTACATATGCGCTTGCCGGCACAACCATTTTAACGGTAACATCTGCAACCCAGTTTGCGCCCGCAGCCTCCGGTATATCCATAGACGATGTCGCCTTTGTGATAGTACCCGGATCTTCGGCACCAAATATAGGATGCGCGATATACTCCGAAGGCAGAGTAACAAATAATTTTGTTACATTACCCAATGTTATCGTGTATTTTGTATTTTCGGTAAGAGTCTTTATAAAGCTTATTCTGTCAACATAAGAATTAACCTTTTCAACTTTATAGTCGGTATCCTTTTCCAGCGGATATCCGCCCGCGCTTATCGCATAATCGTCGGTATTCGTATTATCAAGCGAAATCCAGTCTAAATATGCGGTATCGGCTGAAACAAAGCCTGTTTCAGCACCGTACAGCTCGCATATATCGTCGGTATTTCCGCTTACTTTTTTACACAGTACCATCGCTGTTCCTTCCGACTTTTCGGTTCCTTCCGGAATATCAACGTGAGCGAGCACTACGGTATATTTATCGCCGTAAGAATTATACTGACTGATTATATTCGCGCCTTCAACTTCATATGTGCCGACAGGCATGATAAATTCCACTCTGCCGTCATAGAAATTTTTCTCCGTTCTGTTTTTAATCGTTACAACGTTATATTCCGCATTACCGTCGTTTGGGAACAGATATTCGTCCGTAACTGCCGGTTTCTCGTGCGGATTGTTTAACAGGAAATATGTGTTATAATGCTCATCAATATACTCACGTCTCGGATTTCCTTCGGGCAATCTGCCTTCGCTTGAGCTCGGAGGTGCCTGCAGCATATACGGGTCGTTTTTAACCGTGTCCGCAAGGTTGTGTGTCCATTTATCCGCTGTTTCATCAAACGTATATTCATTAACAAGTGCCTGACCGTAATATCCCGGGCCGCCGCCGAATGCCGAGCCGCCCATGGCAAGCAGTTTTTCACCCATCGGTACTACCATATGAAAGTGTCCGACAATCTGGAAATCATAGTCTTTTAAGTTTTCCTGTCCGGGCAAAGAATTATACCACGGCGCATGGAATGTCGGTGACATAAATGCCGCCCAGCCGTTAACCGCATAGGGGTCAGGCTTTCCGAAATCCAGATATTCCGAACCTGTATTCGGCGTATGCTGATGTATAAGCCTGAAACCTTCGCCTTCTTTTGCAGACCATTTATTCCATTCGCGTGCCAATGCGTCTCTTAAAACGAACGGTTCCGCCGTACCTGTACCGGTATAGCCCTCCATCCATTCAGAATTTGTTGTCGCACCTTCCGGAAGATCCACACCGCGCGTTTTCCAGCCCCATGCACCAAAGTCGTGCTTTGCGATAAGCATATTATCGCCCATCGTGATGAGAGCCGATCTCATGCCGAACAATCTGTCCGCCTCGTTAAAATCAAAATTATACAAAACGTTGACTTGTTCGAGTTCTTCCTCTGTCATTTGTGCCGCTTCTTCATATGTAACATCTCTTCCGTTTGGATTGCCAGGACGCGGGCCTCTTGTCGGATAAATGTATTTATCGTAGTCGTGATTTCCCAATACATTAATAGTCGGTATCGCATAGTTTGTGAAACAATCCACATACAAATCTTCCACAACTTCTATACCGTTTATGTAGTTGTTGCCGTCGTTCTTCTTTCCTCCGCCCTGTATAAGGTCGCCGTTGTTATAGAAGTATCTTGCGCCGATAAGTTCCAGCTCTTTATTAAGGGTTTCTACCGATTGCCCTTCGCCGCCCGTGACGTAACCGCGTTCCCACAGTCCGGTATGCGTATCCGAAATTCCCACAGCATAGAACTTGCGCTCCAAGTCTTCCACTATGCTGACTGCCTGCGGTGATTTGTATTCCAGTTCCGCATCAAGCGAATGTTTTAAAACTATACTCATCAAGCCGTAAGCAATTTTTCCCGCGTCGGGAATTTTTATCGTAATCTTATATCCCGGTTTCAGTCCGAGATAGATGCCGCCCGAAACAACGCCCGTTTCCGGATCTGTTGTCGGTGTAACATATTCAACCTTAGTTACTTCACATTCCCATCTCTGATGTTTGTTTTCAAGCCACAATTTCCAGCCGTTATCGGACAGCTCCGGTTTTTCCGCCGTACGCAGCTCGATTGTTAATTCCTTGCCCGGTTCTGTAAATGCCGGCGTTCCGAAACGGGGATATGAAATCATGTCGTTTTCATCTTTGGCGAAAAAGTCGCGCTTTGTATATACCGTCGGTGCGTCAGGGTCTTCCACTTCGCCCGGGTCAACTACTATTTCGCTTTCTCTCTGCCAAATGTTAAGATTTGAGATAAGCAGTTCCGATGCATCTGCCGCGATGTAAAATCTCTTTGTCTTATCTTTTAAAGCTGAAATGTCATAGCTGTTAACATGTTTCCATGTATCCGAATCATCAAATTTCATGTAAAGGCTCATTACGCCGCCGTCGGCAACGACTTTACAATTAATTACCTGATTTAAATAATTTTTTACTTTGCTTGTTGTTTCATAACTCTGTATGTATTCCGTATTCGTTATCGAATCTACGGCTGTTACGGCAGAGTCGGCGTTATATGATTTTTTGTTTGCCGCCATATCGGCAGCAAATTCACTAACCGTTCTGGGGTCAATAATTGCCGCAGTCGCCGCTATCTCCTTCCCCGCAGCGCCCGACGGGATAAGAAGGTCGCGCATATTTACGGTTCTGCCCATAGATACGTATTCCGCGCTGTCATATGTGCTCAAACTCGTGTATACTTCCGCAGCCGAATCAATAAGTCCGACATCAAGGTACGGCGTTCTGCTTGTCGTTATACAAACGTTCGGCATTTGCAGATCAAACGTAATTCCAAAATTTTGATACGCGCCGCCTACATACTGCAGGTGTCTGCCGTTGTGCCTTTCCTGTACCGAATAATATATCATTCCCGTTCTTCCGCGGGGATTTGCACCCAGGTAAAGCGGATTCTTGACTATTTCCGATTTGTATTTTAAACTGCTTACATAATAACCCTGTGAGGACGGTTCTACCCGCACATCATCTGTATATTTACCGTACACGCCCCAACCCGGTGCGCTTTGTCCTGTACTGTCATTGTATTTCCAATTATCTTTATTATCCGTTGCATTTTCCGCTACTGCCTTCCACGGGTCGGTTACATCGCCGACAGTATCTGCCATATCAACATTGCCGCTGATTATACCACCTTCGGCTGCACCGACCATTACATTCGGTACGGCAATCATACTCAAAATCATGTTCAGAGCAATTGCCAGTGAAATGGTTTTCTTCATAAACATATCCTCCTTAATTAAACTAATTTGTAAATACATGTATTTAATAATTGGTCTTACACCCATGTAAAACCTTTACATATATTTTAGCATTAATAGTTGATTATGTAAATAAAATATCTTTACTAAAATGTACACTATTTTTACTTTTTTTAAAATTTTTGCGTATTTTTGGTACAAAATACCAAAAATATTGGTTTAAAATTCTATAATTGTTAAATGTATACAAAAATATGACCGCTGACATTTACCTCTGTCAGCGGTCACGCGATTATGTGTTATTCCGTTGTTGTTTGATTTAAAGTTGTGCTTGTTACCATATCTTCCGGGAAGTCAAAAGTCTTACCGTTCACATAATAACGAAGTGCGCTGTTTGTATTTTTCATTTCTTCCGCTATCCAGCTTGCAACTTTTTGCGCGCCCCATTCCGAAATATGAATTATGTCTTTCCCATTGACCGTGCTTTCATTTATGACCTTACCATTTTTATTAAAGTTAGCCTTCAATACATCTAAGTTGTGCATATGCATAGCCGCCTCGACATATTCATACCCTTCTTTATTCTGCAAATCCACGCTCTCTTGCCAAATATCAATACACGGAGCATTATATTCTTTAGCAACTTCCTTCATAAGGTCTTTATATCCGTTAAAATCATCTGACCCTGCTGTTTCGTTCAGATTCGCCGGTGAGGTTACGAATATAATCTCTGCGCCGTTTTCCTTTGCTATGTCGGCATAGAGTCTTAACATATTTTTATAATCATAGTTGCTGACATGTCTATAAGTATCGTTTTCTCTGCAGTCGTTTTCCATAAAGGAAACTAAAAGTATATCGCCTGCCTGCATTTTAGATGCCAGTCTGTTAAAAATACTGAATCCGATAAATGTTCTTGTTGTGCTCCCCGAAGTAGCTTCATTCTGTGCTGTTATACTATTATTAAAGTAATCAGCAGCGTATGCGCCCCAGCCTTGCATCGGATATTTTTTTTCATCAGTAGTTCCCTCATATGTGTGAACTATCGAGTCGCCCGCAATACGAATTGTTCTTGCCGTTGTATTATCGGGAACATGCGCATTTGTTAACGGTGTAATGTTATCAATAGTATCCAGCAGCATAACTTTTGTATAAACACCGTTGATATCCGCCGGCAATTGCATATCAATGGTTACATTTTTCGTTTCGCCTGCATTAACGCCATCAAATACTTTTTGAACAGGTTTAACTTTTATTAAATTCCCGTTCTTATCGTACAGTGCCAAAATCAAAACACCCAATTTATTATATTCGGCATTCTTTCTGACGGTAACAGATGCTATTTTGCCGCCGGCAGTCAGATACGGCGTGTACTTATCATCTTTGTCCGTAAAGTTTACGCCGCATATCTCATAGGCTTCGTCGGCAAAAATGAGTTTTGAATAGGCTTGGCAAAGCGCATCGTTTGCCGCATCTATCGCATCTTGAGTTGTTTCGCTTGCAATATATGCCGTCTTTGCTGTATCAAGAGCAGTTTTATAGTCGTTATAAATGTCTTGTCTGATGTTTGTACCGACAACTGCGCCGCTGAGAGCTTTCTCGCCTTTTCTTATGCTCGCCAGCAGTTGTCCGTAGTTAATGCCTTCCTCAGCATCATTGTAAAATCTTGTAACATTAATATTATCAATATAAACGGTTGCTCCGCCCGCATTAACATTAATACGATTCATATATTCCGCATTAAGAAAATCTGCGCCTACTTTTGAACCCAAATCTTCCGCTATTACGGCTTGAACGTTATTTCCGTTAATATATAACTTTTTATTACGTCCTACATAAGTGTTGCCTTCTTTTGCAAATTCCGTTACAAGACGTATTCTGTTCCATTCGCCGTCTTTAAGCTTTATAAATGCTCTTTCTTTTGTATATCCGCTGTCATTAACATACGTAAGCGTCACATAATTATCTTCAAAAGTCAAGGTGTTAACAGCCTTGCCGTCTTTACCCGCCCATGTTATCGTCGGATAATTTGTGCTGTCCGTGCCAACCGTCTTTATATCAAATTCCGTCATTGTGCGGAACTCTCTGTTTGCATTTATATATGACGGACTCGTGAAATAAAAACGCTTGTTACCGGTCACTTCCAATGCCTTGCCGATGCCGTAGGTG
Organism: uncultured Clostridia bacterium; assembly: GCA_934487205.1. Lineage (GTDB taxonomy): Bacteria > Bacillota > Clostridia > UBA1381 > UBA1381 > UBA1738. Next base: position 30,956 of record CAKSRS010000002.1, read on the forward strand.
CTATCATTAACAACGCCGTCATCTGTATCACTTTCAAAGTTTTTGCTTAAAACATTTACTGTTGTGGTTTCCGGAGTACCGGGGTCCTCGGGTTCTACAATCTCTGTTTCTATTTCACTTCTTCTTTGATAGATATTAAGGTTCGAAACAAGCAGCTGACATGACTTGGATGCAATGTAAAATCTTTTTTCTTTACCCTGTAAAGCCGAGATATTATAGCTGTTGATAAGTTTCCATGTATCTGTATCTTCGAACTTCATATAAAGACTCATTACGCCGCCGTCTGCTACAACCTTGCAGTTTATTACCTGGTTCAAATACGCTGTTGACTTATCAGCCTTTTGATAACTGTATATGTATGTCTTTTTTGTCGTAGTATCAACATCAGTTTGCTCAGACTCCGATATGTAACTTCTTTTTGCCATATCTGCAGCAAACTGTTCAGCCGTTCTGTCATCAATAACCGCTGAAATCGGTGCTATTCCGTCACTATTAAATTTTGACGGAATAACGGTTGTCATCATATTAACAGTATCACCCATTGATACATATTCACTGTCGGCATATTGAGTCAACCGAGTGTTTTTCGCTGCGGTCGAATTAATAAGTCCGATATCAAGGTACGGAACAGCCGTCTCGGTTGAGCACATATTAGGGAACTGCAAATCAAATGTTATTCCGAAATTTTTGTATTCACCGCCCACATACTGTAAATGCTTGCCCTTATGATCTACTCGTATAGAATAAGATATCATGCCGGTTCTTCCGCGCGGATTTGCTCCCAGATAAATTGGGTTTGTAATATCTGCACCATTGTATTTCGTTGAAATACTGCCATAATAACCCTTACCTGATTTTTCAACAGTTATTTTATTGTTACAATCCGTATACGGTCCCCACCCGCCCGGGTCATTGTCACCGCCCGATGTAACAGTAAGAGTATCATACACCCATTTAGATGAATCGCCCGATGCATTTTCCGCCACAACCTGCCACGGGTCGTCGGCGGTATCTACCATATCAACAGCCTGGCTGCTATCATCAATCACACTTGCGGTTGCAGCGCTGACCATAACATTCGGTACGGCAATCATACTCAAAATCATATTCAGAGCAATTGCCAAAGAAACTGTTTTTTTCATGTCATATCCTCCTTAATAATCCGAATTATAAATACATGTATTTGTCAATCAGTCTCGCGAAATGCGAAACTTATACATTTACATTTTAACATTAACAACATGTTCTGTAAATACAATATCTTTACCAAAATGTGCAATATTTTTACTATTTTTTGATTATTAACTATTTTCCACCCATATAAAACAGCGAAAATATGTTAATATTTCAATATCATTATCAAATAAAAAAATATAACTTGGTTATATTTACCAAATTAAATTGCACATTTTGGTAAAGATATTGTATTTACAAAGCAGTTTACACATGTTAGAATAAACTCAGGTAAAATTATTGCAAAAATGCAAACAAAATATGAAGAAAGCGGAGTGAAAACAATATGATTAAAAATTTCTATACACCGAATGATTTTTCCGGAAGTGACAGCGAACGTATCCAAGCAGCAATATACGAAGCAAAAAAAACAGGCGCGGACAGGGTAGTTATACCGAAATACAACAGCGGAACGGATTCCATGAAATGGGTTATCGATAAAACCATATTGCTGCCGTCAGACATAACAATTGTTCTTGATAATTGTTATATGGTTATGGCAGATGATACATATTGCCAAATGTTTGCAAACGAGAATCTGTTTGATGAACGCGGCAGGGACAAAAGCAATGAGCAAAAGAATATCAATATTATCGGCTGCGGCAATGCCGAAATATCCGGCGGAAAAGAGAATAAACTTAATGAATTCACTTCCAAAAAGGACGGAAACCCGCACGTTTCCGCCAATGTATTGATTTATCTTTATAACGTCCGTGACTTTAAAATAGAAGGATTTCGGATTTCGGATCAGCGTTGGTGGTCTATTTTGTTGCTGTACGCAAGATACGGCAGCGTAAAAAATATTGATTTCAAAATCAATTTCAGACACAGCTACGGCGTGTGGAGAAATCAGGACGGAATTGATTTGCGCAGCGGCTGCAACAATATAAGCATAGAAAATATCACCGGCGAAACCGGCGATGACATGATAGCTTTGACAACTCTTATAAGCAAAAATCATTTTGAACATTCTTTGAAAATAGAGGGCAGAGATACCGATATTCACGACTGCACAATCCGTAATGTAAAAGGATTTTCAAATATGTGTGCAATCGTCAGATTGCTGAATCAGCATGGAAACAAAATATACAACATATCAATAAGCGATATCTTTGATGTCGGAACGCCGAAGCTCGAATCAAAGGTTCAAATGGTTTTAAGAATAGGCGAAGACTCATATTATGAATCATTTGCCGAACGCGCAAAACCCGATGAATTGTATAATATTTCAATTAATAATATCTATTCAAAAGCGCTCAGCGCCATACATCTGGAATTGGCAGCAAAGAATTTGCATGCAAGCAATATATTTGTAACCGAAAAGGGACATCATGCCGTAACATTGGGAAGATTTTATATGAATAATGTATTTATGTATATTCCGGAACGTTACGAGGAATATGAAAAAGAACGGCTTATTCCCGATAAGGATCTTAACAAAAAGACTACTTTGAAAAATGTACAAATCGAAAATATTTATTATTCCGCAAAGCCGGATTATTACAAACCCGCTGTATGCGCGGTATCAAACGCTGAGTTGATTAATGTAAGCGTAAAAAATATTTATGCGGAAGACGATATCAAAAAAGAGGAATATTTTAATATGGAAGAAAAAAATATTGTTCTTAATTAATAGACTACAGGCTATAAAAAGTCTGTAAAAAAGATTCCATCTATGAGAATATAGATAATATCATAGATGGATTGATTCAGGAGTATAGCATCAAGAGTGCAGAAGATATTCAAGAGGCATTAAAAGACCTGTTGGGTGGAACGATTCAAAAAATGATGGAAACTGAACTTGACGAACATTTGGGATATAGTGAATATGAGCGCAGCGACAATCCCGATTACCGGAACGGCGTAAAAAAGAAGAAATTGCGCAGTTCATACGGCGAAATACCGATTGGTGTTCCGCAAGACCGTGACGGTGATATTCAGCATTTAATTACATTTTAAAAACATTTTATATTTGCAAAAAAAACGTGTTGACAAGTGTTTTTTCAGTGATATAATTGAAACTATATGGAAAACCATGTGAATTTAAAACTGATAAAGCGCCAAGAAAATCGCTTAAACCCTATATGGTATGGCGGATATTTTGATAAAGGAGATTAATTATGGAACTGAAAGACATATATTACACACGAAATAACATACCGGAGCAGTCGCTTGATATATTTTTACCGGATAATGCAAAGGGTGAAATACCTGTGTTTATATATTTTCACGGCGGCGGGCTGGAGTCCGGCAGAAAAGAAGAAATCCCGCCGCAGCATTTTGTTGAAAAGAATGTGGGAGTAGTATCAGTTAACTACCGTATGTATCCCGATTACAGGTATCCGGATTTTTTATGGGACTGCGCTGCAAGCGTAAAATGGGTAACAGACAACATCGGGAACTATGCGAATGTCTCAAAAATATATGTAGGCGGTTCATCGGCAGGTGCATACATTGCAATGATGCTTTATTTTGACAGCAGATATTTTTCGACATACGGTGTTGATATTAACAAAATATCCGGATTTGTTTTCAATGCCGGTCAGCCGACGACGCATTATAACGTGCTTAGAGAACGCGGCATCGACTCAAGAAGGTGTATTATTGATGAGGCGGCTCCGCTGTTTCATATTGAGGAATACAAAAACCAACCTCCTGTGTTGATTTTTTGTGCGGATAATGATATGACTAACCGATATGAGCAAACGCTGCTGTTAATCGGAACATTAAAGCATATGAATTATCCAGAAGAAAATATACAGTTTGAATATTTACGTGGTCACTGCCATTGTGATTACATCCAAGACGCAAAAGTATTTGCTGACAGGATTCTTGATTTTATAAACCGAAATAAGAGAAACTAAGGATAAGGTTATTTGCTTTGAATATCGGAATTATCCGATGTTGCTGTAAAAGCACTGTTCAAAGTTTCATTTTGAAGTCGAAATAATACTGCCTGTGGAGGATAATATATGAAAATTTTATCAATAGGAAACAGTTTTTCTGAAGATGCACAACGGTATCTGCACGCAATAGCGGAAGCCAACGGTAAAAAACTGACGTGTGCCAATCTGTATATCGGGGGCTGTTCATTAAGACAGCATTACATAAATCTATCAGACAACGAAAAAAACTACATTTTTCAATTTAACGGTGAGAACACGAATATTAAAATTTCAATCAAAGATGCGGTAAAAAGCAATGAATGGGATTACATAACGCTTCAGCAGGCAAGCCATGAGAGTTTTGATATCAATAACTATACACCATACCTCGAGAGCATAACAAAATGGTTGAGATTAAGATGTCCGAACACGAAAATATTGCTGCACCAGACATGGGCATATCCGCAAGACAGGGAAAGACTTTCGGAAGTTGGTTTTAAAACTACTGAGGAGATGTTTGCGGCAGTTAAAGACGCGTATAATAAAGCCGAAAAATTGATAAATGCGGATAATATGATAAAAAGCGGCGACGCTATGCTTAAAGCATACAGGCTTAATCCTGACATTGTTTACCGCGATGCGATTCATGCAAGCTACGGTTTTGGCAGATACCTCGTAGGCTGCGTTTGGTATAAGGCATTATTCAATCAAAAACCAAAAATTCAAATCAGCAGCTTTGATGAAAATATAACCGATGAGGGTTTAAAATTGATAGACAATATTATGCAGTAAACCTGCGGTCGTTACAAACATAAACAGAGGTGAAGCTAATTATGTATAAACAAAAACTCGGATTTTCCATGTTTGGATCATATGAACACGGTATGTCAAGCGCCGTTAAGCTCATCAAAGACTGTAAGTTTGACGCGATCTCTCCCGTATGGACAAATGATTACAACATAGAAGAAATTGCAAATGTACGAGTTACTTGGTAGGTGTAACACAATTTTTTTATACAAACCAAACAGGCTGCCCGATACGAGCAGCCTGTTTAGTCCACAAAAATTCCCATAGGTCTTTTTGAGATAATCAACAACATTTTTATTATACTACTATATGTTGTATTTGTCAATAGTTTTTTACAAATATATTTCATTATTTTCATTTTTGTTGCAACATAATTACTGCACGTTTGCACATGTGCGATTTGGGGCTTTTGTCTTTTTTCGTAAAAAGGCATTGACAAAACTGTAAAACAGGCGTATAATTACAATAGAAAAAGGCAAAACCTCAAACGGTTATGCCAAGAAATCAGTTATTTATGCAATAACCGTCTTGCCAGAGGCGGTTATTGTGCGTTTATGGGAAATATTATCATTAAGATAATAAATACAAAAAGCGCTATGAGCAGCTTTTTCGCCATAAGTACAATGCTTACTTTTCATAAGCATACCCCCTTTCATAGACTCGGCATTTCTGCCTGTGAATATAAAAGTGTGGGCATAACCGCCGGTGTGAACACCGTTAAGAAATCTCGCCTTTAACATCGGATTACTCCGACAAATCCTATTATACACTATTATACGATGTTTTTCAAGAGATTTTGCAGAGAGCAATCAAATTGGTTGATAATGACTTATGCCCGCGGCGGACATTTTGACAGAATATGATAAAATCACTTCGTTTCAATCAACAATTTTCTTGTCATTCCCGACCATGCTTTTGTAATTTCGTCGGTCAGAATGGCATACTCAATACCTTTTTTAACACCTCTGTTATCCCATTCGTCCGTGAGTTCTTTTCGTACTTGAATAGCCTGCAAGCGTTGATTTATCCATTCTCTTGTATAGCCCTTTTTCAAATATGTCTCAAGAGCTCTGTCTATCGTAAGTTCCGGGTCTATCGTTTCGTCAATTCTCTCGGCACCGACTTGCGCAAGCCATTGTTTGAACGGCTCGGCTTTGGGCGATGGAATTGACTGTATAATACGCAAAACGCCTTTTGTGTCCGACGCTTGAATTTTTCTTTTTTTTCCGTCGTGTGCAATCATTTCAACAGGGGTACAAATTGTACCCCACTTCAAATTCAGTTCAGGATCACGCTGACGCATTTTTTTGATATATTGTTTAACATCTTTGCTGTCGGTAAGTATTTCAACTATATCATAAATTGAAAAATACCATTCCTCGTGTTCGCTGTCCCACGCAGTACGGATTTTTTTATTTTCGAATATCTGTATATTATTTTCCATTATGTATACCTCGTCAAAAAGGTTATTTCTAATATATCATACGTTCGTATAAAATACAAAAATATTGATTACTTTTTTTAACCACTTCCGCCCCGAACGACACCAATATAGCGTTGCCGGCTCGAAATTCGTTTTGGGCGGCTGTTTGGAAAATTATCCTTGCAATCAACAGTATGATGGTTATTTTAATCACATAGTCGGTCTTTGGTTTTACATCATTTCCATTACAGACGCTATGTTATCGACCAAGAACTGCTGAGCGTCGCGGTCATACACAATAACCGAATATTCACGGTCATCTCTTCTGCTGCGCCTTAACTCTGTTGTAATACCGATTTCATTGCCCATTTTGGTAGGTTTTTTTGTTATTTTTCCGTCGGGCATAGTTCCCACACACAGCATTTTAACACTGATTAACCAATCTGTGAGATGTTTGTATGAAATCTTTTTCATATTCTTTTCCGCGTTGATTTCATTGATTCTCCGCGCAATTTCGCTCATCGTTATAGACGTATCGCAAAAGCGAAACTTTTGAATTTCCTCAAAAGAAATATAAAAATTTTCCTTTGCCGTTTTCTTTTTATTAACCGTTCCGCCGTTTTCCGCCACCTGTCTTAAAACATCAGATATATAAAATAAACATCTTGAAATTTTAACATTGTTTATAATATCATTTTCCGGGATAATGGTATTATCAAGCGGATTAATGCCGTTTGCCAGCTTATCTGTATATATTTTTGCTCTTTGTATCATCTCTAAATCCGTCATTTGTACACCTCATCTTGTTTTCGTAAGTCAATCATTCCGGCACCGATTGCTAATATTATCGCGCAAGGTTTCTTTCGTCAACCCTTTTAACGCTTTATACTTGCGTGTTGTCAATTCCCGACCGTGCTTTTGTACCTTCATCGGTCAGGATAGCATAATTTTACCATGCATTTTTGTATATGTCAATAAAATAAATGATTTTCGCCATAGGCGTCTATAATACCTTGCAACAATTTAAAATGTTTCATCTTCTATAATATGCCGCAAGCTTAAAAAATCAATTTATGATTTTACACCTTTGTCACCCGTAAGGAAACGGTAGGTAGGACACAATTTTCTTATACAAACCAAACAAGCTGCCCGAATACGAGCAGCCTGTTTAGTCCACAAAAATTCCCATAGGTCTTTTTGAGATAATCAACAACATTTTTATTATACTACTATATGTTGTATTTGTCAATGGTTTTTTACAAATATATTTCATTATTTTCATTTTTGTTGCAACGCGATTACTGCATGTTTGCATATGAGCGATTTGTGGCTTTTGTCCTTTTTCGCAAAAAGGCATTGACAAAACTATGAAACGGGCGTATAATTATAATAGAAAAGGGCAAGACCTCAAACGGTTATGCCACAACGCAAACTATATTAACAATAGCTGCCTGTGCCAGAGGCGGCTATTGTGCGTTTATGGGAAATATTATCATTAAGATAATAAATACAAAAAGCGCTATGAGCAGCTTTTTCGCCATAAGTACAATGCTTACTTTTCATAAGCATACCCCCTTTCATAGACTCGGCATTTCTGCCTGTGAATATAAAAGTGTGGGCATAACCGCCGGTGTGAACACCGTTAAGAAATCTCGCCTTTAACATCGGATTGCTCCGACAAATCCTATTATACACCATTATACAATGTTTTTCAAGAGATTTTGCAGCGATCAATCAAATTTGTCGATAATGACTTATGCCCGCGGCGGACATTTTGACAGGATAGCATAATTGCACCCGTTTTTTATAATAGCCATTTATAGTCTTGTCTGCAATCCACAACATAATCGACATAAACTGTGTTATCTTTAATTTGATAAATTAACAAATACCTTTTTGCCGCAAGTTTTTTTCTATATTTATTTGCAGGAATCTCATCACAGTTAAGCCACGGATAACTTTCAGGCATAAACTCCAAAGCTCTTATTTCGGTAATAATATCCTTATGCAGCTTTTTAGCAGTTTCAGGTGAAACATTCGCCAAAAATCTGACATGATTTACAAGCATTGATACAGCCTTGTCAGAAACTATAACATTATACTTCTTATCCGACATGACTCACCCCGGACGCTGCATCGCCAAGCATTTTGTCAAGTTCATCAACCGAATACCCTTTTTTGCCCATGAACCTTTCTTCCTCTGCGGCAATAAGTTCTTCTCTTAATTTAAGCATCTTTTCCCGTCTTGAAAAGCTTTCAATATCCATAACTACCAAATCGCCCTCGCCGTTTTTCGTAAGATACACGGGTTCCCCTGTTTCTTTGCAGTAGTTGGAAATGTCATTATAATTGTTTCTGATTGCTGCCGACGGTCTGATATTCATAAAATCAACTCCTCGCATAAATATTATATATTTATTATACATTTTTGTTACTATAATTATACCATTCATATCCGTATATGTCAATAATATAGTTGATTTTCGTTACAAGCGTCTATAATACCTTGCGGCAATTTAAAATGTTTCATCTTCTATAATATGCCGCAAGCTTAAAAAATCAATTTATGATTTTACACCTTTGTCCCCCGTAAGGAAACGGTAGGTAGGGCACAATTTTTCTTATACAAACCAAACAGGCTGCCCGAATACGAGCAGCCTGTTTAGTCCACAAAAATTCCCATAGGTCTTTTTGAGATAATCAACAACATTTTTATTATACTACTATATGTTGTATTTGTCAATGGTTTTTTACAAATATATTTCATTATTTTCATTTTTGTTGCAATATAATTACCACGTGTTTGCATTTGTGCAGTTTGTGGCTTTTGTCATCAGCTCTGGACATCAAGGGGTGCGGACATATTCTTGGACAGTTTATACTGATAATCCAAGACTATGTCTGTACTCAACCGGACTCATATATCCGAGGGACTGTTTTATTCGTTCTACATTATACCAATCAATGTATGTATTGATTTCTTTGTGTATTGCTAACCTATTTACCGTCTCTTTCAAGTCGTACTTCTTTCACCAAAACCACAACATCATCAATGGTATTTAGTCCCAGCCTGTCTGCCTCGCCCGTAAAATCTTTTTGTATTTTTTCAAAAGCATACACCGCTGCGTTTTCAATACGTACCCGACCGTCCTGCTCAATAAAGCAAATCTTATCCCCTGTTTTTAGATTCAGCCGTTTTCTTATCGCAGTAAGTATCGTTACTCGTCCGCCCGGCATTACACATACCGTTTCCATAATTGAACCACCTCACGCAAATTTTTTGGTAAAATATATTTCCACCGGGTGGAACTACCACAAATATATTTACTGCATAACCTGCCAATAGCCCTTCTTATCCGAGCCTATACGGCAGATAATATTCTTCCTTTTGAGAGATTTTATCAATTCACCGACGGTTTTTCGGCTTACATCTAATTTTCCGGATAAATCATCATATGTGTAAGCCGGATCTTCCAATAAGAGTGCAATGAGCCGATTTTCAGTTTCAGTCACCTTTTCAGTCACCCTACCAGTCACCTTTTCAGTCACCCTACCAGTCACCTTTTCAGTCACCCTACCAGTCACCTTTTCAGTCACCCTATCGGCTGATGTACGCACAATTCTATCCTCGGGTGCCGAAAACTTTATCATTATATCCTGCGGGTGAACCGTAAATTCCGGTTGAAAAACGCCATCATTTTTGCATACAGTACAGATTTTTTCTATTCCGCGTCCCCAGCTTTCAATAAAGCCAGCAAGATAAAATACGTAAGCTATGTTGGGGTTGAACGGCTGTGATGCATGTTTCTCAAAAAGATTTTCAACTGTCCAGTTTTCCGGCAAATGACCACAATTTGCAATATACAGTTTATCATTGTAAACGCTTATTTGAATTGGAATCCCCCTTGAATAATCCTTATGACAAAGAGCATTCAAAAGTGCTTCACGCAAAGCTTCTTCCGGAACAAAATACCGTTCAATGCGTTGCATACCGACATAGTATATCTTCGCTTTCATATATTTTAAATAAATAAGCTCAACTATTTTATCAATTTGATCCAATATAGAGCCGTGAATTTCATCTTGATATACAAGGTCTGCATCGGTTTCAAAAAAACCTATTTTTACATAAGCGCCCAACTGCCATTTTTCCGGATCATTACTGAAAAGCAGCATAGCCGCATTTGTTAAATACCCGTCCTTTACCAAGTGAAGTTTCTCAAGCATAACAAATTTATCTTCCGATAAAACCGATTTGTTTATTCGTCCTTTGTTAACTGCCCATTGCTTAAATCGCTTAACGACCCCATCGTCGACATCGTCTGCTGTAAACGTAGGCAATGGCATACTGTCCCAGGTGACTCCCCGCCGTCTCATAATAAAGGTTTCCAGTTCAGGACCGGATAGCTTTTGATTTGTGCTACCGCTTCTGTAATAGTATGAGCCTTTGCAGGAGATAGCAATAGGGTAAGGTGGCACGTCTATTTCAACGTACTCACAATTGCCGTCGGTAAGAGAATTTATGTTAACAATAATCCCCATTGCATCACGAATTTTGTTCGGAAGATCTTCAAGCAGTTTTTTCGCATTTTTCACCCCTACAACTTCGCCGGAATCATTCATACCAATATACAGTTTTCCCCCCTGTGCATTTGCAAATCCACATATCCATGCAAGATAATCGTCTTTCCAGACTTCTTTCCACTCAACATTTTGTTTTTCACGCATTTTATCATCTCCGGCTCATTTTTCTATAGTATACCACAAACTGTTAAAAAAATCAATTCGTGATATTTGTATGTTGAATATTTGATTTCCCAATCCTGAAGATTCTCATTATGAGTTCCTCGAAATAGGATATCTCAGTTTTGTAATATCTCTTATGCGTGATGCATCTCAAATTTCAAACTGTCCTCATATTCCTCCAACTCCCCCTATCACAGAACGTCCCCTAACCTTATCTCCTCTTTATCTTGGTTTCCCCCCGTTCCTGCCCGCGGTCCGTGCATGATAAGACCGCGGGCGGTTCCTGTGCTTACAAAGTACGGTCAAATTCGGCTTTTGCATTTGCCGTCCCCCGTAAGCACATTAGTGCGACAAATTTGCAAATCGCCCGATTTTGCAAACCCCGCAAGCCGCATTACTGCTTGCTTTTTTGGGTGTTCCTTACGGGGGAAAGTGCGTGAATTTTTCACCCCTGTAGCCAACATTCATTTTACACCTTTGTCACCCGTAAGGAAACGGTAGTATGACACAATTTTTTTGCGTATTTTTGTCAGCTCTGGACATGATGTCCAGAGCCCGCCATTTAAGGTTTTAGCCTTTGCCGCATTAACTCAATCGCCATATGGTGATAGCAGTAATAGTTTGCGTAACTTGTAATTTTTACCTTTTCCCTCGTCTTTTCATAACGCTCATTTGCCTTGTAAACTTTATCACAAAAATATGTATAATACAGAACCCAATAATATATCTCACCCGCTTCCTCATTTTCGCGTATATCTCGTACCGCTTTGTTTATCAGCTTTACCACTTTTATCGTGAGCTTACGTTCATTGCCGGTATAATTGATGTCATTGATGCCGGTTTCTTCTGCAAATTCTTCCGGTGAGCACAATATTTCCGGCTCATATCCAACCTCTTTTTCTACTTTTTGCAATTCTCTTGCAAGCTTCATATCGCGGTAGTTGTTTAGCAACAATACTACCCGTTTTTGTTCTTCTGTCAATTTTATACCTCCTCCGGCTTTACAAGCGTTTTCGTTATTTCCATACACTCTTTTGAGGTGTATCCCCACAGCATTGTGCTTAATAGATTTATTGCCTGTCTGCGGTAGTTAAAGTACGTCTGCCACGATACATAGTACTGTTTTTGCGCAATCTTGTCCACAATCTGGTCGACGCTTTCTAAAGGCTTTTCGCACAGGTATGTATAATACAAAACCCAGTACATCATCTCGCCTTTTTGATGTTTTCTGCGGATAATTTCGACCGCACGGTCAATAAGCTGCAGCATCTTACGGTTACGTTCCATTGTTCGAACCTGTTCCTCAATTTTTGTATTCATCAAATCCGCTCCGGCAGCGTATGACATATCCAAAAATTCTGTCATTTTACAGCCCGTTTCAAATTCAAAATTGACCTCCGCCTGCATCGCCGATACCTCAATGCTCCACACGACATCGCGGTATTTTTTGAGCAGCAGCTCCGTGTTGTGATACAAAAATTCGTTGTTTTTCTCGATTGTGCTTTTCTTTTCCATTAGTTATCGTCCTTTCTGAAATAATTCTTGTTAAATTTTGATTGATAATAGTGATTCATTGTGTCCGGGGCGTTATACAGCATCGTCAAAATATAGCTTTTGTAATTGCGAATTTTTGTGCTGTTCTCGTCCAGACAGTCGATTACATACACGATGTGCATATAATCGAGTTTTAAGAGCTTTCTTTTTACCACCTCCTTTGGCACTTGCATACTGTTGACATTGATTTTATCGTCAAAGCTGCATATTGCGTCGACTATGATATTTACAAAGCCGTCGATTTTCTCGGCAGCGTATTGCTGAATTAAGATGTCATACTCGATATTGGTTCTGATTACGTCCCTGTATTCCTCTCTTTCCCTCTCTAAGGCGGCAAATGAAATGCGTGAGGAAGAAGATATATCAGTTTTATTCAAATCTGTATTATTAATATCAGTATTATTAGAGTCGGATATGCCGAAGTCAAGAGTTCGGTTTTTCAGAAGTGCAGACTTCGGTTTTTCAGAAGTCAAGACTTCGGCATTTTCGCCTGACTTCGGTTTTTCAGAAGTCTGGACTTCGGCTGAGTTATCAACACTTTGGATTGAATTTTGATTGTCCGTAAAATTTAAAACATAAATAATAACCGGCTTACCTAAGCCCTGCTTTTTGCGTTCTATCAAAATCCCGTCCAATTCTTTTAATAACTTCACACCTTTGTCCTTGCCGATTGATAAATAATCCGTGATTTCCTCAAGTGTGAAATATATGTAAACTCGGTTATCATCATCGACCCAGTTATTGCGAACCGACAAACTCATTCTGTCGAGCATTAAACCGTACAAAACTTTTGCCTCCACTGAAATTCCGGCATACCGGCTGTCGGTAAACAATAATTTCGGTATTCGATAAAATGCGAACTGTTCCGATTCACTTTTGTAAAAAAAATTATTTTTCATTGCCCATTCCTCCTCATTTTTGCACGAAAAAAGCAGACACACTTAATTGCATGTCTGCATAACCAGAATTTGAAAACAGCCCGTTCCCGCCAAATGTTATTTATACAAATATGCAGCATCTGCTGCCAAATCCTCAAACAAATTAGTTATCGGGTCGCCCGTCGACGCAATAGATGCCGACGTGAACGGCGCGCCCTGTGCGCTCTGCGGGAAAACGCCGTTTCCGTTATCGGCATAATATTCGGGTGAGTGTCCGTTAAGCCAATCCTTTCCGGACGCTCCGTCCGACAGCTGATACACAAGCGTGCCCACCATTTCCAGATGCCCCAACTCCTCAGTACCTACCTGTTATCCAAAATTGGTATTCTGTCTTAAATGCCCTAAATACTGCACGAATGGGACAATCTGACAAGGCTATGTATAGTAATGTAAAGGTTACTGTTTTTCTTCCGGTATGATGAATTTAATATTACCTTTTAACAAAAGGTATCATTCCCAAAACTCCCACAAACCTAACTCTCGTAATGGTTTCAGGATTTTTGAGATTAAAAACTTAATAAAAACACAATTTGAATATTACCTTATGTTCAATAACTGAATGAAAGGTAATATTTTTCTTTTTGCAAAAAAACGGTGTACATTTCATCACAAGCGATATATAATTGTAAAAAATAAAGTTACAATTAAAGGAGCATAAGCATATGGCTTTACAAAAAGAGGTTGAACCCATTAAGAACACAAGAGATATTAACAAAATCAAGCAGTATTTATACGGAAAAGAAAACAAGAGGGATTACTGTATATTTGTAGTCGGTATCAATGTCGGATTAAGGGCAGGGGACCTATTATCACTCAAAATAAAGGACATTACAGACGGAAACATAATATTTGATACTGTAACCATTAAAGAACAGAAAACGGGCAAAACAAGGAATTTTGCATTAAATAAAAACGCTAAGGAGTCAATAAAAATATATCTTAACTCTTTAACGGATTATGACTTTGAAGATTATCTTTTTAAAAGCAGAAAAGGCGGTCATTTAGGGGTAAGACCGTTACATCATATAATTAAGACACTTACAAAGGATTTAGGGATTAAGGGTAATTTCGGGACACATACATTAAGAAAAACTATGGCTTATCACAGATACATAAATAATGTGCCGTTAGAAACACTCCAAAAGCTCCTCAATCACTCGTCAAGTGCAATTACATTAAGATATATAGGCATTACTCAAAAAGTGATTATAGACTGCTATAATGCAGTAAATTTATGAAATGAGGTTTGGTATTATGTTATTTACAGTCAGAAATAATGCGTTCGGTGAAAGTTTACCGAAGAACATAAAAATAGTTAAAAATAAAAAATACGGAATTATGAATGAATTAAACGGCATATATATTTTGCCCGAAGAATATGACAATATTTTTCTTTACGGTATCAATGTATTTGCCTTGCATAAAAACGGAAAAATCGGATTGTGCAGAATTGAAGATGAAAAGCTTGTTATCCTTTGTGAGTGTAAATATGATGTGATAGACAATTACAATCATGATTTATTTTTAAGCAATGATGGTGAAACTCTATATTTTAACTCAAATACAAAAGAAGTCAGAATATTTAAAGAAATTGTAACCGATATGATGTATTTATACGGATATGACAAAAATTATCAATATATCATTCATCAGGAGTCGGGAAAGGTTATCTATAAGAAAGAGTTAAACAAATACAATAAATCCTATTATGTTTATTGCGGAGAAAGTGAAAAAGGTGCGGTATTTTACGATACATCATTCAGTACACTTATCTATCCGACAGACAAGGGTTATATGCCGTATGAATATCCCTTAAATCACCCTGTAATCGTCAATAAGCATAACGTAATGAATATAATTGACGGCGAAAACGGTATTGGTATAATTGATTCCGAGGGCAACAGTATTATAGAAAATAATTATGATGAAATTACTGTCGAGCTAAAAATTACGGCGAAAAATAAAAATGAACGTGTAGAAAAAATAATAAAAATCCCCAATAACACCTTTACAAAAGATAAAGTATCGGATATCGGGGATTGGATTTAATACACATAGAAGAAGCCGGTTATATCGAAAAAAGAAACAGACTTTATTTATCTGTTTCCTTATTATTTGATTGTTCAAAATTTTCCATAGCATATTCACAGCATTGGATAACAAAGCTGTTTAAGGAAACCTTTTCGTTTTGTGCCACAACAGACATTTTATCAAGTAAGGATTTGGGAAATCTGAATGTTCTGTTAGCTGTTTCTTCTGTATGACGCACTTTAAACATAGTATCACCTCTTACTAAATATTATAAATGCAGATAGTAATTTTATAAACACTATATTTATGCAATTTTATATTGTGTGCAATATGCACTTGACTGTTTTGAGAAATTGTGATATAATCATGACAGATTGGTAATTTCAAAATTTACTATACAAAGGAGTTTTCAAAATGAAAAAAGTATTATCAACAATTATAGTGATTGTATTATTATTTCAATCACTATCGGCATATGCAGATATTATTGGAGTTGGATATGACATTGTTACAGGGAAAATAGAAAACGGATCAGAAGTATTGTATCCTACAGGAGACAGGTATTATGAGCCTGTTTGCCTTAAATATGGATATACCGACAAATTCAGTCTTGCTGCCGAAGATACAATGGCAAATAAAATTATATGGGGTGTTGGAGATGAAAATATAATAGAAATTACCGAAACCAGCCCGCCCCAAAGTATAATAATTAAAGCTGTAGGCGTAGGTCATACCTCTTTGTATGCCTATAAAATGTCTTATGCAGTAGCAACAGGGGAATATTCTTTAATAGGAATGTGTTCAATTCCCATAGACGTTATAGATTCAGGTACATGGGATATTGTAATACAACCTACTGAAACTGAAAAAGGAATAGCTGTTAAAACACTGGATTCGGGAAAACAAATTTTAGAGGAAATATCTCCGCTTTCAGATACGTCGGTTTGGACAAACGTTCAAACTGTAAAATCCACATGTACTGAATCTGGTTATGCTATATATTCGTCAAAATATGGTGAAGTAAAAGAAATTATACCCAATACGGGTCATCAATGGAAAAAGATTTCCGAAACAGAATTATCGAACGGTGAAATTGATTTATGTTATAAATGCTCATTATGTCGGCTTACAAAAAATGAGAAAAAGTATAATTATTTGTATTATCTGCGGTCAGATTCAACTATAGGCATATATGGCTTTAATAATGGAAGTAATTTGAGTGGAGAAATTACATTTCCTGCGACAATTGACGGCTATGAAGTAAAAGAAGTATCACTTGATTCATCGCGGACAGAATATGATTTAAGTAATGTTACAGGAATTGTCTTTGAAAATGGTATAGAAAAAATAAATACACCCTTTGCTGAACTGGGAAATTTAGAGTATGTTTTATTGCCCGACACGTTAAAATGTATAGATAGTTATACTTTTAAAAATTGTACTAAATTGCAGAATGTAGAAATCCCCCACAATGTAACTTCAATCGGAGAACAGGCTTTTGCAGGCTGTAATCATCTTAATTCTGTTATTATAAGTGAAGGAGTAGAAAAAATTGACAGTTATGCATTTTCTGAATGTCCTATAACAAGGCTTTCGTTGCCAAACTCAATTAAAAATTTAGCTAATGGTTCTTTTAAAGGGAGTAAAATAACAGAAATATTACTCCCTGAGGGATTAAAAACGTTTAGCATGGGAGCATTTTCAAACGTAGAATATTATTATATTCCTTCAAGTGTTACAAAGTTAAATGATTTATATGCTCTTAATTCATCGTGTAAGGGTATATATGTTTCAAATAATAATTCTACCTATTCGAGTGATGAATACGGAGTTTTATATAATAAAAATCAAACCGAATTATTAGTTTATCCTACCGAATTGGACAAGGCAATTTATAATGTTCCCAATGGGGTTGAAACAATAAGCTCAGTAGCATTTGGAAACACTGAACAAAAATATTTGAAAACTATTTGTTTCCCTGAAACACTCATAAAAATTTCAAATTCTGCATTCTTTAATTGTCAGAATTTACACAGAGTAGTTTATGACGGAAGCAAGCAGAATTATTTAAAGATTAATATTGAACTTGGCAATGATGTTTTAAGTGGAGTCGAGGTGGTTTGTAAAAAAACGGGATCAAACACATATGAGTCCCTTTCTGATTTAAACGTTGAATTTTCTAAAACTTCATCACGCTGGCACTTTGATATTTCTGATGATACCTATGAAGAAAATGCAATCATATATGTCGGAATATATGATGAAAATAACATATTATTAACAGCGAAATCAGAGAGTATGGTCAGGAATGATATTACCAGTATCTCTATTACAAAGATTAATAATTCCAAATTTGCAAAGGTTTACGAATGGGTGAATATGAAACCTGTTGCAAATGTGAAAACCATTGATTTAAATTAATAATAATTCTTATTTAATTATTATGGACACAATTAACACATTACATAAATATTAGAATTAAATCTAATCACTCAAAACCACCTTAGAATGAACACGATAGTATAATAATGATTTATATACAATATCGTGCAAAATCAATTCTAAGGTGGTTTTGTGTTTAGTTATGTTTATTCAGTCTGTACAGAGTCAAGGCAATACTATCATATGCTTTATGAAGTAAAGGAAGTACATCATAATATTTTTTCGGATAGTACATATAAATGGAGTCCTCCAGGTCTTTAATTGAATTTTTTGTAAAAATAATATCTTGTATAAACTGATTGTTTGATTTATCCGAATAATCCATACTGCAACAACTCCTTTTAATCATTTTCTGCCACAATGCAGAACTCACCGAAATCATCATACAGTTGAGATAAAATATCTACTAAGGTATCTAAGTCGTATTTGTCGGGGTTAAACTGTAAATCTTCTTTAACAGTCTTTAATCTGTTGATAACAGTTCCGATACTTTTGTCAATACTTTTAATTCTGTCAGCCTGTAAATTGTCTTTAAGAATTTTTATCATAATATCATCTCCAAAATTGATTTTTATAATTTTATTTTAAAAAATATTCAACAAATTTTTTCTTGATATTATTCGTTTTGTTGTAGAAAATCAACAACACATTTTTTAATTCTTAAAAATAAATCTACAATCATACGTATTTTGTTTTTAATTAAAGGAAGTTGTCTTAATACTTTAAAAAAAAGATTTTTTAAAAGTATTAAAGTATAAGTATAAAGCAATATTTATTGTTGCTAAAAATTTATGAAAGGAGGAATTTGTTATGAATACAAATTCCAATAAAATTTTATTTAAAAAGGTAATTACAAATAAGGTGGTGCTTGATTATCCACGGTTAATCAAGCCCAAGTCTAACAAGAATTTTCCCGATTCCGAACCGAAGTATGGTACGACTATCATTATCCCCAAAGATGATGTTAAAACCATCGAAAAAATTAAACAGGCTATTAAAGCTGTGATTGATAGCGGGTGTTTTACAGATGTCAATGACATAAAATTGCCTTTAAAAGACGGAGATGAGATACATCCTGGGGAAACATTATATAAAAACAGTATGTATTTATATGCTTCAAGTTCATTTAAACCTTATTTGGTAGACAGTAAGGTGCAAGAAATCAAATTCCGTATGAATGAGTTCCAAGGCGGCACATATGCCAAAGTTTGTATGCAGTTTGAACATTATAATTATAATGGTATAAAGGGCATTAAAGCAGAATTAATTAGTGTACAAATTTTAAGTGGCAATAAGCTATTGGAATCAAGGTCAAAACCCGAAGATGATTTTGAAGTATAGGAAGACGAAGAAGATTAAGAATTTTTGTCTGCCGATATAAAAATTATATCGGCAGACAACCCCTTACTTCCATATTTAATTATTATTGATACTTTAGGTACACTTTGGGTGATAAGTGATGAAACAGGAAAACAGTAAATCAATCAATGAACACGATTACGTTACCTTGTATAAATGCGGTAACTATAAAGAAATTGTATGTTGCAGACAAGATACAATACCGATTCAAATAACAAAACTTACTAAAAATCAATATATAGACAATAATACTGGAGAAATTAAAGAATATCACTATACAGGAAATAAAACTCTTAACAATATAAGAAAACAATTTAAAAATATACCAAGACTTATAAAAGGATATTTTGACGGAAATAACACAGAACGTTTTATTACTTTAACTTATTCATATATAATGAGTAATCCCTATTGTCTGTCATACGATTTTAAAAAATTTATAAGAAAGATAAACAGAAGATACGGAAAATGCAGATATATTTACATTAAAGAGCCTAACAGAAAAGGCTCGTGGCATATACACAGTCTTATAAAAAGATTAGACGGAAAGCCCTTTACTATTACAGATGAAGTATTACGCAAATTATGGGGAAACGGTTATGCTGTATCGAATGAAATTCTATACAATATTTATACTTTACCGCAATACTTTGACGTTACAAGATATGATGATAAAAAATCAAGACTTATTTATTATCCGTCTTATTTAAACATTTATGGTTGCTCGGAAGATATGAAGATTGAAAAGATAAACGGAACATACAAAGACTTAAAACCCTCTGAAATGACAAAAATATATGATTCCGAAAATCAATATATTACGGTCAATAAAGAGGACGGAGAAATAACAGGACAATGGAAAACTGCATATGAGCAGTATAAGACACAATAATTTTTTGATTGGGCAGTTAAAACCGACCGCCCGATAAATCCCTAAATCACTTAACAAACAACTAATCATACAGATTTAGAGAAACAAAACGGTTTAATATCTTATGTTTGGAGTTGTTTGTTTTGTTTGAAATTTATGTAATAGGTCAAGCTCTCAATTTCATAAACATTTATATAAAAACGGTGTACTTTGTGTGTGAAATGGTATATAATTTAAAAGTTTATATCCACACATATTATTTGGTGATGTGCTATGGAAAATGAGAAAAGTTTTGACACATTACTAATGACAGGTATTTTAAAGGCACTAAAAGAACGGGAATTATTGACCGAAGAAGAATTAAACGAATGTATCAGAAAAATAGAGAGTGATGAAGAAAATGTTAAAAGTTGCGGCATATTGCAGAGTATCGACTGACAAGGACGACCAAAAAAATTCCCTTGAAAGCCAGAAATCATATTTTGAAGAATATATCAATAAAAATTCCGATTGGGAATTTGTTAAAATATATCCCGATGAGGGTATCAGCGGTACAAGCACAAAAAAACGCAAAGAGTTTAACTGTATGATTAAAGATGCCAAATGCGGAAAAATAGACCTTATTATAACAAAAGAGGTTTCGAGATTTGCAAGAAATACAGTTGATACACTCCAATATACACGTGAATTAAAATCATTGGGAATCGGTGTATTATTCATAAATGACAATATAAACACATTAGACAGCGACGGAGAACTGCGTTTGACTATAATGGCGAGTATCGCCCAGGAAGAAAGCCGAAAAACTTCCGAACGTGTTAAATGGGGACAAAAAAGACAAATGGAAAAGGGTGTTGTATTCGGTCGTAATATTTTAGGTTATAATTTAAAAAACGGAGTCTTAACAGTAAATGAAGATGAGGCTAAACTTGTACGGCATATATTCAGTAAATACTCAGAAGGCAAAGGACTTCATATCATAGCAAAAGAATTAAGAGAAGAAGGTCATAAAACAAAAAACGGTAACAGCGAATGGACAAATAAGTCCATTCGTACCATTTTACAGAATGAAAAATATGCAGGCGATTTATTGCAGAAAAAAACAATTACACCCGATTATTTAACCCACGAAAAGAAATATAACAGGGGCGAGGAAGAAATGGTTTATATAAAAGACCACCACGAGCCTATTATAGACAGAGAAACATTTGATTTTGTTCAGGCAGAATTTAAAAGAAAATCGGTAGCATATAAAACCGATAATACCAAACATTCCAACAGATATGCCTTTTCGGGAAAAATCATATGCGGTCATTGCGGCAGAAGATACTCGGCTACATTCAGAAAACGCAAGGACGGAAGTAAACGAAAGGTATGGAATTGCTATAATAAATTTAAAAACGGTGCCTTGCACGAGGTCAACGGAGAAATTATAGGCTGTGATAATACGGCTGTCGGAAATGATATTTTAGAATGTGCGGTTTTGCAGGCACTAAATGATATATCAATCAACAAATCTGCAATTACAGATAAAATCACAAAAACAATAAATGAGGTTTTAAGGAATAAGGAAAAAGAAGAATATAACTTTGAAAAGGCAGAAAAAGCGATTGAGCGATTGGATTCAAAAAAATTAAAGGTCATAGACTCTTATTATGACAACGAAATAAGCAAGGACGAATTTATTAAGCTGAAAGAACAGTATCAAACCGAGATAGACGAATTAAAGAATAAAATCAAGACTGAACGTGAAAAATCTGTTTCCATTGAAAATAAAGACGGCTTTATAAATGAAATATGTAAAACCGTAAAACAACTCGTTTCGTTTGAAACCTTTAATGATTCTATTACAAAAGAGATTTTGGATAAGATTATAATACACAGCAAATCCGATATAGATGTATATTTGAAAGGCTTTTCGGGGGAACATATTTTTTTTGCGGACGGAAGTAAAATTTTGGATAGTAATTTCCTATATCAGTTAAAAGGCCCTTACTGATATCATCGGGCATAATGTACCGCTGCGACAGATACCTAAGCGACGCACCCAGTTCACCGTTCGGCCCGCCGTACTGCGTCGCAATAATCGTTGCAAGCTGCGGATTTTTATTTTTCAGTTTTATCGGATATTGCAAAAACTTTTTATATGAAAACATTACGCATTACCTCCCTTTTCCCACGGCCACGGACTGTTAAGCCACATATCGCTCTCATCGCACGCCGACGCCGCGGCGTCAAGCGGACCGTATTTACTTTCAAATTCGTCCATCAGCTTTTCCGCAGTTTCGGTAAGCGTCCGGAAAATTGCAAATGCACGCGTATCACCCGGGTGGGTGTCCAAATATAACCGCATATCGTACGCGGCAAACGCATACCGCTGAATTTCAAGCCTTAATTCATTCATACACTTTTCCCCTCACTTTTACAAACTTTTCCGTACTGTTCAATCGTCAGCACAAGTTCCGGGAACAGTGACCCGGCGGCAAGCGCCTCTTTTGCATTATATACAGTATTAAGCTGCTGAATCGGCACATATCCGTACCCGACACAGCCGCAGCTGTTCTGCATTTCCATACAGTATTGCTCCTTTCATATTCCGATTTCGGCACAAATTTACACTTTTGCGCCTTATAAGACTTCCGTCTGTTTACATAATATGCCGAAAACATAAATTTGTGTACACAAAAAAAAGCTGCGGCAAAATTGCCGCAGCCGTAAAACAAATCACTTTATCTCTTTTAACAGTTCGTCATTTTTCGTGACAACAAAATTGTATTCCTTTTCCCATTCCGCCAATTTATTATCGACCATTTCATCTACGATTTTATCTTCCAGCTTATCGCGAACATCGTCCATCTCAAGCTGAAGGCGCTTTATGATATGATATCCGAAATCCGATTTACAGAACGTCACCTCGCCCGGCATGACTGCGTCAACAGCCTGTTCAAACTCCGCCACCATCTCGCCCGAGCCGAAAACATATCCGTCCGGATTTTGTGCAAGTCCCGGGTCTTGTGAAAATTCCTTCATAAGCGCATCAAAATCCTCACCCTTTTTAATGCGCTCATAAACATCATTCGCCTGTTGCTCCGCCTTTTTTTGTTCTTCCTCCGAAAGCGGCTGACGCGTCGCCGAATCTACCGTTAAAAACAGTATATGCTTGGCTTTTCGGTATTCACCCTGCACCCCCGACGACTCAAACCGCGCCTTAAGCGCATCGTCCGTTATCGGCGTTTTCGCTTTAACCATATCGCCGATTTTGCTGTAATAGACAGTGGATTCGCACATCATATCAATAAACGAATCGGTAATATTGTTATCCGACAGGAATTTTTTATATGAGTCCTTGCCGCCGTTATTGGCAATTATCTGCTCCTTCATACCATTGATTTTTGCTTTATCATCATCGGTCAGCCTGACGCCGGCAAGTTTCGCCAAATCGCGGTATTCCACATTTTTTGTCGCTATATCAAGCGCGCGCTGCTTGGCAACGTCAATCGCCTTTTTGCTCTCTATCTCTTTTGTTTCCCAATCCTCATCGGTTTGAATTTCCGTGCCCTTCATCTGACTTTTTATCGACGAAAGATAAAATTCAAATTCACCGCGCGTTATTTTCGTTTTACCCGCCGTTGCAACTGCGCTGCCGCCCGCACAGGACGCCAGCATCAGCACCGACAGCGCCAATACAATAAATTTTTTCATACCGTACACCTCGCTTAAGTATATTATACCACAAGCAAAAACGATTGCTTGCAAAGAAATGATACAATTTCACAGCTACGCACAGCGTAGGCGGCAAAAACCGCAAAACATTGCATTACAATGTTTTCTGTGATTATTATACCTTATTTCTCTGCGGTATGCAATTCATTTAGCTGCTGTAATAAAAATTTAATATTGGCAATCATTTTTTTACCGTCGCGCACGCGGTATTTAACCGTTGGTTTTCCCTGCGCCGATATAACAATATCCTTTGAATAATTTTTTATAATAAACTGCACATATTCGGGCATGAAAAGCTTTTCGGAGAACACAAAATCAACCTCGCTGCCATTTTGCACCACATCGGTTATGCCGATATTATGCGCCATAGCCTTAATCTGCGCGATTTCCAAAAGATTTCCGACCGACGAGGGCATATCGCCGAAACGGTCAATCAGCTCGTCGGTAATTTCCGACGCGTCGTCCTCATTTTCCACCGCAGCGATGCGCTTATAGGTGTCAATCCGCACGCCGTTACTGCGGATATACCGCTCCGGAATAAATGCGTCCACGCTTAAATCCACCGAAGTGGCAAGTTCCTCCGCCTCCACATCATGCCCCTGGATTTCGCGCACGCTGTCGGCAAGAATCTTGCAGTACATGTCATAACCCACCGAATCAATATGTCCGTGCTGTTCCGCGCCGAGAATATCCCCCGCGCCGCGGATTTCCAAATCACGCATGGCAATTTTAAATCCCGACCCGAATTCGGTAAATTCGCGTATCGCCGACAGCCGTTTTTCCGCCGTTTCCGAAAGCACGCCGTCACGCTTATACGTCAGATACGCATATGCGCTGCGCGACGAACGCCCCACTCTGCCGCGCAGCTGATAAAGCTGTGCGAGTCCCATTTTGTCGGCATTTTCTATAATAATCGTGTTGGCGTTAGGGATATCAAGCCCCGTTTCGATAATGGTTGTGCAGACAAGTATATCTGTTCTGCCGTTCACCATGTCGTACATGATATCCTCCAGTTCGTCCTCCTTCATTTTTCCGTGCCCAACGGCGACGTTTGCCTCCGGAATCATCGTCTTTATCCACTCCGCCACGCGGTATATCCTCGAAACTCGATTGTACAGATAAAAAATCTGTCCCCCGCGCGATAATTCCTTTTTCATCGCGTCGATAAGAATATTCGGGTCGTGTTCCAAAACATATGTCGATACCGGATAGCGGTTTTCGGGCGGTGTTTCCAAAAGACTCATATCGCGCACCGACACCATCGCCATGTGCAGTGTCCGCGGGATAGGCGTCGCGCTCATGGACAGTACATCGACGTTCTTTTTCAGTTCCTTCAGCCGCTCTTTATGCGCAACACCGAACCTCTGTTCTTCATCAATAATCAAAAGTCCCAAATCGCGGAACTCCACGTCCTTGCTCAAAAGCCGATGTGTTCCGATAATAACATCAATTTCGCCCGTTTTCAGTTTTTTTATGATTTTCTTTTGCTCCGCCGCCGTGCGGAACCGTGAAAGCATTTCCACCTTCACCGGGAAATTTTTCATGCGGTTTACAAAAGTTTCATGATGCTGCATGGCAAGAATGGTTGTCGGGCAAAGATATGCCACCTGCTTTGAATCCATAACCGCCTTGAACGCGGCACGCAGCGCAACCTCCGTTTTGCCGTAGCCGACATCGCCGCACAGCAGTCTGTCCATCGGCCGCGCACTCTCCATATCGTGCTTTACTTCCTCAATAGAGCGCAGTTGGTCGTCCGTTTCGCGGTACGGGAAAGCGTCCTCAAAATCACGCTGCCACGGCGTATCGGCAGAATACTGATACCCCTTCGTATGCTCACGCTCGGCATAAAGCGCCGCAAGCTGTTTCGCCATATCCCGCGTCGACGCACGCACGCGCTGTTTCGCCTTGTTCCATTCTGTACCGCCCAGCTTGTTTAGCCGCAATTCTTTATCGGAATTTCCCGAATATTTATACAGCATATCCAGCTGGTCGACAGGAACATAAAGACTGTCGGTGCCGCGGTAGGCAATATGCAGATAATCCTTGGTGATTCCGCCCACCGTCATCTTCTTTATCCCTAAATATTTGCCTATTCCGTGCGCGCGGTGCACAACGTAATCGCCCGCATTTATATCGGTGTACGCCTTTATCCGATTTGCATTTTCCGCCTTTCTGCGCGACTTTTTCTTCGCCGCGTCAAAAATTTCACGGTCGGAAATCAGCACAAATTTGAGCTCCGGATATTCAAATCCTTTGCCCGTTTCGCCGCGCATTATTACAATTTCGCCTTTGTCAAACTCGCCGACATCATGCATATATCGGCATTTTATGCCCTTGTCATTGAGCGTTCCCGCAAGATTTTCCCCGCGCGAACGATTGGACGCAAGCACTATCACCGTTGCGCCGTCTTTTTGACGTTCGGTCAGGTCGCTGTACAGATAATCGATTTTGCCGTGCAGCGACACCGTCGTTTTGGTGGAAAAGTTAAATATCGCCTTGTAGGTATAAGTTATCGCGGAATGTGTAAGCGAGTTCATCGACACAAGCGGCAAATTCTGCAATCGCGCGGAAATTTCCGCATACGCCGCCCACATGCCCGCGAAATCGCGCGCTATAAGATTTTTCGCCGCCAAATCCTCTATTATTTCGCCCTGCTCCCACTCAAAACTTTTCGCACGCTCGGCAATGCGCTTGGGCTCCATCAAAAATATGAGCGAATTTTCATCATAGTAGTCAAGCAGCGTCGGAATTTTGTCAAAAATTATACCGATATATTTGCAGATTGACGTCGGAATAATCCCCGATTTTATACTCTCAATGTCATTTTCAATATTTTCGATAACCGCGCTTTGGTCGGATTTTTTCCGCTTAAGTCTTTTTACCGCCGCCGAAAGTTTTTCGGCAAGCGCGCCCGTATCAACCCCGCACAGCTCACTGCACGGAATCAGACGCACCGCCTCCAGCGTATCGACCGAGCGCTGCGTCATTACGTCAAATTCACGGATTGAGTCAATCTGAATATCAAAAAATTCAATTCGCACGGGATTTTCCGCCTGCGGCGAAAAAACGTCCAAAATACCGCCGCGCATGGCAAATTGTCCGCGCCCGGAAACCTCGTCCTCGCGGCTGTACCCCATTTTTATAAGCTTTTCGCAAATTTCCGACGGCTCACATTCACCGTCCTGAACCAAATCAAGCGTGTATTTTTGCATGATTTCCGGCGGAAGGGTAAACTGCAGCAAACTTTCAAGCGACGCAACCGTGATTTCGTCCGCCGCAAGCGCGGACAGCCGCCGAAATTCGCTGTGGCGGTCGCGCGCGTCTATGTCAAAAAACAGATACTCCTTCGACGGGAACACCTCCGTGCCCTCGGCAAACAGCCGCAAATCCGACACCAGCTGCGCCGCCTCCATGTCGCTGTATGTGATTACAAGCGTCTTTTTGCCGCGCGATGTTTCATATATAAAATGCGCCGCCGCAGAGTCTACAACACCGGCAACCGATATCGGCGTTTCGCCGTTTTTAAGAGCAGCACAAAAGCCGGAATATTCCGTATATCCCGACAATAAATTCTCAAAATTCATAATTCTTCTCCGTTCTGCCGATAATTTAACCTTACACAGCTGCGACATTTTTATGAACATTTCCGACAAACACCGTCTGCACCGGGAATAGACGGCACATTGCGCTTTTTGGTGCGGCGACGGCGTATATTCATACTCCGAGCCGTGAATACGCGTGAAATGCGACGCATATCTTCCGCATTTTCAGTTGTTGTACTTGTTCATCGCACTATCTGTTCCGTGAGATATAATTTCTTCCACGGCTTTTGCGGCGCGGATAATCGACTCCTCCAAAACAGGAATTTCCTCCTTGCCAAAACGCGCAAGCACAAAATCCGCCAAATCCATTTTTTCGCGCAGAGGTGAGTCAACACCTACGCGTATGCGCGGGAAATTGTCGGAATTAAGCTGATATATTATGGATTTTAACCCGTTGTGTCCGCCGGCGGAACCTTTGGCGCGTATGCGCAGTCTGCCCGCGGCAAGGTTTATGTCATCATTAATTACGATGATGTTTTCAACGGGAATTTTGTAAAACGCGGCAAATTCGCGTATACTCTCGCCAGATAAATTCATGAAGGTTGTCGGCTTTAGTAAAATTGCCTTTTCGCCGCCGATTACCGCGTCGGCATATAATCCCTTGAATTTCAGCTTTTTCACCTTTACATTATATTTATCCGCCATGTAATCTATGACCTCAAAGCCAATGTTATGGCGCGTCATTTCATATTGTCGTCCCGGATTGCCGAGACCTGCTATT
Source organism: uncultured Clostridia bacterium (assembly GCA_934487205.1). GTDB lineage: Bacteria > Bacillota > Clostridia > UBA1381 > UBA1381 > UBA1738. Next base: position 59,291 of record CAKSRS010000002.1, read on the forward strand.
AAATACATTTTTCTCTCCGTTCCGCCGCGAAATCCGCGGTATAGTGATGTTTGCCGACCCGTAACGGCTCATGCCGGCACTCTAATTCGTGCGTATGCGTATAATACGCACGCACATTACGTCCATTTTATTAGGGCACAACAAGAATCCAAGCAGTTTGCGCTTATGAGCGGCGACGGCGTACGTTGGTACTCCAAGTCATGAATATCCGTGAAACACACCGCATATTGCGCCGCTTTTATTAGGACACGCAAGATGCAAGCAGTTTGCGCTTATGAGCGGCGACGGCGTACGTTGGTACTCCAAGTCGTGAATATGCGTAAAATGCGCCGCATATTGCGCGTCCTAATCGCGCTTGTCACGCCAGGCTGTCTTGTTCACCTGCCGTGCACGCGCGATTGCAAGCGATTTGTCGGGAACTTCATCGGTTATGGTTGAACCCGCCGCCGTGTATGCCCCGTCCCCTACCGTTACCGGCGCAACAAGATTTGTATTGCAGCCGATAAAGCAATCGTCGCCGATTTTACATCTATGCTTATTTTTTCCGTCATAATTAACCGTAACCGTACCGCAGCCGAAATTTACATTTTTGCCGACATCGCTGTCGCCGACATACGTCAGATGCGCAATTTTTGTGCCTTCGTCAATAACGGCATTTTTAACCTCAACAAAATCGCCGACTTTGACATCGTCCGCAATTTTGCTGCCCGGGCGGATATACGAGAACGGCCCCGCAAGCACATTCTTACCCAATACCGCGTCCACCGACACGACTGACAACAGCTCCGAGCCGTCGCCGACTTTTGTGTCCACAAGCTTACAGCCCATGCCTATTACGCAATTCTCGCCGATTTCGGTATCACCTTGCAGCATAACATTCTGCTCCACAACAGTACCCTTGCCGATTTTTACATTTTCTTCCACATAACAGCTCGCCGCATTGATAAACAGCACTCCGCTTTTTTCAAGCTTTTCAATCGTCTGCGCATTTTTTGCGAGATTTTCCTTCGCACGCGCATAAGTCATTTCGGTAATCGTTCTCTTTGCCATAATATCATTCCTTTCCGTGCCGCACGGCACACACATCATTTTCTATCTGTTTTTTTAAATCTTCCGTATTTTCAAACTTTATTTCACCGCGGATTTTTTCCGTAATCTCCGCCGTCAGCACCTTTCCGTACAAGTCGCCGTCAAAATCCAAAACATGCACTTCAAACGTACGCTTTTCCGCACCGAACGTCGGATTTTTTCCTATATTTATAACCGCGCGGCGATTTCCGACCTTTCCGCCGTAAACGCCGTCGGGCGGAAGGATTTTATTCTCCGCAATATCAAAATTTGCCGTCGGGAATCCCAATTTCCGACCGTTTTGCTTTCCGCGCACAATCTTTCCGCGCACACGGTAAGGTCTGCCCGCAAGCTGCGCCGCGTCCGCAAGCGCGCCCGCTTTCACCAATCCTCGGATTTTTGTACTCTTTACCGGTTCGCCGCCGGCGGTCACGGCGTCCGCGACAATTACCCGCGCTTTACCCGCGAGCAATTCTTTAAGCTGTGCCGCATCGCCCCACGCCTTATACCCAAACCGATAATCATAGCCGACAACAACCGCGTCCGGTTTCATTACTTCCGACAAAAGCCCCGCAAATTCCCGCGGCGATTTTGCCGCAAAACTTTCGGAAAATTCCGCGATTACAACATAATCCGCGCCGTATTCTTCCGCAATTTCCAGCTTTTCGGCAAGCGTCGTAAGCACGCCGTCGCGGGAATTATGCCCGCCGAGCAACAACACGCCCCATCTTCCGCAAGATTTTGCAAGCTCAAAAAGCCGCGCGTGCCCGAGGTGCACGCCGTCAAAATCGCCCAGGCATATCGCCGCGGCATGCAAATCCGCGCCGTTTTCGCCGATTATGCCGATACTTTGCGCACAGCCGCCGACCCAATCGCGCAGCAAAACGCCGCCTTCCGTGACATCCTTCGAATCGCCTATGCGGATAACGCTGTTATTTTGTTCACAATATCCGTAAATATCCATTTAAGCCACCACTCAACCGATTACACCGACCAAAACGCCTTCTCAAGCACAAGCGCGCCGCCGGTAAATTTCGACAGACACAAAAACTCGCCGTTTTCGGCATAAACACGATAAATTCCGCCCTCATTAAGTCCGCTGCAGCGGATTTTTACGCCGTTTTTCGCTTTTTCCGACAAAAATCCGTTCAGCGTAACTGCCTTATATTCACTAAACAATTTATCCACGGGAATTACCGCGCTTTCAAGCGTTCCTTCTTCCTTCATTTCCGCAAGCCGCTCCGGCGTGTACGCCGTATCAAGCGCAAATCCCCCACTTTTCGTGCGCACAAGCGAATTCATATACGCACCGCAGCCAAGCTTTATGCCGATATCCTCGCACAGCGTGCGGATATACGTCCCCTTCGAACAGGACACATCTATCGTCGCGGTGTAATTTTCCGTATCAATTTCAATTATATCTATACCGTAAATCGTAACATGCCGCTTTTCGCGCTCAACGGTAACGCCGCGGCGCGCAAGTTCATACAGCTTTTTTCCGCCCTGTTTTATGGCAGAAAACATAGGCGGAATCTGGTCAATTTCGCCTATAAAACTATTTATTGCATTTCTGATTTCCTCCGCCGACACCGCCACCGGCTGTTCGGTGAGAATTTCGCCCGACGCGTCCAGCGTATCCGTCGTCATGCCAAAAACAAGCTGCGCACGGTACGCCTTATCAGACGCTGTCAGCATATCCGCCGCCTTCGTCGCCCTGCCGATACATATCGGCAGAACGCCCGTTGCGTCAGGGTCAAGCGTTCCCGTATGCCCGACCTTTTTTATCCCGAAAAGCCGCCGCACAAAATACACCATATCATGCGATGTTTTGCCGGGCGGCTTATCTATCACTATCAGTCCGTCCATTTAGCCAAGCTGCGCCTCGATAACCTTCGCCGCCGCCGCAAGCGCCTCGTCAATCTTCGACGCGTCCTTGCCGCCGCCCTGCGCCATATCCGGCTTACCGCCGCCCGAACCGCCGGCAATCGCCGTCAGCTCTTTTATAACTTTTCCGGCATGAACGCCCGCCTTTACCGCGTCGCCCGTTGCCGTTGCCAAAAAGACAATCCGCCCGTCGGTCTGCGCCGCCAATACCGCAATTCCGCAACCGATTTTTTCTTTTATACTGTCGCCGAGCGTCCGCAAATCGTTCGCCGCAAGTCCGTCGACGCGCCCCGACACTATCGTTACACCCTTGATTTCCGCCGCATTTTTAAGCACATCATCAAGCTTGCCCGACGCCATCTTTGCATTCATGGACTCAATATTTTTCTTCAGTTCCTTCACTTCCGCCGCGGTTTGTTCCGCCTTGCGGTCGATTTCATTTACGTTATTCGCCTTCAGCGCCGCCGCACATCTTTCGATAAGTCCGTCCCTCGCGGCAATATAATCAAGCACACCCTCGCCCGTTACAGCCTCGATACGTCTTGTTCCCGCTGCAACGCCGCTTTCCGAAATCAGCTTGAACAGTCCCGCATTTGCTGTGTTCGTAAGATGCGTTCCGCCGCAAAATTCTATCGAATAATCGCCCATCGAAACGACGCGCACAACATCACCGTACTTTTCGCCGAACTGCGCTTCGGCGCCCAGTTTTTTCGCCTCGTCAATCGGCAGTTCGTGCACCGTTATCGGCAATGCTGCAAGAATTGCGTCATTAACCTTCTTCTCGGTGAGCGCAAGTTCCTCTTTCGTCATCGCCTCAAAGTGCGAAAAGTCGAACCGCAAATGCTTTGCGTTGACTTCGGAACCCGCCTGTGCAACGTGTCCGCCCAGAACCTCGCACAGCGCCTTATGCAAAAGGTGCGTCGCACTGTGGTTGCGCGCAATCGCCATTCTGTTCTTCTTGCAGACCGTCAGCTTTACCGTATCTCCCGCAGAAAAACTGCCCTTTATTACCTCGACAATATGCATATAAATTCCGTTGCCGTTCTTTTTGGTATCAATAACCTTCGCCTCGGCGCCGTCCTTCGTGATTTTTCCAATATCGCCTGCCTGACCGCCCATTTCCGCATAAAACGGCGTTTCTTCAGTCACGATAATGCCCTTTGCGCCTTCTTCAATTTCCGCGGAAACTTCCCCGGCTGCCGCTATTCCGACAATTTTCGACTCGCCCTCAAGCGACTCATAGCCGATAAATTTCGTCGCCGACGCGTCCTCAAACGTGTAGCTTTCGTTATCGTCCCAGCTGGAGCCGTCCTTACGCGCACTGCGCGCCGTCTCCTTCTGAACGGCAAGCTCTCTGTCATAGCCTTCGCGGTCAATCGCGATGCCCTGTTCCGCGCAGATTTCCACCGTCAAATCAATCGGGAAACCGTACGTATCATTCAATTTGAAGGACTTTTCGCCGCTCAGAACCGTTTCGCCGTTCTTTTTCAGCTCCGCTATATAGTCGCTCAGAATCGTCAGACCGTTATCGATAGTCTTTGCAAATCTGTCCTCTTCAATTCTGATAATTTTCTTAATATAATCACGCTTTTCGGCAAGTTCCGGATAGCCCTGCGCCGACTCGTTTATAACGGTATCGGCAACTTCATACAGAAATTCGCCCTGTATATTAAGAAGCTTTCCGTGACGTGCCGCGCGGCGCAAAAGGCGGCGCAGTACGTAACCTCTGCCCTCGTTCGACGGAATTACGCCGTCAGAAACCATCATAACCGTACTTCTTATATGGTCGGTGATAACGCGCAGCGATACGTCGGTTTTTGCGTCCTCTTTATATTTAACGCCCGCAATTTTTGAAATATGATTCATTATATTCCGCACGGTGTCAACCTCAAAGAGGTTATCCACGCCCTGCATAACCGCTGCAAGACGCTCAAGTCCCATACCCGTATCAATATTCGGGTGCGACAGGCGGTTATAGTTGCCGTCCTCGTCCTTATCGAACTGCGTAAACACAAGATTCCACACTTCCATAAAGCGGTCGCAGTCGCAGCCCATATGGCAGTCCGGCCCGCAGCTGTATTCCTCGCCGCGGTCAACGTGAATTTCCGAGCACGGTCCGCACGGTCCCGTACCGTGTTCCCAGAAGTTGTCCTCTTTGCCCATTTTAAGCACGTGCTCCGGCTTTACTCCGATTTCATTTATCCAAATATCGCGCGCCTCATCGTCCTCCTCATAAACCGTTATCCACAGTTTATCGGCGGGGATTCCCATAACTTCCGTCAGAAATTCCCATCCCCATGAAATTGCCTCGCGCTTGAAATAGTCGCCGAAGGAGAAATTTCCGAGCATCTCGAAAAATGTACCGTGGCGCGCCGTTTTGCCCACGCACTCAATATCCGGCGTTCTTATACATTTTTGACATGTCGTAACGCGCTTTCTCGGCGGAACTTCCGCACCCGTAAACCACTTTTTCATCGGCGCCATGCCCGAATTTATCAAAAGAAGGCTCGCGTCGTTCTTCGGCACAAGCGAAAAACTCCCCAGGCGCAGACACCCTTTCGACTCAAAGAAACTCAGGAACTTTTCCCTGATTTCATTTACTCCGTATTTTTCCATATTTATCCGTTTGCTCCTTTCAAAAGGTTCGTAAGCCGCATACGGCGCAAAGCCTTTTATGTATAAATTTTCATATTATTTTTCACAACAACCGCCATTTTATCCTCATTATTATACAAAAAAAAAGCGTCATTGTCAATATTTAACCAAAAAAATCCCCGCATGTGCGTTTTTTACGGCTCCTGCAGATTACCCTCGTCCTGAAGTAATCGGAAATAACACTTATAAAGCTGCGCCAACCCTTTCGAATTAAGTTTTCGGAGGTCAATTTCGCAGTTTTCGCTTGCCAAATCACTGTCATCGGGATTTTCCATTTGAATTTGATTGATTTCCTCACTGCTGATGTCTAAAATCGCAAACAAGGTCCAAAGATGTACTACGCCCGGATGCCACTCGTCATTTTCCCATGCGGATATTGCAGTGCGTGAAACGCCCACTGATTTCGCCAGGCTTAACTGTGTTATATTTTTGCGTTCACGTGCGAATTTTATAAACATTCCGACCGTCACCATACATCACCCCATTATAATTATACATCCAATCTGTAAAAATGTCAAGACAGCGTTCACAGTTTGTTAACAAAATTTGTCATAGAAATTAATTTTTTATTCATACTGACGTAAAAACCGCGTGTTATTATATAGTTACAGAATAAAAAATAAGCAATCGGTAAAAACTGATTGCATAAAACGGAGGAGTTATTATGAAGAAATATCCTTATACAGATTCTACGGAAATTATCATGTACGAACCGAAGAAAAAGAAACACCGCAATTTTAAAAAGTTTGTACCGTGCATTTTATCGGCAGTACTTGCAAGCGTAATTACGGCGGGCGCTGTCGGCGTAGGCGGTTACTACTATCTTAAACCGCTCGCGGCACAAAGCGTAGCCTATACCGGCACGGCAAACGGCGGTACATCATCAAACGGCGCAAGCACTCTCGCCGCGGCAAACGGCAAAACCGAAATGTCGGTAACGGAAATTGCAAAAACCGTCGGCCCGTCCTGCGTAGGCGTTATCAACAAGGCTAAGGTTCAGCCGCAGAAATATTACGACCCGTTTAGCGGCAGATATTTTTACTATCAGCAAAGCGACGAGGTTGTTGAACAGGGTTCCGGCTCGGGAATTATCATAAGCAGCGACGGCTATGTCGTAACAAACCAGCACGTTATAGCCGACGCGACCGAAATAACGGTTATTCTGAACACCGGCGATGAATACAAAGCTACCCTCGTCGGCTCGGACGAAAAATCCGACCTTGCAGTTCTGAAAATCGACGCAAAAGGCTTGCCGGTAGCGACGCTCGGCGATTCTTCAACCGTTGAAGTCGGCGAACTTGCCGTAGCAATCGGCAATCCGCTCGGACAAGAGCTTGCCGGTTCCGTAACACAGGGCTGCATAAGCGCGGTTAACCGTAAAATGACGGTGGACGGCAGAACCTACAACCTTTTACAGACAGACGCCGCTATCAACCCCGGTAACTCGGGCGGGGCGCTTGTTAACAGATATGGCGAAGTTATCGGCATTAACTCAATCAAAATGTCGCAGACAGGCGTTGAAGGTATCGGATTTGCAATCGCAATCTCCGAGGCAAAACCGATTATTGATGATCTGATGAACGAAGGATACGTTTCGGGCAGAAGTCTTATCGGTATCACGGCAACCGAGTCGCGCAACGGTCTGACGGTTTATTCCGTAAGCCCCGGCAGCGGCGCCGAAGAAGCCGGAATTAAAAAAGATGATTTAATTGTCAAGGCAGACGGTCAGGTTATCAACACCGTTGACGCACTTAACGAAATCAAGGACAAAAAATCGCCCGGCGACTATATCACGCTGACGATTATCCGCAACGGCGGCTTGACCGACGTCAAGGTAAGGCTGCAGGAGGACAAACCGACAACCGATAAAAAAAATAACTAACTAACCAAAATAACTTTTGCGAAAAAATTTCGCAAAAGTTATTTTTTCTGCAGCTTTTTGGGAGTTTAAAAAGTATTACTGTTGAAAAGGTCCGAAAAATAGTGTATAATATGTATAACAGCGAAACGAAGGAAGGTGAGTCGGTGGAGACGGAGGAAAAAAAATCGCTGATCGGCAAATATTATGACATGGTGTACAAACTGGCAGTTTCGCAGACAAAGGACTTGCAGCATGCGGAAGATGTCACTAACGATACGTTTTTGAAATTTATTGAGACCGACAAGCAGTTTGACAGTGAAGAACATGTTAAAGCATGGCTTATACGCGTCACCATAAACCGCAGCAAAAGCGTCTTTCTCAGCGCATGGTACAGAAAAACCGTGCCTCTTGAAGAAAACATTCCCGTCGAAATGAGCGAGGGCGAAAGCGAAGTTTACACCGCAGTTTTGAAACTTCCGCCGAAGTACCGCGCGGTTATACACTTATTCTATTACGAGGACTTATCGGTTGCGGAAATCGCAGACAGTCTGAAAATACAGCCGTCTACGGTTCGCTCGCAGCTTACAAGAGGGAGAGCAATGCTTAAGGACGTTTTGAAGGGAGCTGAGGTTCTTGTTTAAAAAGCTTTACAAAAGTGCTAATGATAAAATCTCGTCGGAAGACGCGTACGCGCGGTTTGCGGCAAGTCTCAACGGGCACAGAAAAAGAAGTATAAGACCGTATATTACATCTGCGGCAGCGCTTGCGGCATGCCTTACGGTGACGGTTTTCGGAATAAAACTGTATGACAGCCGTCCGAACGAAGCCGGCAGCGCCGTACGCGTATATGTTCCGCAGTCCACGGCGGTACCCGACGTTAAGGCGGACGATATAACCGATACACCCGACGGTGCAGCCGATGCAGACACTGCAGACATCGTGCAGACGCCTGCGCCGAAGGCGGAAGGCAGCACAAAAAAATCCGCAAAAACCCGTTCGGCGAAAAAGTCGGAACAAAAGGAAGCAGCCGTACCCGAAAATTCCGTGCAATCGGAAACGGTGCACACCGACACCGCGGAGCCCGCTGTTTCGGAAAATATTTCGGCGGCGGAAACCGTGCCCGAACCAAACAATACGGCTGAGATGAAAAAAGCGGCTGACACAGCGGAAATATACGGAATTTCCGCGTTCAGCACCGATACCGCAGAAAGCGCCGACAGCGCCGATACCTTTATGGCAAAGTCGGACAGAATGAGCGGCGCGGCGGCAGTACGCACCCTTGATGAATACAACAGTTTTATCGGCAGAGATATCCGCGACGGCATATGCGTTCCGGACGGCATGGCGGACAACACCGCGCAGAGCGGCACGGACGGTGGCTGGACATATGTCTATGACGGCGGCGGAAAGCATGCCGAAATAAAAACTTCGCCCGCGGAAATTCCCGACGTGGACTGCGGCGAGGCAAACATGGCGGCGCAAGGCGCGGCATACTTAATCGGCGAAAATTCCGACACGGCACGCTTTTCGTGCGGCGGCATTGACTTTGAGGTAACAGCCCAAGGCTTTACCGATGAGGAATTTTCGGCATTGATTTCGTCATTACAGCAGTAAAAAAGATTGCTTATAAGCAGTCACAGACTGTCGAAAAAGTCTGTCAGTACATTTTTCCATCTCCGAAAAATGCCGGTTAAAAGTCAATTGACTTTTAACCGGCATTTTAATTTTCGCGTAACATATTTAATTTCCCGTTACATGGATTGTCGTTTTAAGCGGAACATAGCTTACCAGCCAATTCATATCGACGGGGCGAACGCGAACGCAACCGTGCGACAGCTTTTTCCCGACCGTCGCATTATAATCCGTTCCGTCATACTTCAAAAGCGTCGAATGAATGGCATAGCCGCCGTAAAAACGCATAATCGGCCCTACATAAAACTTGTCATACGTCCAGCGCTCCTCGCGCGAAAAATATTTGAAAGTTCCCGTAACCGTCGGCGTATCGCTTGCGCCGATTGCACATGCGCATGAATACACCTGTTTCCAGCGCCCGTTTTCGCGCAGAAATGTATAAACGGTGTATCGGCTTTTGTTCACCCACACAAGGTACGGCGTCTGCGAAGTAAGTCCGGCGGAATTTACATAGTCTTCCGCGGAAAATTTATCTGTTTTTTCATGCGGGAGGTCGGCATAAACCGAGAGAATCCCGCCGTTATCCGCCGCGTCCACCGTAAATCCGAGACCTTCCGAAACAAACCGCATCGGCGCATACACCGTATCGCCCACAAAAAACGGCGCCGCGGCAAGGGTTGTCTGCTCGCCGTTTTGCATCGCGTCGGTACTGCCCGTATGCATGGCAATTATCTTCTTGCCGTACGTCGCGGTAATCTGATTATCCTCATCAACCGAAAAATCGAATGCACCCAAATTCGACAGATACTCGCGTATCGGCAAAAACAGTGTGCCGTTTTCGATTATCGGAAAGCCGTTAAGCGCAACGCCCTGTCCGTATATGTATAAATCAACCTGTTTCGGCGCCGCGGTTTCCGCCGTATCATTTGCGGTGATTTCCGGCTCCGCCGCCAACTCCTCCGCAAACACACACGGCTGAAGTACAAGTATCGCTATGAGTACATATAAAAACTTTTTCATATCGTTTCTCCTTAATATCAATTAGGAAGATTATAGCATTTTTTCCGCACATATGCAATAGTTTTTTTTGTAATTTTTTAAGAACTTTGCGACATTATCACAATTTATCCGCCGCCGATTGCAGCAGTTCGACCATCTCCGACAGCGCCGTCGTTTTAAAGACTTTATTTTTAAGTTCCGCATTTTGCGGAATACCCTTAACGTACCACGCAATGTGCTTGCGCGCCTCCATCATTCCGCGCTTTTCGCCCTTATCGGCACACAGCATCTCGGCATGCCGCAGTGCCTGCATTATTTTTTCGCGGTTCGTCGGGAAATAGGTGACCCTGCCCGTCTCGAAATATTCCTTAATCTGACGGAATATAAACGGATTCCCCTGTGCTCCGCGACCGACCATGACGCCGTCGCAGCCTGTATATTCAATCATGCGGCGCGCATCCTCCGCCGAAAAAATATCTCCGTTGCCGATTACCGGGATTTTCACGGCGGCTTTAACCGCGCGGATTGTATCCCAATCGGCGCTGCCGCGGTACAGCTGTTCGCGCGTGCGCCCGTGCACGGTAATCGCCGCCGCGCCGTTTGCCTCCAGCACTTTCGCAAATTCGGCGGCGGTATCGCTATCCCACCCTTTACGGATTTTTACCGTAACCGGAACGCTCGACGCGCGTACCGCCTTGCGCACAATTTCGCCCGCAAGCGGCGGATTTTTCATCAGCGCGCTGCCGTCGCCGTTATTCACGATTTTCGGCATCGGACAACCCATATTTATATCAACCGCCGCCGCACCGAACCCGATAATTTCCGGTATCACTTCCGCAATAATATCCGCATCGGAGCCGAAAATCTGAATTGACGCGGGTTTTTCGCGCTCGTCCAGCTGCATGAGTTCGGCGGTTTTTTTATTTTTAAAGTACAGTCCCTTGGCGCTTACCATCTCGGTCGTAAGCCCGTCCGCGCCGTAATTTTTGCAAATCAGGCGGAACGTAAGGTCTGTCACGCCTGCCATCGGTGCAAGGTGAATTTTATTAATCAAAAGAACAGTCCTCCGATTTGATAGAATAATGCAGAAACCGTCCATGCTATTCCGAGCTGCAGCACTATGGCAAAAACGGTAAGCTTTGCCGAATTAAGTTCACGTTTCATTGTTGCAAGGCTTGCAATACATGGTATGTACAAAAGGCAAAACAACATCATTGAGTATGCGTTAAGAGCCGTAAATCCGCTCTTTACAAGCGTTTGGGAAAGCGCTGACATTCCCTCGGCAGATGAAATATTGCCAATCCCGTACAGCACAGCCATACTCGAAACAACAACCTCTTTCGCCGCTATACCTGAAATCAGCGCGACGATAATCTGCCAATATCCCAATCCCGCAGCCGACATTACCGGCACCAAAAATCTGCCGATATTCGCGCCGAAACTTTGCGACATATCCGTTACACGTCCGGATATGCCGAAATTCAGAATAAACCAAAGGATTATAGACGCAAGAAAAATCGTTGTACCCGCCTTGGTGAGATAATCTTTAATCTTATCCCAAACATAAATCGCAATCGTATGCGGATTAGGTGTTTTATATTCCGGCAATTCGATAAGCAAATCGTTTACGTTATGCTTTTTATCCGCCTTGGACATAACAAATGCAAGGAACAAAGCCATTCCAAACCCGATTAAATACATCGAATACGCCGCCCACATCGCATGTTTTGCAAAAAACATCTGCGACATCATAACATAAATCGGCAGACGTGCGCTGCATGACATAAACGGCGTTATCAAAACGGTGCGGACTCTGTCATGATGATTTTCAAGCGCGCGCGACGCCATTACCGCCGGAACGGTGCAGCCGAATCCCAAAAGCATGGGGATAAACGCTCTGCCCGAAAGTCCGAGCCTGCCCATAATCCCGTCCATAACATACGCCACACGCGACATGTATCCGCTGTCCTCTAAAAAAGCCAATGCCAAAAACAATATGAATATATTCGGCAAAAACGTCAGTATTCCGCCCACTCCCGCGATTATTCCGTCAACAATAAGCGATTTAACCGTTTCATGCACGGAAATTGCCGTCAAAAGCGACGTCACCCCCGCGGAAAAGCTTTCAAGCCAATTTTCAAAAAATCCTTTAAGCCAATCGCCTACGGTAAATGTCAGAAAGAATACCAGCGCCATTATTGCAAGGAAAATCGGAACGCCCCATATACGATGCGTCAAAACCGCATCAACTTTATCGGTAAAGGCGCTTTTTTCGTCCTTATTTACAAGCACCTCATCAATAATTTCCTGAATAAAATCATATTTTTCGCCGATTATCTGCGGCTCATAACTTTTATCCGCAATACCCGACAAATCGACCGGGTATTTTTCCATTATTTCCGCGTCTTGCTCCAAAAGCTTTATGGCATGCCAGCGGTAATTTTTCATCCCCGGATATTTTCGTTTTAGTATCGCCACAATATAATCAAGTTTTTCCTCAATTTCATCGGAGTAAACCATAACATACCGGTGGTGCTTTGAGTGCAGTTTTATGCTTGAGTTAAAGCTGCGCTCCGCCGCCTCCGCATCATCCGCCGATTCGTAGCGCGGCATCTCATGATGGTGGTGCTCCGTTAAATCATGCGGACGCCCCGCATGATGCTCCGCCGCATGCATCAGGATATCAAGCCCCGTGCGCTTGCGGGCGCTTACCGGAACAACCGGTATCCCGAGCATTTCCGGCAGACGGTGCATATCGATTTCCATTCCGCGCTCCTCTACAATATCCATCATGTTCAGCGCAAGCACAACCGGCTTGCCCAGCTCAATCAACTGCAGCGTAAGATACAGATTTCGCTCAAGACTCGACGCGTCCGCCACGTCGATTATTACGTCCACATCTTCCCCCATGACATATTCGCGCGATAATTTTTCTTCCATAGTATACGATGTCAGCGAATATATCCCCGGCAAATCCACCAGCTTAAAGGTATTACCCTTATACTTCATATGTCCTTCAATTTTCTCTACAGTAACGCCCGGCCAGTTAGCAACCTTCAGATTTGCCCCTGTATATGCGTTAAAAAGCGTCGTCTTTCCGCAATTCGGATTGCCGATAAACGCTATGTTCAAATCTTTCATCATTTACCTTCCTTCACAAAAATTCCGTCACAAAAACCGCGCCCCAATGCAAACCTTGTGCCGCGTATTTTTATAATCATCGGACCGCTGCGCTTTTTATTCAGCACGCAAATCGGAGTGCCGTGCGTCATACCGAGCATCTGAAGCCGGCGCGCTGTCTTTTCATTCAACTCTATACTGTCCGTAATATATGTATTTCCCTTAATTCCTTCCGATAATTTCATACTTTCATTCCCTTCCGTATATACTCTACCATTATTCCGATAAAATGTCAATGAAAAATTGTTTATATGATTATTAAAATTTATGTTTAATTTTGGTATAAATGACAAATCATAAAATCGGCAATATAATTGACAAAACCGCAAATTTGTTGTAATATATAAGATAGGAAAGGTGGTATCGGTATGAAAATTTTGTATGTCGCATCAGAGGCCGCGCCCTTTGTCAAAACGGGCGGATTGGGTGATGTAGCCGGGTCGCTGCCCGTTACGCTGAAGGAAAAAGGCGCGGACTGCCGCGTAATTCTTCCGCTTTATCGCTGCATCGACCAAAAATACAGGGATATGATGACTTATATCAATCATATCTACATTGACGTCGGCTGGCGCAAGCAGTATTGCGGCGTGTTTTCTATGGAGTACAGAGGTACTACATACTATTTTGTAGACAATGAATATTATTTCGGCGGCGACAAGCCGTATGACTACATTCATCTTGACTGTGAAAAATTTATATTTTTCTCGAAGGCGGTTCTGTCGCTTTTGCCTACGCTGGACTTCCGTCCCGACGTAATCAACTGCAACGACTGGCAGACAGCGCCCGTTCCTGTCTTTTTGGATACGTTTTACGACAACCCCTTCTACCGTGGAATAAAAACTGTTATGACTATCCACAATCTGAAATTCCAGGGACGCTGGAATTTGGATAAAATCAAGGACGCCATGGGTATCGGCAACTACTACTTTACCGATGATAAGCTTGAATATTACAAGGACGCAAACCTCTTAAAGGGCGGACTTGTATATGCAAACAAAATTACAACCGTTTCGGAACGCTACGCACAGGAAATCACCACCCCCGACTACGGCGAGGGTCTTGACGGACTTTTATCCGCCCGCCGCGGCGATTTATGTGGCATAGTCAACGGAATTTCCGACGACTGGAATCCCGAAACCGACAAAATGATAAGCAAAAATTATTCTGCAAAGACTCTTGCCGACAAAAAAATAAACAAAACCGAACTGCAAAAGGAATTAAATCTGCCCGTCGATGAAAATAAATTCATGGTGGGAATTGTGTCGCGCCTGACCGACCAAAAGGGTTTTGACCTCATTGCATACGCAATGGAGCGCCTTTGCGAGGGCGGATATCAGGTGGTTGTTCTCGGCACGGGCGAGGAAAATTACGAGAATATGTTCCGCCACTATGCGTGGAAATATCCCGACCGCGTTTCGGCGAACATCTACTTCTCAAACGAGCTGTCGCACAAGATTTATGCGGCATGCGACGCATTTTTGATGCCGTCGCGGTTTGAACCGTGCGGTCTTTCGCAGCTGATTTCCATGCGCTACGGCACTCTGCCAATCGTACGCGAGACGGGCGGCCTTGCCGACACCGTTGCGCCGTACAACGAATACACAGGCGAAGGAACGGGATTTTCCTTCTCTGCATATAATGCAGAGGATATGATGCATGTCGTCGACTACGCAATGCGCACTTTTTACGACAACCGCGCAGCTTGGGATAAGCTGGTTCAAAGCGCCATGAGCAGGGATTTCTCCTGGGGCGTATCGGCGGACAAATATCTTGCATTATATGAAGAGATAACCGGTATTCCGGCAAAAAAGCCGGCGGAAACACCTGCGGCAGCACCGAAAAGTGTACCGCGCCGCAAAAAGTCAGAAAATTTCGCCAAAAAAATCGCGCGCGACACCGCCGCGGCGGAAAGCACATGGGCGGCGGAAACTGCGTCCAAAGACGGGAAGGTTCTCTCCGAGCAGACCGACGCTCAGCGCGCCGAAAAGCTTGAACGAACAAAAGCGGAAATTGAAAAATCCGCGCCCAAACCCGCAAAAACGGCAAAAAAACCGGCAAAAAAATCACAAAAGAAACCGAAAAAAAATAAATAATGCGAAAGGAATTATTCGTAAATGGAAAAAGTCAAATTAAATTCTAAAGAAACGGAATTAAGGAACGAGATTGAGGGAAAAATTGCCCGCCATTTCGGAAAAACCCTTGAGGACGCAACCCCGAAAATGGTGTACACCGCATGCGCACTGACCGCGCGCGACCAGATTATGGCGCGCTGGGCGGTTTCGCACAAGGAAGTTAAAAAGGAAAGCTCAAAAAAGCTTTACTATCTGTCATTCGAATTTTTGATGGGCAGACTGCTCGCCACAAACATACTTAACCTTATGCAGACAAAAACATATGTAAATGCGCTTAAATCCTTAGGTTATGAGCTATCCGACATAGTGGAGCTCGAAAACGACGCAGGTCTCGGCAACGGCGGTCTCGGACGTTTGGCGGCATGCTTTATGGACTCGCTCACAACAATGGATTTGCCCGCATACGGCTGTACAATCCGCTATGAATACGGACTTTTCCGCCAGAAAATCGTTGACGGATACCAGACGGAACTCCCCGACACATGGCTGGAAAACGGCAACGCATGGGAAATCGCACGCCCCGAGGAATCGGTGACTGTAAGTTTCGGCGGCGAAATCCACACCGACTGGAGCGACGGACATTTTTCCTTCCGCTGCGAAAATGCACGCACAATCATCGCTATGCCGTACGATGTGCCGCTTGTTGGTTATGATTCAAAAATCGTAAATAAGCTGCGCCTTTGGTCGGCAAAAGCGCCCGATGTTATGAACATGCAGGAGTTTAACAGCGGAAATTATATCCGCTCGACCGAGGAAAAGCAGCTCGCCGAGCTGATTTCCAAGGTGCTTTATCCCGAAGACAACCACACCGAGGGTAAAGAGCTGCGCTTAAAGCAGCAGTATTTCCTCGTTTCGGCAACGCTGCAGTGGATTTTGAAGGAATACGAAACCCGCTACGGCTATGATTGGCATAATCTGCCCGAAAAGGCGGTTATTCACATCAACGACACACACCCGACCCTCGCAATCCCCGAACTTATGCGCATTTTGCTTGACGAGAAGGGGCTCGGCTGGGACGAGGCGTGGGACATTACAAGAAGAACCTTCGCTTACACCAACCACACCGTAATGAGCGAAGCTCTCGAAAAATGGCCGCTTGACATGTTTAAGCGTATTCTGCCGCGTATTTCCATGATTGTTGAGGAAATCAACCGCAGACTTATGGAAAATCTGCAGATGGTTTACCCCGACGACTACGGCAAGCAGAAATGGATGGCGGTTATTTCGGATAATCAGGTATTTATGGCGAACCTGTGTCTTGCCACATGCTTTGCCGTAAACGGCGTTTCCAAGCTGCACACAAAAATTCTTACAAGCGATATTTTCGCTGACTATTACAGACTCGACAAATCGCGTTTCCATGCGATTACGAACGGAATTACCTTCCGCCGCTGGATTGCAAACTGCAACCCCGCGCTGACTGAATTGATTTCGACCAAAATCGGCAAGGACTGGATTAAGGATTACACGCAGCTGGCACGCCTTAAAGACTTCGCAGACGACAAGGAGTTTCAGGAAAAATTCGCAAAAATCAAGCACGAAAACAAGGTTAAGCTTGCCGAATATATTAAAGTTCACAACGGCATAGACATCGACCCGAACTCGATTTTTGACGTTCAGGCAAAGCGTCTGCACGAATACAAGCGTCAGCTTTTGAACATTCTGCACATTCTTGCCGATTACAATATGCTCGTTGACAATCCAAACACCGAATATACGCCGAAAACCTACATCTTCGGCGCAAAGGCGGCGCCCGGATACAAGCGTGCAAAGCTTATCATCAAGCTGATAAATTCTGTCGGCAACATGATTAACAACGACCCGCGCATTGAGGGCAAAATCAAGGTAGTATTCCTCGAAAACTACGGCGTTTCCATTGCGGAAAAGCTTGTCGTTGCGGCGGACGTTTCGGAGCAGATTTCAACGGCGGGCAAGGAGGCATCGGGCACGGGCAACATGAAATTCATGTTAAACGGCGCGGTTACATGCGGAACTCTTGACGGCGCAAACGTGGAAATGCTCGAACAGGTCGGCGAGGACAACATCTACATCTTCGGACTCAAAGCGGACGAAGTTGCGGCAAGACTTAAATACAACAATTCCGACGAGGTAAAGACGATTTACTCGACGAACAGCGTTTTAAGACGTGCGCTTGACCAGCTTATCTCGGGCGAGATTGAGCCGGAAAACACGCAAATCTTCCGCGACCTCTATCAAACCCTTCTGTTCGGTGATTACGGATATCCCGACACATACATGGTTCTGCGCGATTTCGAGGCATACTGCCTGACGCAGGACAGAATTTCAAAGGACTACAACAACAAGGCAAAATGGTGGCACATGGCTATTATGAACACCGCGTCATGCGGATACTTCTCGTCCGACCGCACAATTGCCGATTACAACAAGGAAATCTGGCATCTTAAACCGATTAAATAAAAAAAACAGGGGTTGCGGCAAAATCAATTTTTTGCCGCAGCTCCTTACATTTTGCGGCTCTTTGCTGCGAAAAACGGAGGAAGTATATGAAAATCGAGCATAATTCAAGAGAACTGCTCTACCGCAAGCCGTTCGGCGCGGTTACATGCGGTACGACGGTGCGGCTGAGGCTTGCGCTCACCGATTTCGGCATACCGTCGCACATACGCGTTGTGTATGAATCCGGCGACGTTTGCGAAACGGCGAACATGGCGTATGTTTTTGAAATTTCCGGCACTTATGTGTATGAGGCGTCGCTTAAGATGCCGCACACCGCGGGACTTTTCTTTTATTACTTCGATATCGGCACGCACGCGGGCAGGGTATTTTACGGCAATAACGCAAAATCCCTTGGCGGCGCAGGCGAAGTTTATGACGACGCGCCGGACAAAAAATTTCAGATAACCGTCTACGACAAGGCGTATGAAACGCCCGAATGGTGGCGGACGGGCGTATGCTATCAGATATTCCCCGACCGCTTTGCGCGCGGGCAAAACGGCGGTTTTTTATCGGACAGAACCGATATTATCCGCCGCGAATGGGGCGACGAGCCGTTCTATAAAGCGGAGCAGTTCGGCGGGAAATACCTCGCCAACGATTTTTTCGGAGGCACTCTTGAAGGCATAAGCGAAAAACTTCCTTATTTAAAGGATTTGGGGATTTCATGCATATATTTAAATCCGATTTTCAAGGCGTATTCGAACCACCGCTACGACACGGGCGATTACAAGGAAATTGACCCCATGCTCGGCGATGAGGACGCATTTAAAAAGCTGTGTAAGTCGGCGGAAAAACTGGGTATACGCATAATTTTGGACGGCGTATTCAACCACACCGGCAGCGACAGCCGATACTTCAACAAGTACGGAAATTATGACAGCACGGGCGCGTATCAGTCGCAGCAATCGCCGTACTACGGCTGGTATCGGTTTAGCAAATTTCCCGACAAGTACGAAAGCTGGTGGGGAATCGACACCCTCCCGCAGGTTGAGGAGCATTGCGAGGATTTTCAAAACTACATTTTAAAAGACGACGACGCAGTTATAAAAAAATGGCTTAAAAACGGCGCGTCCGGTTGGCGGCTTGACGTCGTGGACGAACTTCCGGACTTTTTCGTGAAAATTCTGCGCCGCGAAGTCAAGGCGGAAAATCCCGACGCGGTTATAATCGGCGAGGTTTGGGAGGACGCGTCCAACAAGGTTGCATACGGCGAACAGCGGCAGTATTTCATGGGCGCGGAACTGGATTCCGTCATGAACTACCCCCTCCGCAATGCGCTTATTGATTTTGTATGCGGAAACATCGGCGCGGCGGAGTTTGACAGCTGCATTATGAGCCTTAAGGAAAACTATCCGCACCCGTCGTTTTACGCGGCGATGAACTTTTTGTCAAGCCACGATGTTGAGCGCATTCTGACGGTAATGGGCGGCGAGAACAAAACCGTCAAAGACGAGCAATCGGGCGCGCGTATTCCGTGGGAACACAGGCAGACGGCGGTTGACAAGCTCAAATGCATAATCACGATGCAGATGCTGCTGCCCGGTGTGCCGACGATTTTCTACGGCGACGAGGCGGGCGTCGAAGGCTATGCCGACCCGTTCTGCCGCTCATGCTACCCATGGGGGCACGAGGACGCCGAAATACTTGAATACTACAAAAAAAACATAGCCTTGCGCAATGAACACGACGAGTTCAAAATCGGCGAATTTGAAACCGTGTATAAAATCAACGGCGGTTACGGATTTGTGCGTACGACCAAAAACGGCGGATATGTTGTGCTTGTGAATACCGGCGGCGAAGACGTGTTCCGCCTGGACGCGGCGCGGTTCGGCATGTTCCGCCTTTGCGGCGTTTTCCACAACGAAAGCTATTCCTCCGACGACGGAATTTACTATATAAAAATGGAACAATATTCCGTGAAGGTCTTTGAAAGCGTAAAATAGCGGCACATATCCGATAATTTTACCGACTGTTCAAAGCGGCGCTGTATGCGCCGCTCAGCGTGTCGATAAACTTATAGACACGCTGACAGACTTTGAAAAAGGAAGGTAAATCTGTTCGGCGTGTACTCGTCGGCGTACGATGGTACGTTAGAGTGCACGCCGGACGGAAACAAGCAATTACTTCCATACTATGAAAAAGCTTAAGAATATGGTTTGCTTGTGTTTGACCGACTTTTTCTACAGTCTGAGCGGCGCTGTATGCGCCGCTATTTTTTATTTCTGTCCTTATTTGGCTTTATTTTGTTTTATTATTGACTTTTTTATAGCGTTGTGATATCATGATTATAACATTTTTTACAAAAAGGAGCGAAACAAATGGACTTTAAAAATGTACCGAAAAAATACCGTCCGATTCCGTTTTGGAGCTGGAATGAAAAGCTCGACACGGCGGAAACGGCGGAACAGATACATATTATGAACGACGCCGGAATAGGCGGATTTTTCATGCATGCGCGCGGCGGTCTGCAAACCGAATACATGGGCGACGAATGGTTTGAAAATGTGCAGACAGGCATCGACACGGCAAAAGAGTGCGGCATGGGCGCATGGGCGTACGATGAAAACGGCTGGCCGAGCGGATTCGGCGGCGGGTTGGTCAACGGCATGGGCGTTGACTATCAGCAGAAATATCTGCGCATGAGCGACACCGAGCCGTCGGAAAACGTAATCGGCAAACACGGCGAGCACTGGTTTTATTATGAAGTGAACCCGTTCTACGTTGACACACTGGACGAAAAAGTTATAAAAAAATTCATTGAGTTGATTTATGAGCCGTACTATGAGCGTTTCGGCAAAAGTTTCGAGGGATTTTTCTCGGACGAACCGCAGATTTCCCGTTCCGGATATCCGTGGAGTTTTGTTTTCGAAAAGGAATACAAAGAGCGCTACGGCGAGGATATTTTAGACAGCCTTGAATCGCTGTTCCTTCCCGCGGGCGACTACAAAGCGGTGCGCGTAAAGTTTTGGCGCATGGTTGTCGACCTGTTTTCAAACGCATACATGAAACAAATCCATGACAGCTGCGCCGCGCACGGCGTACGTTTTACGGGACATCTTCTTTGCGAGGAAACCTTTGAAAGCCAGCTTGTAACAAATGGCGCATGCATGCCGCATTACGAGTATTTCGACATGCCCGGCATGGATTGGCTCGGCAGACAAACCTTCGACTGCCTGACCGCACGCCAGCTTACATCGGCGGCGGAGCAAATGGGGAAATCCGACGTTTTAAGCGAGACCTTCGCGTTGTGCGGACACGGCGTGAGCCTTACGGAACTTAAAGGAATATATGAGTGGCAGATGGTTCGCGGCGTGAATCGGCTTTGCCAACACCTTGAGGGATATTCGCTGCGCGGTCTGCGCAAGCGCGATTATCCGCCGGCTATGTACAAACAGCAGCCGTGGTGGAGCGAGTACAAAAAATTCAACGACGCCGTGTCGCGCACAGGTATGCTCATATCGCAATCAACCGTGGCGCCGGATATCCTCGTTCTGCACCCGCAGACGACCGCATGGACGATGTATCATTACGGCAGTCTGGACGAAATCAATGCCCTCTGCGACGAATTTTTAAAGGTAATCAAAACCCTTGAGCAAAAGCACGTAATGTTCCACTTAGGCGACGAAACCGTTATGGCGCGCCACGCACGCGTAGAAAACGGCAAAATTATAATCGGAAAGCAGAGCTACTCAACCGTTATCACCGACTGCTGTCACTACATGTTCGACGATACCGAGCGCCTTCTCGGCGAATTTACCGCACAGGGCGGAAAAATCGTATCCGCAGCGGAAATCGCGGATAACCCCGTGACAGACAACGTGGACATCACATACTCAACACGCCAGCTTGACGGCGCTGTTCTCCACTATTTCGTGAACAGTTCATACGAGCCGAAACACGCAAAAATCAATGTTCAGGGGAAAAAGCTTGACGTTTTGACGGGTGAACTTTTGGATTTCTGCGGCGAATATGACTTCGAACCGTGGGACAGCCTGATAATTATCGAGGACGGCAGCAAGAACGCCGGCAGTCCGAAACAGCAAAACATCATCGTGCCCAACGGCGAATTTGAAGTAATCGCGGCAGAAAATGCGCTCACCCTCGACAAATGCGACTACTATTTTGACGGCGAATTACAGGAAAAAGACGGATACGTTCTGAACATCGCAAACCGCGCAAACGCCTTGCAAAGAGCGGTTAAAATCCACCAGGACTACCACGTAAAGGCGGATTATGTTCCGGAAAAACTCTATCTTGTATGCGAAACGCCGGAGATGTTCAAAATTTCGATAAACGGGACGGAGGTTGAAAAAGAGCCGTGCGGCCGGTATCGCGACAAGAGCTTTAAAAAGACCGATATTTCGGGACTTTTGCACAAAGGCGAAAACGTAATCTCCTTTGACTGCGATTTTGCGCAATCGGTGAAAACCTACGAAAATCTTGAAAAAGCCACGCATTTCGAAACCGAAATGAACAAACTATGCTACGACATGGAAATCGAGGCGATATATCTTTTGGGTGATTTTTCCGTCAAGACCGACGGTGAATGGACGGAAACGGACAAAACCGACCCAATCGGCAGAAACGGCGTACGCTACCGCGGCGATTTTGTCATAGCAGAGCCGAAAAAGACGGTAACGCCGAAACATATCGAAAAGCAAGGTTTTCCGTTCTTCTGCGGTGAGATGACTCTGCGCGGAAAAATCAACATTACGGGCGAAAACCCCGTTTTGAAGTTCAATAAGTGCGGAATTAACGCTATCCGCGCGGAAATCAACGGAATTGAAAAAACAGTTCTGTGGAGCGACTTACTCCCTCTTGCCGACTTCGGCGCGGAAGGCGAAACCGAAATCAAGCTGACGCTTATAAATAATCTGCGCAATCTCCTCGGCCCGCATCATCTGCAAAGCGGCGAGTCCGGGCTCGTTTCGCCGTCAAGCTTTTTCAAAGAAGCATGCGTATGGAAGGGCAACTTCGGCGACGGCGATTGGAATGACGATTACTGCTTTATTAATACGGGATTTTAAATAAAAAAACTGTCCCCCAACCGGGAACATCTGCCACGGCGCCGATACACCTATCGGCGCCGCGGCTTTAATCAATCGGGACAGTTTTTTTTACCACGCACACAAAAAGACTGCGGCAAAATGAAATCATTCTGCTGCAGTCTCTTAAATTTACATTATTCAGCAACGAAAGGCAAAAGAGCGATTTGTCTTGCTCTCTTAACAGCAATTGTAAGCTGTCTCTGATGCTTTGCACAGTTACCGCTAATTCTTCTCGGAACGATTTTACCGCGTTCGGTAATATATCTTCTGAGCTTTGCAGTATCCTTGTAATCAATGTTTTCTACCTTATCAACACAGAAAACGCAAACCTTTTTCTTTGCACGTCTTGCCTTGAAAGGTCTTTCTGTCTTTTCAGCCATGATTAATCCTCCTATCAATTTTTATCGTTTAGAACGGCAAATCGTCTTCCGAGCCGTCTATCGCCTGAAATCCCATATTATCGATATCGCCCCCGCCGAAGGAGTTATCCTGTCTCGGCTGAGCAGCGGCATGACCAAAGTCACCGCCCTGTGTATGAGATTCATTTCTTGAGCCGGTAAAGTAAACCTCGTCAACCATAACTTCGGTTGAATACTGGCGCTTTCCCTCCTGATTTTCCCATGAACGCGACTGCAATTGACCGACAATTGCAATCATTGAGCCCTTTTGGAAATATTTGCAGATAAATTCCGCTTGCTGACGCCATGCCGTGCAGTTGATGAAATCAGCCGCCTGCTGACCTTCCTTCGCGAAACGTCTGTTTACTGCAATGGAAAATCCGCATACCGCAACGCCGTTCGGCGTTTGGCGCATTTCCGGATCACGGGTGAGTCTGCCCATTAAAATTACTTTGTTCATAATGACACCTCTTGATTATTTGTCCTTACGAATAATGATTGTTCTTACGATGCCGTCTGTAATTCTGTACTGTCTGTCAAGCTCCTTCGGGAAATCTCCGTCTGAAGTGAAGTCAGCAAGAACATAGTAGCCTTCCGTTTTATCATCAATTTCGTAAGCAAATCTTCTCTTTCCCCATTCCTCAACGTTTTCAAGCGTTCCGTTTTTTGAAATAAGGTTTGTGAACTTCTCTGTTAAAGCCTTAACAGCGTCCTCTTCAAGACCTGCATCAATGATAAAAATTGTTTCATAGCTGTAGATTAATTTTTCAGCCATTTTCGCACCTCCTTATGGACTTATGTCCCAAGAACTATCCCTTGGGCAAGGATTTTGCTCATCATGAGCCTTTTTATTATACACCATTTTATTCCGATTGTCAAGTATTTTTATAAATTACCGTTGTAACATTTTTATTTTACGGCATAATCTATATTGAAGAAACTCCTTCGGCGTGTAATTTTTGCGGCGAATTTAATAAATTTGCAAAAATTTGCAATAATCTATTGACATCCGCGGTAAATTGGTATATAATATCACCTGTAAAGTTTTTTTGGTTTACACCCGCGCAGGTGTTAAGGAGCGGATTTCATGGCAAAGGATTTGACCGTGAGCATGCTTGCGGATTTCTACGGCGAGCTGCTTACCGAAAAGCAACAGACGGCGCTTGACGGATACTACAACCGCGACTTATCCCTTGCGGAAATTGCGGAAGAAATGCAGGTATCGCGCCAGGGCGTGCGCGCCATTATCAAGCAGGGCGAGGCTCACCTTGCCGAATTTGAAGATAAGCTGCACATGGCGGAGCGCTTTTCCGAAATAAACCGCCTGACGCGCGGCATGCGGGAAATTATCGCGGCGATGCCGCAAGATGAATTTACGAAAAAATTATCCGAAAAAATAGATGATATAACCGATAAACTGTAAAGGGCGGTGAGAACATGGCATTTGAAAATCTTGGCGAAAAGCTATCCGGCGTATTCAAAAAGCTGAAGGGCACTACAAAAATTACCGAAAAAGACGTGAAGGACGCAATGCGCGAAGTTAAGCTTGCGCTTTTGGAGGCGGACGTTAACTTTAAAGTAGTTAAAGATTTCGTTAAGTCGGTATCGGAAAAGGCTATGGGCACCGAGGTTCTGGAAAGTCTGACGCCGTCGCAGAACATATTGAAAATCGTTCGCGACGAGCTGACAGAGCTTATGGGCGCGGAAAACACACGCCTTGAATTTGCGAAAAATCCGCCGACCGTCATCATGATGTGCGGTCTGCAGGGTGCCGGCAAAACGACGGCAACGGCAAAGCTTGCGCTGAATCTTCGCAAAACTTTGGACAAACGCCCGCTTATGGTTGCCTGTGACGTATACCGTCCCGCTGCCGTAAAGCAGCTGCAGGTTCTCGGCGACCAAATCGGCGTTTCGGTTTTCTCGATGGGTACCGATGAAAATCCTGTGAACATCGCAAAAGCCGCAATCGAACACGCAAAAAAACACGGGAACGATCCCGTTATCATAGATACCGCCGGACGCCTTCATATAGACGAGACGCTGATGGAAGAACTCGAAAACATAAAAGGCACGGTTAATCCGTCCGAAATACTGCTTGTTGTCGACGCGATGACCGGTCAGGACGCGGTCAACGTTGCCGAAAGCTTTAATTCGCAGCTTGAAATATCCGGCGTAATCCTGTCCAAGCTGGACGGCGACACTCG
This sequence comes from uncultured Clostridia bacterium, assembly GCA_934487205.1. Lineage (GTDB taxonomy): Bacteria > Bacillota > Clostridia > UBA1381 > UBA1381 > UBA1738. The sequence goes on from CAKSRS010000002.1 coordinate 84,830, forward strand.
CGGCGGTGCGGCGCTTTCCGTCCGCGCGGTTACAGGCAAACCGATAAAATATGCGTCGGTCGGCGAAAAGCTGTCCGAGCTCGAACCCTTCCACCCCGACAGAATGGCAAGCCGTATCCTCGGCATGGGCGACGTTATGACGCTTATCGACAAGGCGCAGGAAGTCGTCGACGAAAAAGAGGCGGCGGAACTCGAGCGCAAAATGCGGCAGCAGACCTTCGATTTGGAGGACTTTTTGAACCAGCTGCAGCAAATAAAGAAAATGGGTTCGATAACCCAGCTTGTCGGCATGATGCCCGGTGTGGACAAATCCATGTTGGACAAAATCGACGCCGCCGACGGCGAGAAAAAAATGAAACGCACCGAGGCGATTATTCAATCCATGACGCCCAAAGAACGTGCAAATCCGAAAATTATCGCCGCAAGCCGCAAAGTGCGGATTGCAAAGGGCAGCGGAACCCGCGTCCAGGACGTCAACGAACTTTTAAAACAGTTTGAACAGATGAAACAGATGATGAAACAGCTGTCGGGCGGAAAACAGGCGCGAATGTTAAAACGGCTTAAAAAAATGGGCGGCAGATATTAATGTCGAAAGACTTTGATATACAAAAGATTCACTTTAGGGAGGTGACATAAATGGCAGTAAAAATCAGACTTAGAAGAATGGGTGCAAAAAAGGCTCCGTTTTACAGAGTAGTTGTTGCTGATTCAAGATACCCCAGAGACGGAAGATTTATCGAAGAAATCGGAACATATAACCCATTGACAGACCCTGCAACAGTTAACATTGACGCAGATATGGCAAAGAAATGGATTGCTAACGGCGCTCAGCCTACAGATACTGTAAAGGCTCTTTTGAAGAAGCAGGGTATTATGTAAGGAGATTACCGTAATGAAAGAAGTTTTGGAAATCATTGCAAAAGCATTGACGGAACACCCCGACCAAGTTTCCGTAACGGAAATCGAGTCGGGCGACTCGGTGACGCTTGAACTCCGCGTTGCGGACAGCGACATGGGCAAGGTTATCGGCAAACAGGGTAAGATTGCCAAAGCAATCCGCACCGTTGTCAAGGCAGCCGCAAGCATTGAAAACAAGCGTGTATCTGTCGATATAGTTCAATAAGCATTAAAATGAGTGTCTTAAACTTTTGAGGACACTTATTTTATTTAATGTGACTTTAAAGGAGAAACTTTTATGGACTTGCTTGAAGTAGGAAAAATCATTAACACTCACGGTCTTAAAGGCGAGGTCAAGGTTGTTTCGTGGACCGATTCGCCCGACACATTCGAAAATCTGGATTATGTTTTTGCGCGCATGCGCGGCGGCGATGTGCGGCTTGACATCAAAAACATCAAGTATCAGAAAAACAACATAATCGTACTTTTTGCGCAGATTGACTCCATCGACGAGGCGGAAAAATATAAAAACGCCGTGCTTTTCGCCAACAAGGACATGCTTGGCGACCTCCCCGAAAACGTATACTATATCGCCGACTTAATCGGCTGTACCGTTTCAGACGAGAACGGCGAAATCGGCGTACTTGCCGACGTTTTCGCGACGGGCTCCAACGATATTTACGATATAAAGCGCGACGGCAGAAAAAATTTGCTCGTTCCGATAATCGACGGCGTCGTGCAGTCGGTGGATATCGAAAACAAGAAAATTACAATAAAAATACCGGAAGGTTTGGAAGATGATTAAATTTGACGTTTTGACCCTGTTCCCCGAAATGTTCGAGTCGGTTCTCGGCGAGAGCATAACGGGGCGCGCACGCGACGCGGGACTTATAGAAATGAATTTCACCAATATCCGTGATTTTTCCGCCAACAAGCACAAAAAAACCGACGACTACCCATACTCCGGCGGCGGCGGAATGATTATGACGCCCCAGCCGATTTATGACGCATACATGCACATCACCAACGATTGCAAATCCAAACCACACACGGTTTTTATGTCGCCGCAAGGCGCGGTTTTTAACCAAAAAAAGGCGGTGGAACTTTCCCGCCTTGACCATATCGTTTTTTTGTGCGGACATTACGAGGGCGTCGACCAGCGCATTATCGACATGCTTGTCGACGAGGAAATTTCAATCGGCGACTTTGTTTTAACCGGCGGCGAATTGCCGGCAATGACGGTTATCGACGCCGTCAGCCGCATGATTCCCGGCGTTTTGGCGAGCGAGGACTCATACAAAAACGAAAGCCACTTTTCCGGACTTTTGGAATATCCGCAGTACACCCACCCGCAAGAGTTCATGGGCGTGAAAATTCCGGATATACTTATTTCCGGCCACCACAAAAATATCGAACAATGGAAACGCCGTCAGGCGCTCATTAACACCTTGAAAAAACGCCCCGATATGCTTGAAAACGCCCCGCTTACCGATGAAGATAAGAAGTTTTTAAAAGAATTTTGCGAAATAAGTTGATTTTATGCCGCTAATTTGGTATAATAAAGTGATACAGGAACACTCCCCGCCGTTTTACATATTATACAGTATGTAAATAATAGATTGGGAGGTGTTTCCGTGAGTAAGCTGGAAATTTCCGGCGGCAGAAAAATGGAGGGCGAAATTGACGTCCGCGGTGCAAAAAACGCGGTTCTTCCGATACTTGCCGCCGCGATTTTAAGCGACGGAAAAAATATAATTTACAACTGTCCGCGGCTGCGCGACGTCGAAATGACGATTGAGGTTCTTAAAAACCTCGGCTGCCGCGTAAAGTGGGAGAAAAATTGTCTGGAGGTCGATTCCTCCGATATTTCGGGTTATACTATCCCCGACGAGCTGATGCGGCAGATGCGTTCATCAATAATATTTTTGGGCGCGATAATCTCTAAATTCGGCAAAGCCGAGGTTTCCATGCCCGGCGGCTGCGAAATCGGCAACAGACCGATTGACCTGCATCTTAAGGCGCTGCGGCAGCTCGGCATCGAAATTACCGAGTCGCACGGATTTATCCACTGCATTGCAGACAAACCCGAGGCGGCGCAAATTCACCTTGATTTCCCAAGCGTCGGCGCAACCGAAAATACCATGCTTGCCGCATGCATGATTGACGGCATCACGGTTATCGAAAATGCCGCGCGCGAGCCCGAAATCGTGGATTTACAGAACTTTTTAAACCGCATGGGCGCAAAAATAAATGGCGCCGGCAGCGATATAATTACCATCGAGGGCGTACATAAGCTCTACGGCGTTGAATATTCTATTATTCCCGACCGCATCGCCGCCGCTACATATCTTGCATGCGCGGCTGCGTCGGACGGAACGGTTATTCTTAAAAACGCCGACAGCACCCACATGGGCGCGATGATTAACACCCTCAAGGATATGGGCTGCCGCATTTATACCGAAAAATCGAAAATTATTCTTCAGCCGGCGCGCGTTTTAAAAAGCGTCGGAACACTGAAGACCATGCCGTACCCCGGTTTTCCGACCGATATCCAGTCGCCGTTCACCGCGCTTGCGACGCAGTGCCGCGGCACAACCGTTTTCGTTGAAAATATCTTCGAAAACCGTTACCAGCATATCGAGGAACTCGTGCGCATGGGCGCAAACATACAAACCGACGGCAGAGTTGCGGTTGTTATCGGCAAAAGCAATCTCACCGGCGCGCATGTTGTCGCAAAGGAACTCCGCGGCGGCGCGGCGCTCGTTGTGGCAGCGCTTGCGGCAGAGGGTACAACCGAAATTGACAATGTAAAATTTATCGACAGGGGTTATGAGTCTATCGAAAGAGTCTTATCCGCCTGCGGTATTGATATAAAACGAAAAGAGTGAAAATCGCTTATGGCTACAAGGAAAGCAACCGAGGAGAGCTTTAAGGCTCGCCACAATAAGCGGCGTCAGAAACGGATACGTGAGCAAAAAATCAGAAGATACACCTTCTTTACCGTTCTGGCGCTTATTGCAGTGCTTTCCGTAATGTTTTTCACGCCGATTTTCAACATAAAAACAATTAATATAACAGGAAATTCAAAACTCTCGTCGGAACAGATTATGGCTCAGGTTGACTACGCAAACGGCAAAAATCTGTTCCGCACGAGCAAGCGCGGTTTACGCCGCAAGCTTGCCGAGCTCGCATATACCGACACGGCGGTGATTAAAAAACGACCCTTCCCGCCGTCAATCACCATCGAAATTACCGAATGTCAGCCGGTATGTCAGGTTAATTTTTCCGAGTCATTTATAGTAATTGACAAAAATGCCAAAGTTTTGGAAAAATCACCCGAAAAGCAGGAAAGCGTGCCCGTTTTGGAAGGAATTTCCGTAATTTCCGCAAACGAGGGCGAGCTCATCGCTTTTAAAGATGAAGAAACGCAAAAAATTGTTATGTCATGCATAGGAAATATGGAAAAAGCGGATATAATAAAAGATATAACAACAATGTCTTTTGAGGATATGACAAATATTACTTTCAACTATCAGAACCGTCTGGACGTTATCTGCGGAACGCATATCGACTTCCAGCGCAAGCTTGCCTTGCTGAAAGAAGCGGTAAATTCCAACAAGCTTAACGAAAATTCGCGCGGGACAATTAACCTTTCGACAACAGGAAAGGCTATTTATACGCCGTAATTGTTAAAAAAAAGTAAAATTTTTGGTATTTTTTAATATTTTTTTGGATTTCCTATTGAAATAATTATAAAAACATAGTACAATAAAAATGTATAATCAGATAATAGACTAAGGAGGATATATATATGGGTAACAATATGGATTTTGCAGCCGATAATGCAGCCGCTCAGCCAACCGACGGCGCAAGAATTAAAGTAATCGGCATAGGCGGTGGCGGAAACAACGCCGTCGACAGAATGATTGACGCAAATGTTTCCAAAGCAGAATTTATTGCCGTAAACACGGATTTGCAGCAGCTTAAAACAGTTAAGGCTCCCGTTGCGCTTCAAATCGGGACAAGACTGACGCAGGGACTCGGCGCGGGCGCTAAACCGGAAATCGGTCAGAAAGCGGCGGAAGAAACAGAAAGCGCCATCAAAGAACTTTTGGAAAACACCGAAATGGTATTTATTACAGCCGGCATGGGCGGCGGAACAGGTACGGGCGCAGCCCCCGTTATCGCCAAGCTTGCCAAAGACATGGGTATACTTACCGTTGCCGTTGTTACAAAGCCGTTCTTCTTTGAAGGCCCGCAAAGAGCAAGAAATGCGGAACTGGGCATCGAACAGCTTTCGACGAATGTTGACGCTATCGTTACTATCCCCAATGACTTGCTTTTGAAAACTGCGGACAAGAAAATTTCAATAAAGGATTCCTTCAAGCTGGCGGACGAAGTTCTCCGTCAGGGCGTTGCGGGTATCATTGAAGTTATCGCTCAGAACGGTATTATCAGCTGTGACTTTGCGGACGTAAGCACAATTATGCGTGATTCCGGCGTTGCACACATGGGTATCGGTATCGGCAAGGGCGAAAACGCCGCACAAGACGCAGTTCGCGCCGCTATCGAATCGCCGCTGCTTGAGACAAGCATCTCCGGCGCACACAATGTTCTCCTTAACATCACCGGCGGAACGGAATTCTCGCTTGTTGACATGGGCGAAGTTTCTTCAATCGTACGCGAAATGGTTTCTCAGGACGCAAACATTATCGTCGGTACTGCTGTTGATGAAAACATGAAGGACGAAATTAAGGTAACATTGATCGCAACCGGTCTTAACGCTAAAAACAAAAGAGGTATAAAGACTGATACGATTACGCCGAGCGCGCCGAAAACAACCGATTTCGGTTCGCATATTCCGACGTTTTCGGCATCGAATGATGATGACGCAATCTTCTCGAGAACATTAAAGACAGGCATGGACAATGTAAACGTTCCTTCCTTCTTTAAACCGAAAAACTAAAACCACAATAAATATCCACCCGCATAGTGCAGTTGTCAAGTAAAAGTAGACACATGGAAAACCACCGTGTATCTACTTTTATTTTACTGCTTCAAACTATCGCGCGGTTTTCTTTATATAAAAAATGACCGCTGACTTTGACTTTGTCAGCGGTCTGACATCGGCTATAAAGCCAATGTTTTTAATGGCAAAATGAAATTCTTCTACCACTGTATTTTTTATGTTCACGGAACCAATTTCCCGTTTTCCGCTTTTCCGACGGTAAATTCACATACGCCCATTGCACCCGGCGCAATTTCGTATTTGTCAAAAATCATCACGATTTTCCCGTCATCGTTTAGATAGAAATTCGCTCTGTCGATAAGCTCCGCATACGGCATGTCAAAATCCGACCCGTCTATAAAATACATCTGCATTTCGTCATCTTCCATACGCTTACGCGCCTGTGCGGCAACCTCATCATAAATCGCTTTTCTGTAATCATATCCGTCCTCAAACAGGTCGCCCAGTCCGATTATTTTTTCATTCTTTTTATCAACAGTGAAACATTTGTTGAACTCCTGCGTGCTCGCCATCGAAATCGTCGTCCAAACCTTTATCGTGAAATAATTGTCATTGTCCGCAAGAACATCATACTTCGTATTCATCGCAAACTTCGCCGACATGCTGTCCGGCGCATCTTCGTCCGGCGCAAAGGAGTCGCGGTCCTTCTCATATGCCGCAATAATTCCGCCGACATATTCATCAATCCGCTTATTCAATTCCTCGCCCACACTGCCGAGATTTTTTATCTCCGGCACTTCAACGTCTGCGCTTATAAACCCGTGTTTGTCCTCATATGTTCTGAATGTCACGACCCGCACTAAGCCGCCGATTACCGGCATATCCTGCATCGCGTACGCAATTCCGGAATTTATGTTCGGCAGTATCACAAGTATCCCGAGCGCCGCCGCAAGCGCGCCCGTCGTTATTCTTAATCCCGCAAGACGTCTGTTTTTCTTGAATTTTTCAGCAATTTTCGTTTTCAATTCCCTGTTCATCTCCTCCGTCGGCTCACCGCTGTATTTCAGTGCCGACCTTATCTCGCTGTCCAGTCTGATTTCCGTCATATTCATATTCCTCCAATCTTTGCTTTATCTCGGCGCGCGCCGAAAATAATCTGCTTTTTACCGTCCCTTCGGATATCTTTTCCGCCTCGGCAATCTCCCGAACCGACATTCCCGCATTATAATACATCAGCACAACCACGCGATGTTTTTCACCCAGTGCCGCAACCGCCTTCCGGATAACCTCGCGCCGCTCCTTTTCTATTATTTCCTCCTGCAAATCGGACGATGAATGTACGCTCCTGAGTTCTTCTTCATCGGCACGCGGCGCTATTCTGCTGCGTACCGCATGCTTTTTTCTTCCGTTTTTCCATACCGAAACAGCTATCGACATTAAAAATGCTTTCGGATTTTTGTCCTTATCAATGCGTTGCGCCATCTCTGCTGCCTTTAAAAATGTGTCTTGATACAACTCCGCAAGCTCCTCCGCGTCATGCGCAAGCCCGGCGCAAAATCCGTACACATCATTTCCGTAATCGTCGGTAAGCTTTGCAAATTCCGACATGTTCATACGCTTTCCGCCTCCCTTCATCTATATATTTTCCCGTAATGCGACATGGTTCATTTTGATCTTGTTTTCGGCTAAAAAAAACAGACGGAATCCTCAACGTACCCCCGTCTGTTATATAAAATTTCATTTAATACTGCGGACCGTCCGGCATAATAAGCGCCGCCACGATATAAATAAGAAGTCCCGAACCGAACCCCAAAATCAGCAGCACCGCTATCAGGCGCACTATCGTGGAATCCATATCGAAATATTCCGCAATTCCGCCGCACACCCCCGCAATTTTTTTATCTGTTTGTGATTTATATAACTTTTTCATGCTCCCGCACTCCTATTTCCGCCGTATAATTACAATTTTTCTATCTTATCCGCCACGCCGTCAAGCCAATCGCCGTCGAACAGCTCAATCATGCCGCTGTCGCACGCCGCCGCCAGTTTCGGATTTATCGGCAGTTTTGCAACCGTATCAACGCTATACTGTTTCGCCAGCTCATCAATATGGCTCTCGCCGAATATGCTGTGCTTTTCATGACACGACGGACACTCAAAATATGACATATTTTCGACCAGTCCGAGCACCGGGATATCAAGCATTTCCGCCATCTTTACCGCTTTTTCCACAATCATGCCGACAAGCTCCTGCGGTGACGCCACAACGATTATTCCGTCAAGCGGAAGGGATTGGAACACCGTCAGCGGTACGTCGCCCGTTCCCGGCGGCATATCCACGAACATGAAGTCTACGTCCTTCCAGATAACCTCCGTCCAGAACTGCTTTACCGTTCCCGCAATCACCGGCCCGCGCCATACCACCGGGTCGCTTTCGTTTTCCAACAGCAAATTAACCGACATGACCTGTATGCCCGTCTTTGTGTTTACGGGGAAAAGTCCGTCATCATTGCCTGTCGCTTTTTCCTTCAAGCCGAACGCCTTCGGGATTGACGGACCCGTTATATCCGCGTCAAGCACCGCCGCATTATGCCCTCTGCGCTGCATAAGCACTGCCAGCATTGACGTAACAAGCGATTTGCCCACACCGCCCTTGCCGCTGACAACGCCGATTACCTTCTTTATGCTCGACAGCTCATGCGGCTTTTCTATAAAACTTTCCGGAGTTCTTTCGCTGCAGCTTGCGCCGCACTCCGAACAATTATGACTACATTCTTCACTCATGATTTTTTCTCCTTTTTATTCCTTTATAAGTTCCTTTACCGCGGTCGTAAGTCCCGCAACGCCCTGTATCTGCGACGGAATAATAATCTTTGTTGCTTTTCCGTCCGCCGCCTTTTCAAAACTTTCAAGCGATTTCATCGCGATATACGCATCACTCGGATTTGCCTCGTTAATTCTTCTGATACCTTCCGCAACCGCCGTCTGCACGCGCACGATTGCCTCCGCCTGACCTTCCGCCTCTTTGATTGCCGCCTGTTTCTTCGCCTCGGCCCTCAAAATCGCGGACTCTTTTTCGCCTTCCGCCATGAGCACCGCCGCTTTCTTTTCGCCTTCCGCCTTCAAAATCGACTCGCGGCGCTCACGCTCCGCCTTCATCTGCTTTTCCATCGCGTCCTGGATTTCACGCGGCGGTATAATGTTTTTCAGTTCCACACGATTGATTTTTATTCCCCACGGGTCGGTCGCCTCGTCCAGAATTGCACGCATTTTCGTATTTACTATATCGCGCGACGTCAGAGTTTCGTCCAGCTCCATTTCGCCGATAATGTTACGCAGCGTCGTCGCCGTGAGATTTTCTATCGCCATCATCGGGCGCTCAACGCCGTATGCAAACATTTTCGGGTCGGTAATCTGATAATATACGACCGTGTCAATCTGCATCGTTACGTTATCCTTCGTGATAACCGGCTGCGGCGGAAAATCCACAACATGCTCTTTTAAACTCACTTTTTTCGAGATTTTCTCCACAAACGGTATCTTTACATGCAAGCCTACGCCCCATGTTTCGCTGTAACCGCCGAACCGCTCTATTATATATGCGTGCGCCTGCGGCACAATTTTAATGTTCGCAATAATTCCTATGATTATAATTACAAGCAATGCTAATACGTATCCCATATTATTCTCCTTCCGCCGCTTTGCGGCAATTCAAAATTTTTCTCACGATATTATTTCACACTCCGGCATCATCGCGACAATCAGCTTGACGCCCTCGACGCTGCAAATACGAACCATGTCGCCCTCTTTGAACGACATGCCGGACCTTGACCGCACCGTCCAGTATTTTCCGTCAACCTTCGCCTCGCCGTCGTTTATTCCGTCCAGCGCGCGCGTGATTACCGCAGTTTTGCCTATAAGCGCGTCGACATTGGTCGCTGTCTTTCTGTCTTCGGTAAGATGCTTTACCACCGGTCGCGTGAACAGCAGTAAAATCGCCGACGCGGCAATAAATATCACTGTCTGCGTTATGCCGTTCGCACCGCACAGCGACGCAATAAGTGCACACACTGCACCGCCGGCAAGCCAAATTGATACAAGCTGCGCCGTCGCCGCCTCTATAACGCCGAAAATAACCACGCCCGCAAACCATATAATGTTGCTCATTCCGACACCCCTTTCCTGTTCTGATTCTATTGTATCACAGCTGCACAGAAATTGCAACAGAAATTATTGCCTTCCGCATTAAAACAACCGTGCATTTGTTCTTTGCACGGTCGCTTATTGTTTTTTTATTAAAATTTTTTCACCTGCTGTCCCTCACCGGGCTCATGCTGAAAAGATACAAGCAGATTGCGCGCCACGAAAGCAATAGCGTACATTGGCGCTCTGAACCATAAACACGGGTAACCCATGCACCGCAATTTCCCACTTCCCGCTGACACGGAAAGGATTACCAACAGATTACCCGCTACGAAAATGCAACAACATATGTTGGCACTTCAAACCTTAAACACAGTAACCCATACACCGCAAACCTTCCCTCATCCGGCTGACACGGA
>CAKSRS010000003.1 GCA_934487205.1 uncultured Clostridia bacterium
GGCGATAACTGGCATGGCAAGATATGCAAACATCATGCATGTGTCATAAATACTCTTGAACGACGTCAGAACTTCGGCGTTCGGCATATGCGTCGCGCTCATGATATAAAGCGTATATTCCATATCGGGGTCGTTTATCGCAAGATATATGTACAGCGGCAGCTGCAGCAAGGCGCGCAGAAGATATTTTCTTTGCGGCAGCATATCAAACATAAGCGTAAGCATCGAAAGATACACCAAAAAACTGCCGAACAGCGACATTTTGTATATATCCGCAAAGGACAGCCGAAGATACGCCGACAGCTGATACAGGTAATAAAAATGTTGAAAATTCAGGCTTGAATATACGCCCGCTTTACGCAAAGAGCAAAAAACGGACGCTGCTATCATAAGAAAAAATCCTGTTATTGCAAAAACGGTAAAGGATATCTGTTTATATTTGAATTTATCATGAAATATGAACGCTGCCGAAAACAGCAGTATAAGAAGTATATATACCACGAAAACCACTCCTTAATCACCATTCACCGAATTTTATCTAAATTGTAACAAATTTAATTTTGATTGTCAAGTGCTTTATACAAAATAAACAAAATGTTGATGTATTATCAACATTTGTGTTGATAACGTATCATATTGACGGTGTGGGTATCTGTTGTTAAAATAGATATAAAGAATACAAAAAAAGGAGATGTTTTTATATGAAACATACAAAAAAGCTGGCAATGTTACTTTGCGGCGTCATGGGAATCGGCATGTTGGTATCAAGCTGCGGCGAGAACAAGAGTTCTGTGCAAAAGGTAACAGTGTGGTCGCAGGACTCGCACAGCAAGAGCGTTGTAACCAAGCTTATTGATGGCTGGAATAACAACGAGGGCAAAGAGCTTGGCGTCGAGCTTGAATACACCGTCAAGGAAGGCGATATTCAGCAGGCGACGGAAATGGCGTTTGCGTCGGGACAGGGCCCAGACCTTTATTCCTCGGCTATTATCGACAAGAATCTGGCGGCGGGGAATATCAAATCTATTGAAGATATTAGCGGCGGAAAAGAGTGGATTGAGAGCGAATATTCCGATTATAATCTGAGCCGCAGCGAGTTCATGGGTCCGGACGGCAAGATTTACCGCTTGCCGGGAAATATCAACACATTCGGACTGGTATATAATAAGGATATGTTCAAAAAGTACGGAATTGTTGATGAAAACGGCGAGCCTACCCCACCGGAAACATTTGAGGAAGTGCGCGAATATGCAAAGCGCATGACCGACCCGTCAAAACAGGATTACGGTATAATCATGCCGATGAAGTGGGGCGCGTTTTATGATGTGGATATCAAGCAGCTGCTCATAGGCTCCACGGGCATGAACATATTTGACCCGGTAAAGGGCGAATATAATATGGACGGATTAAAGCCGATTTGGGAAATGTATACCGGTATAAAAGAGGACGGAAGTAATTTCCCCGGTTCGGAAACACTTGATAATGATGCGGCACGTGCATATTTTGCGGAAAGAAATATCGGTATGAAGTTTGCGGGTTCGTTTGATGTGGGCGTGTTTAATAAGCAGTTTCCCGCAAAGTGTGATTGGGGCGTAGCGCCGTTGCCGGTTGCGGATAAAAATGCAAGACATAAACAGCACATGGGCGTTGGCGGAGGATATGCAATAAGTCCGCAGTGCGTGGAAAGAATAGGCGATGACGCGGCGCTGAAGATTTTAAAATTCCTGTACGGCAAAGACCTTGCGCGGGAACTTTATAAGGAAGGCATGTCGATATATTACGATTCATCGGCAACGGCTGATGTAACGCCGAATGACGGCTTAACCGGCTGGAAGGAATTTTCATCGTTTGTTGACATAAGTACGGACGGTTATGATTGCCCGAGCTTTGACATAACGGGACAAAAGAATGCAAAGGCGGTATTTACGGAAGATGTATGGACGGGCGCGGTTGATGCAGACGCGGCGATTGCCGACCTGAACAAGCGCATGAACGACGGAATGAAGAAGTATTATGACGAAAATAAAGATAAAGATTTCAACCGCTATTTAATTCCGGATTGGAAAAATGAAGTTATAAGCAAGTAATAAAAGGAAATGAGGGTACATTCGTGAGAACAAAAACAAAAAATACGGCGGGCTGCCGCAGCGCGCGGTTCAGGCAGAAGGAGCGCATGTGTTATCTGATGCTGTCGCCGCAGATAATCGGATTTTTGGTATTTTCGATAATACCGATGCTGTGGGCGATATCGCTGTCGTGGACGAATTATGACACAATTTCCGCACGTTTTATCGGCTGGGAGAATTTTGCGTCCCTGCTGAAGGATACTACATATTGGAAAACGATAGGGACGACGTTGCTTTTTGCGGTGATGAAAATTCCGGTGGAGATACCGCTTGCGCTGATACTTGCGGTTTTGCTAAGCAGAAAGATAAAGTTTGCGGGAATGTACCGCGCGGTGTACTATTTGCCGAACATAGTCAGTACGGCGCTTATCGCGCTGATATTTTCGAATATATTCAGCGTATTCGGCGTAATGAACGGACTTTTGCAAAAGCTGGGGCTCACCACGCAGCCGATCGACTTTTTCGCAACAAAATTATTGGCAATGCGCGTGATAGTAACGGCGGATATATGGCGGACGTTCGGGATAAATACGCTGTACTTCATCGCGGCGCTGGCGAATGTACCGCAGGACGTGTATGAATCGGCGAAAATTGACGGAGCGTCATCGCTGCGTACCTTTTTCACAATGACAATTCCGCTGATTGCGCCGACCCTGCAGATAATTCTTATGCTGTCGATAATCGGAACGCTGGGTACGAGCGAGATGGTGCTTGTTCTGACGAACGGTGCGCCGAGCGGCTCGACCTATACGGTAAATGCGTATATATTCAATAATTATGCGCCGGGCATAGCGACAGGAAACGTAAATGTCGGTTACGGCTGTGCCATGTCGCTTGTTACGGGATTGATACTGTCGTGCGTTACGCTTTGCTATATGACGGCGAGCAAAAAGCTGAACAATATTTATTAAGGAGGAACGGCGTGAAAAATACGCGGTGTATCGCGCCCTTTGCGGGATTTTAAGTATATGCCGCCCGTAAAAAGTGAGTCGGCCTGCGTATTTTCCGCGCCGGAATTTGTGCCGCCAAAGGAGCGGCGGAATGGAGATTAAAATGACAAAACAAGAAAAAACAGGCAATATTTTTGCATATATCGTTTTAACGGCAATGTTCCTTCTGACGTTGTTTCCGCTTTTGTATCTGCTGTTTGCGTCCTTTAAGACGAATGCGGAGATTCTGACAGACCCGGGGGCAATTCTGCCGCGGCACCCTACGCTGCAGAATTATATCGATGTATGGCATTCCGATGTTTTCGATATAAGACATATGTTGTTTAACAGTATATATTACACGGTAGGAATAGTTGCGGCGACGCTCATTTCGTCGTCGCTGGGCGGATATGTGTTTGCTCGCGGCGAGTTCCGCGGAAAAAGCTTTTGGCTGGGTGCATTTTCGCTTTTAATGTTTTTCGGAATGGGGAGTATAACCATATACCCGCTTTTAAAAATTCTGAACGTGCTGCATGTACCGAAGTCGCTGCCGGGACTTATGCTTATCAGGATTTTCGGCGTAAATATCGTAAATATCTATCTTGTGCGCAGCTATATCTATTCGCTGCCGAAAGCGATAGAGGAGGCGGCGGAAATTGACGGGTGCAGTTTCGCGGGGATATTTTTTCGGGTAATAATGCCGCTTTTGATGCCGATTATGGCGACGATAGGCGTGCTTGCGTTCCAGGGGTCGTGGAATGAGTATCTGATGCCGATGATATTCACTTTGGGCGACCCGAAACAGCGGCCGTTGGTTGTCGGCGTAATAGCGCTGTCAAAATCGGGCGAGGCTGCGGCAAGCTATAATCTTGTTTTTGCCGGAACAGCGATAGCGCTTTTGCCGGTAATCGTCGCTTATGCGATAGGTAACAAATATTTTGTATCCGGCTTGGCTGCGGGCGCGGTAAAAGGATAATGATGAAGGAGAAAAAGCGTATGAAAAAGGCGATTATACCGATTTTGGCGGGACTTTTAAGCTTTGTGCCGATTGCTGTATCGGCGGACGGCGAAATTACCGCGGAGGACTTCGAAAAATACAGTATTACCGAAAAGTACGATACTTCGCGGAAGTTTACGATAACGTATCCGGGGCAAACGAACGCAGAAGATGTAACCACAAACTGGCTGATTAATGCTCCGGGCGGGATATACACCGGCGCGGACGCGTATGAGGGCAACGCGGCGGAAAATATCATTGCGTATTCCGAGCAGGCGGACGGAACGCTGCTTTGCGTGCCGGGCGGACTCAATAACGGCTGGCACGGCGCGTACAACTATCCCATGAATACGATGACGGGCGGCGGTGCGGACTCGCATCTAAACCAGTTTAACAGGCGCTGCGCGGTAGTGAAAAACGGTGCAAACAAGGCGCTGCAGCTTGAGAGCGCAACGAGCCAGTATGTCAGCACGGCGGCGTGGTATTCGTATGATGAAATTGTGTTTTCGGGGCCGATTGTGTGGCAGTCGGACGTACTTGTAGAGAATGTGGCGAAAAACGGAACTTTTGCAATGTCGTTCACGCACGGAAAATATTCCGTGCCGGAGCCGTTTATTTATCCGAGCCGTACTTGCGGGCGCAGGGATATAACCGAGATTATAAGCTTTGTGCCGGGCGGAAAGATAATGATTTTCGGCGCCGAGGCGGGCGACTGGGAAAGCGGAAAATATTACACCGTAAAGGTAAGTGTGGACGCCGACGCGCAGCCGCCCAAGGTGACGGTAAACATAAAGGAGCGCGAATCGGGGACGGCTGTTGCAGAGGTGCAGACGACGGAACTTGGGTTTGATTTCAGCGAAAAAACCGGCGTGGACTATTATGTAAACACGCAAAAGGCGGACGCATATTCAACGAAGGTGCTGATTGATAAT
Source organism: uncultured Clostridia bacterium (assembly GCA_934487205.1). Classification (GTDB taxonomy): domain Bacteria; phylum Bacillota; class Clostridia; order UBA1381; family UBA1381; genus UBA1738. The sequence goes on from CAKSRS010000003.1 coordinate 4,985, forward strand.
ATTGATATCCGAAAGCTCGTATTTGTCGGAAAAATAACTGCAAACAGCGTTGCGATTAACGGAAAAGGCGTGTGCAGAATAGATTTCGGCGATAATATAGATGTTGCAACGCTGACCGATGAAAATGTAACGGTATATAAGGGCGATACAAAAATCGAAGGTACAAGCGTGAGCCGCCTTAATCCGACGGCGGCGCGGCTTGCTTTGCCGGAACTTGAGCCGCAGACCGAGTACCGCGTGGTTATAAAGGGCGTGGCGAATATTGCGGGGATTGCCGCCGATTGTACGGCGTATTTCCATACGAAGGATTTGGTTACGGCGAGCAATGTCAAAAAAACGGCGGACGGCGTAAGCTTTACGGCGGCGAACAATTCGGCGCATGATATAGCGGTAACGGCGGTTGTGCTTAAAATGTCGGACGGGAAAATTTTGTCCGGTGTATATTATAAGAGATTAAATATTTCTGCCGGCGGCAAGGTTAATGAAACTGTGACGGGCATGGCAGACGGCGAAAATTCGGAAACTGTGCTGTATATAATCGACAGCATGGGCGGAATGAAGGCGGAGGCACCGTCATCTTCCGCGAAATAAAAAGAAAACAAAAAGGAGGACGAAAATGAAAACGAGAAACAAATTTTGTGCGCTTGCCGCAGCGGTAAGCTTGCTGGCAGGCATGCTGCCGATGGGGGCAGCGGCATCGGGCGGCGCGTCGATGAGTATTGATACCGATACGGTTATCAAAAATCAGTCGGCGCAGATGTACGGAATAAGTACCGATTATGCGGTAAATCTGCCGTACTTAAGCTATAATGAGGAAACGGATAAGATTGAGCAGAGTATTCAATTTAAAACTGCGATGAATGAGTACGGTTTTCCGCTGGTGCGTATCGGCGAAGGCGCGTCGGATACGTTTAAATGGAAACAGGCGATAGGACCGTGGGCGGACAGAACCGAGCAGACCTTGTGGAACACCACGGGAAAGGTTGCGGGCGGTACGGCGGAATATGCCGAACTGTTCAGCACGATAGATGCCGGCGCGCAGTTCACCGTAACGCTTAATATGGATACGGATACGGCTCAGGACGCGGCGGATTTAGCGCAGTTTTTAACGGGCGGCGCAGACACCGAATGGGGAAAAAAGAGAATTGATTACGGTTTTGAAAAGCCGTTTAATGTTAAGGCGTATGAACTGGGTAACGAGCTTGACTGGAGCGGCGTGGGCGGCTCCGAATATACAGTTGCGCAGTACATAGCCGATTGCAAGACGTATATAGCGGCGGTACGGGCTGTTTCGCCCGATGCGAAGTTTATCGCATTTGCCGATACGGCGAATTACAATAAGCAAAAGAGCGGCGAGGATTGGCGCGCATGGCACAAGGCAATTCTGGCGGACGCGGAGCTTGCGGGGGAAATCGACTACATAGCGCTGCATACGTATTTTGATTTAGTGAATAACGGTCTTATGGATACGATAATTTCCGCCATAGAGGAAGATATTGCGGCAAGCGCGGGCAAGGACAGAATTAAGGTGTATCTGTCGGAATATGCGGTTTCAAATTTCACAACGCCGCACAGCATGGACTCAATTTTGGAAACAGCAAACATCTTGTCGCGTACGATGTGGCATGACGGAATTGAAATGGCAACGTATCACGGCATATCCTCGGCGGCATGGCAGAATATTATTTATAACAGTTCCACCGGCGAAATGCGGCTTAACGGCATAGGAAATATGCTGAAAATGTTTAAAAATTACGGTGTCGGCGATGTTTTGTCCACAAACTTTACGGGTTTTGTGAAAAACACAAACAGCACCGCGTCGGGCGTTGCGGCTCGGGCGGCGGACGGGAAAATAAAAGTTATAATGACGAATGATTCGGCATCGGAACTGCCCGTTAAGCTGAACTTCAGCGACAGTGCGGAGTATCAGCTGAATGACGAGATGATAATAACCGCATCCGAACCGGAAAAATCGGGTAAAGATGTTAAAACGCAAAAGTATACATATGCATCGCCGAGTGTCGTAACGCAGTACACAATGCCGAAATATTCGGTATGTGCGATTACGCTTGAAAAGCGTAAAAATGTGACAAAAACAACGCTTTACAGCAATGATTTTTCAAATGACGAGACATATACGGTGTACGGCAGCGACAGCGCACAGGTTGCGGACGGCAAACTGTCCTTCACGGGAAGTGCGCTCGGTGCGAACTATGTTTATCTCCCGTACAAAAATGAAAATGCGTCTTTCAGATTTGAGGCGGATATTACGGTTGATGAAATTTTAGATGAAGAAAACGAAAACGGAATTTTAATAAATTCATCTAAAAATGACGGCGAGTTCAACGACGGAAATCTGATAAAGATAAAGGGCGGAACGGTTACGGAAGTAACATATGAAAACGGTAATCAGGGAGAAACTCTTGGCGAAGGCACGACAGACCCGCTCGAGAGCGAAAAAACGATACATATTGTGTATGACAAAACCGCGGAGGGCAGCGTCAGCTTTTCGATAAACGGCGCGGAAGTTTATTCCCGCAGCGGCGGCGTTAAAAATAGCGCGGGCTATATCGGATTTTTGTTTGCCGACAGCTACAGCGTGGATAATGCAGAGATTTCGAACTACTCCGCAGAGGAAATTGAAAAGACGGAAATCAAAAAGACATTTACCTATGAGGAAAACTTTGACGAACTTGCCGACGGCACAATGCCGGAAGGATGGGAAGTTATGTCAAGCGAGCTGACGGCGGGTGTGCAGGACGGCGCATTCGTGGTAGACGCAATTAACAGCGAATGGGATAAAACATATGATGTTATTCAGTTTACCAACCTCGGCAATGTGCAAAGAGACGGACTTGTTATGGAGGCGGATTTCACCATGCTTTCCTACAATACAAGTGCTAAGGGTTACGGACAAAGACCGTTTGCCGGATTTGCGCATACCGTTGACGGCGAGAAAATGGGAAGTATCGGTCATTTGAGCTTTTATCCGCAGAGTGAGGCACGGGAATACGGTTCAAGCAGTACCCCGACGGGCAGTACGGTTGATTTGGGCGGCGAAGCTTATGCCGCGGGCACCAAAACATTGCACTTAAAAGCGGTGTACGGCGCGAAGGGCAGTCCGGATTTGTACATTGACGGTACAAAAGTTTCGTACTATAATATTTCTGATACATCGGTTAATATGGGAAAAATCGGTCTTGCGGGATATCTGACAAAGTTCAAGATTGATAATCTTAAAATCACGGGAATAAAGAGCGAAGTTTACAGTGCGTCCGACGTTACGGAGATAACCGTTCCGTTTGATTACGAGGAAAACTTTGATAATATTGCCGAGGGTTCATTGCCGGCGGGCTGGTATGTAGGCGATATAAACGGCGATACACCAACAATTTCCGCATCGGTAAACGGCGGTAAGCTTGTAATGAAAAACAGCGAATGGTGGCACGGCGACTACATGGTATTCGGAAACCTGGGCGAAGTTTATAATAACGGCGTTACGGTAGAATTTGATGTGACCGCAACAACGAAAACGGTGTCAAGCAGTACTCAGAATGTAACCAATAATGCGGGTGTAGGTCCGGCATACGCGATTGGCGAGACGGACGGAAAAGCCGAGGGATATTCGGTAAAATTCTTTACGGCAGTTAACCCGACAACGCATAAAATCGTGGCGCAGAAACAGGAATCAAAAGTAACCGATTATAACATAGCTCTTGCCGAAGGCGAAACAAATGTTATGAGCGGTGCAACAAAACGTGTTAAGATAGTAATGGTAAATAATACGCAGACGCCGGATATTTACATCGACGGCGTGAAAGTAAATGCGGGTAGGTACGGTTGGAGAGGTGATACCGTATATACAAGCGAAACGGGCAAGGTCGGCATATTCCTCCGCGCGGCGGGCGTAGAAATCGATAATGTGCATGTAAGCGGCAAGAGAAAAATCAAAGTAAGCGGAACGAGCACGATTGACGCAGCGTTCAAATCGGCGGGCGGCGTGTACGATACCGAGGAGGACGCGATTGCAGACGTGCGCGTAATGCAGAAATTCACAAGCGGTGACGAACTTGACGTAACGTCAATGGCAAATATTACATCATCGGTAAGCGGTTTTGACGGCGTAATCACGGTTACATATGACGGCAAGGAAATCAAGAAACTGCCGTATAAGCTTAACGTAAAGGAAGAAAGTTTCGTTTATGAGGAAAACTTTGATAATATTGCCGACGGTTCGCTGCCGGCGGGCTGGTATGTAGGCGATATAAACGGCGATACACCAACGATTTCCGCATCGGTAAACGGCGGTAAGCTTGTAATGAAAAACAACGAATGGTGGCACGGCGACTACATGGTATTCGGAAACCTGGGCGAAGTTTATAATAACGGCGTTACGGTAGAATTTGATGTGACCGCAACAACGAAAACGGTGTCAAGCAGTACTCAGAATGTAACCAATAATGCGGGTGTAGGTCCGGCATACGCGATTGGCGAGACGGACGGAAAAGCCGAGGGATATTCGGTAAAATTCTTTACGGCAGTTAACCCGACAACGCATAAAATCGTGGCGCAGAAACAGGAATCAAAAGTAACCGATTATAACATAGCTCTTGCCGAAGGCGAAACAAATGTTATGAGCGGTGCAACAAAACGTGTTAAGATAGTGATGGTAAATAATACGCAGACGCCGGATATTTACATTGACGGCGTAAAAGTAAATGCGGGTAAGTACGGTTGGAGAGGCGATACCGCCTATACAAGCGAAACGGGCAAGGTCGGTATATTCCTCCGCTCGGCGGGCGTAGAAATCGACAATGTACGTGTAAGCGGTAAGAGACTTGTACCGGTATCGCAGACGGGCGAGAATAAAATCGCCGTAACAAGCGCCGCTCTTTCGGGCGACAAGCTGAATATTACGGTAAATGCGCAGAATTACGGCGCGGATACATCGGCAAAACTGTTTGCGGCGGTATACGGTGCGGACGGCAAGCTTATCGGCGTAAGCGGGCTGAAGGATTGGAACAGCGCGATTTATGACACAACGCTGACGGTAGACGGTATGAGCGGTTATACGCCGGAAACGCATACGATAAAAGTTATGGCATGGGATTTCGGTACGCTTAAACCTATCTCGGGTTCGGCGGTAAAATAATTTAAAAGTAAGTGCTTTGGGGCGCCGTAAAATCGTGGCGCCCCGAGGTGCCAAACGGAAAGGATTGAAGTAAATGAGACGTGGTTTTTCGGCAGCAGCCGTATGCATCGGAATATTGGCATCGTGCATACCGACGGGTTATGCCGTGCAGCAGGAAGTCAGCTGGACGATTGATGAAAATGAAACAATACGTCATATTGACCGTGAAATGTACGGCACAAACTGCGAGTGGTCCGCAGGGGAGGAAAGTTTCGGTAACTGGGTAGTCCGCGATAAGGACGGAACATGCGGTTTACCGGCAAACTTTGCCGAAGCGTGGAAGGACACTCTGCCGTTTGCGCGTATGGCGGGTTCGTCGGCGAACGAGTTCCGATGGAAGGACGCAATCGGTCCGATGAATAAACGTGCAAACCAAAAGATGTGGGGATATCAAAACGGCCCGGTGTATTCGGGTATTGTCGAATGGTTGACCGCGTTATATTCGGTAACGCCGGACGCGCAGATTATTTATACCGTTAACATGTCGAGCGATTCGGTCGAAAATATAGCCGACCTTGTCGAGTTTATGACGGGTGACGGAAGTATTAATTATAACGGCGGCGAAAACTGGGCGGAGGTTCGCAAAAGTCTGGGATTGGAGCAGCCCGTGAAAATTTTCGCTTGGGAACTCGGCAACGAGCTTGACTGGACTAAAAACTGGCCGCTTGATAATTACATCGCATATTGCAAAAAGGTAATTCCGATAATACGCGCAATCGACCCGGACGCAAAAATTATGGCGTTTGCAAGCACGGCGGCGCATGCCGACGGCGAGGGCGCGGACGGTACGCGGTGGGAAAACTGGCACCGTCCCGTATTGGAGGAACTGGGCGACAAGATTGATTATCTTGCCATGCACTATTATTATCCGGCGGGGTATGTTCGCCGCGCGGACGCCGTTTTTGACAGACTGGAGAGCGATATAAGGGAAATAACCGGTTCGGACAGAATTAAGCTTGTGATTGATGAGCAAGCGCCGGCGCCGAATTCGTATTCGTATGATGAAGAAAATACGTATGATTATTGTCTGCCGCACACCATATGGGGTTCGACGGCGCTCGCGGAATTTTATATGCGCATGGCGCTGCGCCCGCAGGTCGTTGCGACGAACGACCATTCGGTGGACAGCTCGGTGTGGACGATAGTATACACCGACAGCGACGGAAACAAGCAGCGCAGCGGTACGGGGGAAGTTATCAACACTTTTGTAAGATTCGGCGTGGGCGATTTATTGAAATCGGAGCTTGATACCTTTGCGAAAGATAAATCCTCGTCCATAGCGGGCGAGGCGGTGCGTGATAAAGACGGGAATATCAATCTTTTGTTCACGAACCGTAATGATTCCGATACGGTTAATGTGAAATTTAATTTTAAAAACGGAAATTACAGAGTAAAATATGTCCGCAAAATTCACGGCAGTGTGCGCAGTGCGGATAATTGGTACAGAAAAGGTTGGAAGTACAGCAATCCCGACAAAATTTCGGTGGAGGAGCAGGCGGCGGAGAGCGAATATGCACTTGCATCGTACAGTTTTGAGCCGCTTTCGGTTTATGCGCTTGTGCTTGAGCCTGTCGGCGGTGCGGAAAACGCGGCTGTATCACAATAAGGGGGTGAACTTTTGAAAAAGAAAATTTTTGCAATAATCCTCTGTATTTGCGCGCTCGGCAATGCGGTATTTGCCGCGGATTTATCCGACCAATTTGAACAGACCACTATTGACGGCAATATGACGGAGCAAACGGAAAAGGGCGGCAAATTCAATTTAAATATCGGTATGCTGTCGGAAAAACAGCTGAAAATCACACAGCAAGGGTTCACAAAGCTTGACTTGCGTACTTATATGACCCGTGACCTAAAGGACGATGTGGCGGGCGACCAACAGGGCGGCTGGTCAGACCAGGGCGACAACGATTTGCGCATGTTCGACCGTTTCGGAAATCAGGAGATGCTCGGCGTGCCGTTCGAGTTTGTAAATCCGGCGCAAAACGGCGGCAAGGGCGTTTTGGGACTCCGCGGACAAAATGACGCGGGACTGCCGACGTCGGTTGAAGTTGCGGTGAATAAAAAAACCGCCGGGGCGTATTTTATTCAGGCGTCGCCGTGGTGCTCGGGCACGTGCGGTACATATACATGGGTTTATGCCGACGGAACGGAGGCGTATATGGATATTGTTCAAGACGAACATATCTGCGATTTCTGGGGCAAAAAGACGGACTTCGACTATGTCCGCTGTGCATGGACGACAAAGAAGGACGACGGTTCGGAGCGGTCTTTATATCTGTTTGCGATGAACAATCCTTACCCGGATAAAGAGGTAAAAAGTCTGCGGCTGGAAACGCCCGGGGGCGGTGCGTATATCATGATAATGGCGATAACGCTGACCGATTCGGGGCCGTATTTAACGGCGACGGAAAGTGCGCGGTCGGTAACGATGACGACGTACGGCTGGTATGAAAATGTCCTTCCCGATGAGGAAAAGGTAAAGGGAAGTGCGATAGATTTTTCGGGATATCTGGACGCGCCCGCGGGCAAGCACGGACGCTTGACAAAAGACGGCGAGGATTTTGTGTTTGAGGACGGCACACCGGCGCGTTTCTGGGGCGCGGACATAGTCGGTGCGGCGGCATTCCCGGAGCATGATACGGCGGATTTGGCGGCGGCAAGAATTGCGCGGTGCGGAATTAATCTTATCCGGTTTTCAAATTTTGACGAGGAGCTGCTGGCAAGCGGAAAAAGCGCGGCTCTTGATGCGGATAAGCTGGAAAAAATGGCGTACTTTATTTCACGGCTGAAGGAAAAAGGCGTGTACACGTATGTTTCGCTGCTTTCCGAGAGAACGCTTAAAGCCGACGCGGATATCGAAAATTTTGCTGATTTCAAAAAAGGCTACGGAATTGACGCATTTTTTGATGAAGATTTAATAAATCTGCAAAAGCAGTTTGCATCGGAATTTTTCGGGTACAAAAATCCGTATACGGGCGTAACGCTCGGCGATGACGCGGCGATTGCAATGACGGAGCTTGCGGGCGATTTGTCGATTTACGATTACACATCGGGATATTCACGCGCGGCGTTTGCAAACGATGCGCAGTACGAAAAGGCGAAAAAACGGTTTAACGATTTTCTGCGCACAAAGTATAAGACGGACGAAAATCTCGGCAAGGCGTGGACGTCGGAATACGACCGCCACAGCTATGAAAAAATTTCGGACGGCAGTGTGGAACTTAAAGTCATAAACGACTATACTCTGCTTTCGGACGGATATAAGACGGACGTTACGGAGTTCTTTGCGGGAATTTTGTTGGAGTATTATAATATGATGAAAAAAGCGCTTGCGGGTGCGGGCGGATTGGTAACGATAAATTCAAATTCGGCGGAAAAAGGCATATCGGCGGACGATACCCGTGCAAATTCGGCGGCGGATTTTACGGTGCGCAGTGCGTATAACGCCATGCCGCTCGGCGGAAAGGAAAAGCTCACCGCCTCGTCGGTTTTGCCGCAGAACGGTTACGGCTCTATGACGAAGAATACCGATAATATGCTGAAGGATTTTGCGGATAGTGCCGCGGCGGGCGCACCGTATATTGCGCGGTGGGGTTCGTCGGCGCATAATTTGTATAATTCCGAGACACCGTTTATGACGGCGGCGCTTGCGGCGCAAAAGGGCTGGAGTGCAATCCGTCATTCATTCGCAAACGGCGTTTATGCGGATAAAAATTATATTGATGATTTTTACGGCATGTACAATAATCCGGTAAGTCTGGCGCTCAGCTCGGTTGCGGCGGGCGTATTCTACGGCGGCAGCACGGCAAAGCGCGAGGAAATCATGCTCGGTACGGGCGGCGAAAAGCTTAATGCGGAGCAGGCGTTTATGCGTAATATGCGTGTGGATTTTTCGGACAAAAATGCAAAAAATTTCGCGAAATCATCGGCGAAAATATTAAAGACCGATAATATTTGGTGGGATTCCTCAAACGGAATTTTCGAGACGAGGAACGCCCGCACGGAAACGGTTACGGGATTTTTGAAGTCGGCGGAGGAACTGCCGAGTTTTATAATCGAGGCTGATAATGATTATGTCACCGCGGCGCTGACGGCGTTGGACGGAAATGATATAAAAAATGCGGACCGATATCTTGTCACCGCGCTGTGGAGAGCGCAAAACAGCGGTGCGCGCGTAAATCCGAAACGGAATATTTACGAAACGCTCGGCAGCGAACCGATATTGGTTGAGCCGATAACGGGAAAATTCACGCTTAAGATAACGGGCGATTTTGAAGTTTACGCGCTTAATTCGTCGGGCGAGCGTATGCAAAAGCTGACGGCAACCCGCGATAAAAAGGGATATACATTATTTAAGCTTTCGGCACAAAATAAGGCAATACAGTATGAAATAGTCAGAAAACAGGAGGGCTGAAAAAGGTATGAAACTAAGAATAACAGCGTTGGTAACAGCGATGGTTTTGGCGTATTCCGCCTGTATATGCAGCGCCGCGGAGGTAAACACAAGCTACAACAAAATAACGACGGACGTAATCGTAAGCGGGGAACTTCCGAAAACGGCGGCAAGCAGCAAACTGATAATGTATTGCATAAAAAACAGCACGTCAGCCGATGAAATTCCGGCGGAGAGCGATGCGTGGCAATCGACGGACGTTATCGCAGCGATGGGATACACAACCGCAGACGAAAACGGTGCATATGTTTTTCCGACCGTGCGCGTTAACGGGGAGAGTGCGGATTACAGATTTTATGTGACGTCATATCAGTCGGACAAAATCTTTTCGTCGGAGCTTGTGCATATAGCGGCAAAATCCGATACCGACGGATTTGTGGCGGATATCAGCGGCAAAACGGCGGCGGAGATTGCGGCTTTGCTTGACGGCGAGGTTTCGGACGGAAAAATCGGTCTTGAAATCCCCATATACAAGATGCTCGGCAACAGCGCAAAAATGCAGGCGGCAGAGGCACTTGCGGGAAGAAATTACGCCGATATTGAGGAAGTTGAAAAAGAGGTAAATAAGGCAAGCGTTCTCCCGGCGATAAATAATGTTGAAAACGGATTGGATTTTGACAAATTGCTGTTCCCTGATGGATATGAGGACGTAAAGCCGTATGCGGATATCATAAAGGAAAATAACGGCATGTCGGCGGAGATGAGCCTTTCAACCTTCACCGCGCTCGGAAAGCTTGCCGCGTCGGAGCGTATTGCGGTTTTAAACGCGGCGCTTGCGGCAAAGGGAACAAATACGATTACCGATAAAATCAGCGCATGCCAGATTACGCGGGAAATTGCAAATGCCGAAGGATACGGCGATATCGACGGGATTTTGTCGGCGCACAAAGATGTTCTCACAATGTTTGATTTTACGAAATATAACGCAAGTAAATATAAAAATGACCTCAATAAGGAATTGTTAAAGCAGAGCTTTACCGCCACGGCGGATATAGCAAAATTTGCCGAAGATTACATAGCCGCGCGCAATACGGCTACTCCGGCGCCCAATCCGGGCAGCGGCGGTGGCGGCGGGGGTGGCACCGGCGGAACAAAAATCAGCGATGTTGTAAAGCCGAATGTTACGCCGCAGCCCAAGCCGGAAAAGAAAACTTTTGCCGATATGAAATATTTCGGCTGGGCAGCGGACGCGGTTAATTATCTTTGCGAGCGGAAAATCATTTCCGGACGGAGCGAGACAGAGTTTGCCCCTCAGGACGGCGTAACGCGCGAGGAGTTTGTTACAATGATGGTGCTTGCATTTTCGGTGTATGATGAAAATGCGGTGTCGCGGTTTGATGATGTAGCAAGCGGCGCATGGTATGCAAGCTATGTAGCGAGCGGCGTAAATGCCGGGATAATCAGCGGCGTTACCGCCGCGCTCTTTGCCGTGGGCGAGCCGATAACAAGGCAGGACATCGCGGTGATTGCGGCGCGGGCGAAAAAGGCGCAGATATCGGATGGCGAAACGGGATTTTCCGATGACGGCGATATTGCGGATTATGCGCGCGGCGCGGTGAAATATATGAAGGATAACGGGTATATTTCGGGTTATGAGGACGGAAGTTTCCGCCCGAGACGTGGCTGTACCCGTGCGGAAGCGGCAAAAATAATATATGATTTAATCAAATAAAGCGGAGGAAAAACATATGAAACGTATAACAGCCTTGATAGTAGCGGCGATAGTGCTGCTCACGGGCATAAATGCATATGCCGTTTCCGAATCGGGAGCGTTTAATGAGAATTATTACATAGAGGCGCGCCGTCTGCTTGAGGAGATAGACGTTGCGCCGAAGGGCGGCAGCGGCACAATGGTTGATTCGCCGATATCGCGCATGGAATTTTTGCAGATGGCGGTACGTGCGGGGCTGGGCGGTGCGGAGCCGTCCGAGTCATCGCTGCCGATACCGTTTGCGGACGTTTCGGCGTCGGACAAAAAATATATCCAATACGCGATTGACGAAAAAATGATTTTGAGCCGCGACGAGGATTTTCGTCCGAATGACGACGCGGAGCTTGATTTTGCCGAAATGATTCTTGTCGGCATGGCGGATATGGATATTACGGACGGCGCGTACGTCCGCAAAGCGGGCGAACTGGGCATTACGGATAAGCTTCGTCCGCAGAGTGCCGCTGAATTTAAAAAGGGCGACGCATATGTGATGATTTATAATTATCTGACGGAGGTCGAGGTTCCGTATTTCGGTGAAACGGGACTGAAGGCGTATTACGATATTGAAAGCGTTAAGGGATTTTTGGAGGCGGACAGCTTTTCCTCGGCTGATAACAATGCGTGCGGTGCGGGGTATGTGCGCCTGCGCATAAGTGATACGCAAACTCTTGAACTTGCCTACACGGGCGATGCGTCGGAACTTCTGGGGCGCCGCGTAAAGGCGTATTATAATTCCGAAACGGAGGCGGTTCTGATTGTATCGGCGGACAGCCGCGATATCATAGCCGAAATCAGCGGGAGCATGTATGAAGATTATAACAAATCCACGCGAAAATTAAGCTGGAACGAGTATAAATCGGGCGACCGCTGGGAAAAAACCACAAAAAGGGTGTGGAAGGTAATTCCGCAGAGCGCGGATATCATATTTAACGGCAGTTATACCACAGACCACAGCTTTGTCTATAACATACTTGCAAGCGGCAGCGGATATGATGTGGATAAAATAACGCTTATATCGACGGGCGGTTCGAGCGGAATTGATTTGGTAAAGATTGACGCATACCGCGCGGTGCATGTAAGCTATGCCGACAAAAACAGCATGGTGATAAAGGATAAAAACAGCCGCAGCGTGTATGATTTTGACGAAGGCGCAAATCAGCCGGAGATTACGGTATATAACGAGTCGGGCGAGACGACGGATTTTTCGGAGATAAAGGTAAATGATGTTGTGCAGCTGTTCGAAACGCGCGGCGGCAGCCGCAGACTGAAAATCGTCATTTCCCGCGCACATGAGGACGGTACCGTTTCGTCGATTGACAACTCGGAGGAAAGATGCACGGTAGTTGCAGATGGCGTAAGTTACACCGTGTCGCGCTCGTTCGAGGCGTATGTAAGCGGACTGGCGGCGGGGCGGAGATACACGCTGTATCTTGACAGAAACGGCTTTATATGCGGATATTCCGCCGGCGGCACGGACGATATAATTGTGGGCGGCGTATCGCAGATACGTTCGTACGATGATGTGAGTAAGGTTCTGGTGTTTGAAATATACACGCCGGACGGTCAGTTTGCCGATTATAAAACGGCGGAAAAGTGGAACGTAAATGATTCGCCCGTGTATATGGACAGCGATGATAACGTTGTGTATAAGGACGAATCGGGCGAAGTGCAGAAAGCGTCGGTTAAGCTGAAAACTCAGTTTGTGCAGTTTAAGCTGGATTCGCAGGGGAATATCAAAACCGTGCGTACGGCGAAAAAGAACGCCGTGCCGGGCGAGCTGGGATATACCATGGGCATAGCCGACCCCGACGACATTTTTGCAAATCCGCAGGACAACAGCATGATATTTAAAACCAACGGACAAATATTTATTCCGTACAGCGGCAATAAAACTATGCGGTTTGCGGTTAAAAATTCCGCTACAAAGATAATAAAAATGCCGTCGTCAAATATTATGTTTAACCGTGCGGCATATTTCAGCAATCAAGTTACCATTTCAAACGATAATCAATTCCCTGTTGTGGGATATACGCTCAAAGGTTCGGATAACGTGGTTGCGGATTATCTTGTTATTGTGAGCGACTCGTCATCAAATCCGAAGGATTCGGATAATTATGTTGTAAAAAAGATGTCGAAGGGACTCAACAGCGACGGGCTGACGGGGTATGAGCTGACGCTTGTCAACGCAAGAACGGGCGAAGAGAGCAGCATAATGACCGAGGATTTGAATTTCCCGGGATATGATATTGACGGCAACTCGCTCGGCAGCAACGTTAATGTTGAGAAGGGCGATATCATTAAATACGGTACAAATACGGCGGGCGACGCGTCGGGATATATACTCATGTACGATATGAGCACGGGTGCGATTCAGGAAAAGGATACGACCTACTGGTACGGAAGTATGAGAATAGTGCGCGGCTGTGTTTACAGTGTGGACGGATTGTACTTCTCGTACGTCAACTCGGATACCATGCCGGCGGACGTAAGCGGCAAGCTGCAGGTCGGGTACGCAAAAACGGCGGTTTTGGTTGACAGCGGCAGCATTGATTCCAGATACAGCGATGAATTTGTTAAAAGCGGCACGCCGGAGGATTTAACGGCGTATGTGGAAAACAGTACCAATTATTCGCGCATAATTTATATGACGGGACACGGCGAGGTAAGAATGCTTGTTGCATATAAATAAAATTACGGAGGAACAGGGAAATATGCAAACATTACAAAAACGGGAAAATGCCATGCGGGCAATGCTTGCGGTAACGGCGGTGCTGATTACCGTCACGGGCATAAGGTTTAAACAAAGCGTTTTCCGCATGATACCGCTGTATATTTCTCTGTTCATCGCGTTGTTTCAGTCAAAAGTGGACAGAAAAGCGCATTTAATAGGAAGTATAAACTCGCTTTTTTACGCGGCGGTTAATTTTTCGCTGAAGTTGTATGCGTCGTTTTTGAGCGCGCTGCTGTTTTCCTTTCCGGTGCAGCTGGTGTCGTATTTTTCGTGGAAGAAAAACGGCGTCGGGAACACCGTGCGCCTGAGGACGATGACAAAGCGCGGACGTATAATTCTTGCACTTTTGTTTACGGCGTGCTATGCTGTTTCGGCATTTGCGGCGGGACATACCGATTCCGATTATCCGCGGCTTGATACACTGGTATCGCTTTTGGGAATACTGGTGTCCTTCCTTGTAATGTACGCATATGCGGAATATTCGCCGCTCATGGTTCTTTCGGACGCATTGAGCGTGCTGCTTTACTTATTAATGATGCGCCGTGACATGGCGCAGATTACATATCTGATTTTTTCGACATTCCGATTGATTTGTCAGATACAGGCGTTTGTAAATGTGCGCAGACTGCTGAAAGAGCAGCAAAATGAGCGGTTGCCATGCAAAAACGGAGGTTCCGATGGAAATCAAAATCAACAAAATTGACGGACATTATAACGGGAAAGAGTGTTTTGTTCACGCGAGAATGTGCGGACTGAATGAAAATCACTTGATTATGACTATGCAGAAACTTTATGTGCATGCGTGCGATTTGTTCTCGCCGCTGTATGTTTCGGTAAGCAAAGACGGCGGAAAAACATGGTCGGAGCCGATGCCGGACGATGCGTTTGTTCTGCCGTGCCGCGGCGGCGTGAGTGCCGTCGGGTGCGATGCGTCGCTGCTTATGCATAAAAAGAGCGGAAAAGCTGTTATAACGGGTTGCGTTACGCATTATCGGAATGACGAACCCGCCGAGGAAGTCGGGAATAAAACGTTTTATTCTGTATATGACGGCGAGAAATTTATGCCGATCGGCATTATAGATATTCCGCCGCAGTATCAATTTAAATCGTGCAACCCGGGCAGTTCGCAGTTTATCGAGGAGGAAAACGGCGATTTGCTTGTCCCCGCCAGTATAGTAAAAACCGAGGGTGCGCGGGCGGTTTTGGCGGTAATGCGCTGCTCGTTTGACGGCACGCGGGCAGTGTTTAAAGAATTTGGGAATACGCTCGAATTTAATCACGCAAGGGGGATTTATGAGCCGTCGCTGTGTAAATTCCGCGGCAAATATTATTTGACGTTAAGAAATGATGATTATGCGCTGTTTGCCGTAAGCGGCGACGGTATGCATTATTCAAAGCCGGATTTTTGGCGGTGGGATACAGATGAAATTCTCCCGTCGGATAATACGCAGCAGCATTGGCTTGCGTGCGGGGATAAGCTGTACCTTGTTTATACAAGGCGTGCGGGTAATAACGACCATGTTTTTCGGCACAGAGCGCCGCTTTTTATGGCGGAGGTTGATACGGAAAATATGCGGGTTTTGCGGCATACGGAGAAAATTGTCGCCCCGGAACGCGGAGCAAGACTGGGTAATTTCGGGGTTTGCCGCTTGAGCGATAATCATTCGATTATAACGGCGGCGGAATGGATGCAGCCGCACGGGTGCGAAAAGTACGGCAGTAATAATTCGATCTTTATAACAGATGTGATAATTTAGGCAAAGAAAAAAACAACATAATTTACATTATGTTGTTTTTTTCTACATGTAAAATTATACCATTTTAGTTATGTTTAGTCAATAATTTTATGTATCAAATTTTAATGATTTTTTTCAGAGATAATGTAAAAAGTGTACAAATACTCGCGTTTTTCGACTTCTTTCGACACAACATAATGTAAATTATGTTGTGAAAATCACAAATCAGCACGCCGCGGTACGCACCGAAGGGAGGCATTATAATAGGACGCTGCGGCAGTAATTCAGAGAAAGAAGGAATATTAATGAAAGGCAAAAAACTTTTGTCTGCAATAATTGCAGGCGCAATGATTCTCGGCATGACGGTTATGCCGGCTTTTGCAGATGCAGAAAAAGGAACAAAAGCAAACCCTTACACATTTGAAGAATTTAATGCATTGAAAGATGTAAGTGGACAGGAGCTTTGGGTTAATGTGAATTTGGACATTTCGGAAAAGAGCACAACAATCGGTAATTATGATATGTCCGACGGGTATGTATGGGTGTATGACGGAAAAGCTGCACCGGAGGGATATGTAAAAACCGGAAGAAGGACTGCTCAGGAAAATGCAACAGCCTATGTTTCAACAAAAGCAGGCGCAACCATACATATAATGGGTACATTGAAATCGGAAACGGGATACAATAATAGTAACTTTGTAGATTTCAAAAGCCTGTATTTCCAGCTGCCGTCAGCATCAAAAATTATTCTTGAAGGTATGACGTTGAACGGTATTTTCTGCATAACAACAAGCTATACATATCTGTATAACTGGCCTGACGGTTCTCTGGCTGACGGAAACGGTACCGTAAAAGCAGATTGGGGTACAAATATATGGTACGGATTTCCGATTATGTCAGATAATCTGATTTTGGACAATTGTACGGTTAACGGTCAGTGGCTCGCAAATGGTCCTGAAAACGGTGCAATGGCAAAAAATATAACAATTACAAATACTATTTTTAACCACCATATCAATTTATTAAATGGCAACAATTCAAATCCCATTTGGTGGAAGGGTCAGAAACAAATGGAAAATCTGACAATTAAAAACTGTAAGATTAAGTCAAGCAGACCGATAAAAATTGGTGAAGGCGGATTGACGGGCAATATTAATATAACGGATAACACATTTACAATGTTGGACGGAAATGCTTGCGGAACTACAAGCGAATCAGACAGCAAAAAGAATGCGGCGTTGTATATAGATACTGCCGGCGTGGGTAATATTGATATTTCAAATAATACGCTTTATACCGCTGAAGGTGTACATACACAGTTATTGGCATATAAAGGAATCAAAACAAAAGACGACGCAACAGTAAAAATTGCCCAAAACAAAAAGGCAGACGGCACGGCACTGACAGCAGAAGAAACAATAAACGGCTGGCATACCGACGGCGTTTGGAGTGATGAAATTAAGTCATTTGTTTGTGACAAGGTCAGCGGAATTGAAGTTAAAGCGGACGCTAAGGTAAAAAATGAAACAAAGGCATATAAAAAAGTAAGTGAAACCGATGTTGCAACGGGATTTGTGTCGACAATTACGCCGGCGGAAAATTCGACTCTGGCAGTCAAAAAGATTTACTGGACAGTAACGAGTGACGGCGAAACGCGCAGAACGAAGGTATTTGACTTGCCGCAGATTGAGGCGCAGGGTACGGCACAGATCGGACTTGTAATCAGCGGACTTTATGACGAGAATGCAACGGCTGTTGCAAGCGTGCTGAGCGCTAACTAAGGGAGGAATTGCGATATGAAAAAATACATTATTCCGGAAATAAAAATAACAACATTCACGGCGGAGGACATCATGGCGGCGTCAGGCGTCAACCAAGCCGCACAGCATGTGACGGAGCAGATGTCAAATGAAGGCGTAAAAACGGTTTATGCAACAAGCTGGGACGATATGTTACAATAAAAAAATAACGGCGCGAGCCGTTATTTTTTTATGATTTCCATTACGCCGGAATCGGGAATTTCAAAAGCATTGAGCCCTGTGGCAATTGTGCCGTCATATTCCGATTTTACCTTGCCGGTGCAATCCCATATGCGGACGTGCGCCGTGTATTCGCCGTATTTGTTATCGATAACGGTAACTTCCGACCATGCACCGTTTACAAGCGTGATTTTTGCGTATTCCTTATCGGTTTTAAGATAGTTTTTGGAATATGTAACCGCGAATAACTCGCCGTTAAGCTCCGATGCGGCAAGGCTGTAGCTTGCCTCGGGATTTTCGGCGGTGAGCTTGCCGTCTAACAGACATTCGCGGTTTGCACGCCACAAATTCATATAAAATTTAAGCATATCCTTGTGCGATTGCGGCAGTTTTTCAATACGTACCGAAATTTGCGGCACAAGGAACATTATGTTTATAATCTGCAGAGCCGCCGCTTGGCAAGACGCGTCGGTATGCCACATAAGCATATCGGAATGTATTGACGAATTTCCGGAGGTGAACCGCAGATTGAGCCCGCTTACACGGTTTTTCAAGATATCCGCCGGGCAGTCCCAAACGCGCAGCATATTTCCGCAGCCGCGCATAATCGGGCCGACGTAGCTTTGGCGAAATTCAATCAATATTTCGGGATTTAGCTTTACGAGCCGTTCTTTTATTTCGGCAAGCAATGCGCAGATTGCGTCCTCAAGCGATTCATAATCCATGCGCTCATTCGGCGCGGAACTTTGCTCTGTCAGGGAGAATGAGTCGATAAAATCAAGCTTAAGTCCGTCCAGACCCCAGTTTTTTACGGCGTCCTCATATGTTTTGCAGAGGTAGTCGCGCACTTCGGGGTAGCGCGGGTCAAGCACAAATATTCCGTTTTTCCTGTCGGAGAGATACATGCCTTTAAAGCGTTCATATGCACGTGAATGTATGCCGACAAACGGCACGGAATACCACATCATATACTTCATGCCGAGCGCGTGCACACCATCGACAAGCGCTTTCATGTTGGGGATTTTGTTCGGCGTCGGTTCCCAGTCGCCGCAGTATGCATAGCCGCGGCTGTTGTCGTCCGTCTGCCATCCGTCATCCGCGATTACGGTGTCCATGCCGTAATCCTTCGCAATTTTCAGCTCTGCAAGCAAATCGCTTGTTTCGAGCTGTTGGTGCATGGAATACCATGTCGAATACATCGGCAGCCGTGCTTCGTTCGGTATGTGCGCTGTGTCATAATCTTGCGCCCAGTATTTTTGCACGGCATCGGCTGCGTCATAGAACGGAACGGCGCGTGTATCAATTCGCAGTTCGGTTTCGTACGCCGAAATTTCGCTTATGGTTTCGGTAAATAAATTCAGTTTAAAATGAATACATGCCGTTTCCTCAAACACGCCCGCACTGATTACGCATGGCGTGCGAACGTCTCTTAGAGATGTCGAAATTCGGTTTATACCGCGCTGATTTAAGTGTAAAATCATAGGCACGCCGGACGCGGAGCGCGAGTTGATTTTAACCGGACTCCATTCGGGCATAAGCTCGTTTTTAAGCGCATTTGTAAAGTCCCCCTCGGGCGACCATTGCGATATAATATCGTCAAGCGGAAGTTCCCAATCAATGCGCACCTTTTCGGGCGTCTGCTTTTTCGGAAGGGTCAGCGCAATTTTTATGCGGAGTATCCCGTCCTTGTTCTCTATGGGCGTCAGGTCAATTTTGTAGTCGGTTGAGGCAGTGAATTTGATGCCGCTTATATTAAAGTCCATGTTAATTTCCTCCATAATTATTATTATGGTTATTTTATCATATCATGGGCATGTTTGCAATATGTTTTAATAAAATTCGCGTGTCAAAACATTGCTAAAATGTGTCTCTGTATGCACCTTTTATACGCCGGATTATTTTAATACGGATATTGCGTCGGTGATGTTTTTTTCGTGCGCTTCCATACCGTATTTATCTACTTCAGTCTTGTTGCGCTCGCCGTGAGTCAGGCACCCCGCACCGCCGATACAGCCGCCGAGACATGCCATGCCTTCGATAAAGTTTCCGCCGAGAATATTTTTGCTCTTTTTCAGCAGCGCCATTCGGCATGCCTCAATTCCGTCGCACGGAACAGGTTTAAGCTCAAAATCTTCAATGCCGTTTTCAATGAGCCCCTGCTTAACCGCGTCGGAAAGTCCGCCGCTGCGCGCAAATATTCTGCCGTAATACGACGCGTTGTCAAGCACGTCCTCATCAAGCGTGGTTATATCCAAATCGCGGCTGTCAAACAGCGCCTGTAATTCCTCGAATGTCATGCATGAATCCACGTACGGCTTGACTTCGTCCTTTAAAACTTCCGCCTTTTTCGCGGTACACGGCCCGATGAATACAACCTTGCACGGGCCTTCGTGTTCTTTTATATACTTTGAAATCGTCGCCATCGGCGAGAGATTGTGCGAAATATACGGCACGAGGTCGGGGAAGGTTTTATGCACATAGTCGACGAATGCCGGACAGCATGAACTTGTCAAAAATCCCTTTTCCGCAAGTTCTTTCGATTCAGCGCTTGCAACCATGTCTGCGCCCAGAGCCGCCTCGACAACGGTATAAAATCCGAGTTCTTTAAGTCCGCGGATAACCTGTCCAAGTTTTGCATATTTGAACTGGCTCGAAATTGCCGGAGCAACTACGGCAAATACTTTGTATTTCTTGTTATTTTCGCTTTCTTTGAGCATGTTTACCACGTCAAGAATATATGATTTATCGGTAATCGCGCCGAACGGACACTGATAAACGCATGCGCCGCACGCGATACATTTATCGTTGTCAATTTTCGCCGCCTTGTTTTCGTTCATGGAAATTGCTTTCACCTTGCACGCGTTCTGACACGGACGTTTTCTGTTTATTATCGCCGTAAACGGACATACCTTTGCGCATGCGCCGCAGTTGACGCACTTCGATTTATCAATATGCGCCACGTGATTTTGGTCAAAACTCAGCGCGCCGCGCTTACATACGTCCTCACAGCGGTGTGCAAGACAGCCGCGGCACGAGTCGGTTACTTCATAGCCGCACATCGGACATTCATCGCAGGCGATTTCGATAACCTCAATCACGTTCGGATTTTCCTTGTCGCCGCCCATGGCGATTTTAACGCGCTCGCTCAAAATTGCGCGCTCTTTATAAACGCAGCAGCGCATTGTCGGCGTGTTGCCGGGGACGATTTTTTCGGGAATACTCAGTAAATTGTCAAGAAGTGTGTCATTCCACGCCTCCCGCGCGACCTCGCGCAATACCTTGTACTTCAAATGCTGAACCTTTGTATCAAATTTTCTCATATCATTATAGTCCTTTCTTGTTACGATAGAGTTTATTTAATAGCTGTAATCCGCAAAACGGAATGCAGAATTATATCAGAAGTAGATTACCTTAATTCTTTTGCCCATTTGTTCAAGACATTTTGACAGCTCCTCAACAAGGTTCATTTTAATATTGAAATTAATAGGTAAATCCGGATTTTGGTGGGCAGGGTTTATGGCTCTGCCGACAAAAAAGTTTATGTCTGTCGCTTCCTCGAAAAGGAGACGGCATATAAGCGAGGCACCGTCGCGCTTGTAACCCCAGTGGGAGTAGCTTTCGTTGCCGCTTAGATAGTCTTTTGCGTATTCGAGCACCTTGTTTATGGTGATAACGCCTTCGGTAACGAGGTCTACGCCTTCGATTTCGGCAATCGGCGGAACATCGCTGACCTCAAATTTCAGACTTGTTTTTACCGTTTTGCCGAGAAACTTTGCCGCGATGGACGAAGTCGTTCCGCCGCAGATGATATGCTTGCCTTCTTTCGAGAAAAACAGCGACATCATGCGGTTTGCGTCGTCACGGTTGGACGGCGGCCCGAACAGAAGATTGACGGGCGCACGTTTGCGTATGCGCACAACGCACGCGGTTGCGTCATCGCCCGGCTTTTCGCCGTACAGCTTGTAACATTCGTCCACGAGAATTGTCGCAAGCGTTTTTGCAGTAAACCCGCCAAATGTCAGCGGTTCGAGAAATTCAATTATGTCCTCGCGTTTCCAGCCGAAGTTGTACGCCATGCCTATGCCGGCGTGCGGACAACCGTCGCTCATGGCGATAAATATATCGTTTTCCTGAAGATTTATTACCGATTTATAGACTTTTTTTCCGTCTATATTCATTTCCGATTTTGGATAATCGTAATTTTTGTTGTCGCGGAAAAATATAATATGCGGATTGTCATACTGTATAAGCTCCGCCGTTTCATTGTCAATCAGATGAATTATCGTGAAAGTGGAGTATGCAACGCCGCGTACCGAACATATCGGAAGTGTTGCGGCTATGGTTGAAACACAGTCTTCAAGAGAAATCCCCTCCGCCATCATGGTAGAGATGATTTTTGAAGTAAGAGTTGATAAAATGCTTGCTTTCACGCCGCTCCCGAGGCCGTCGGCAAGAACGATTACCGACGAATTTTCGCCCTGATTAACGACGTCCACATGGTCGCCGCAGAGCTGTTCGCCGAAATGGTTGATGCTTTTGTAGCCTATGTCTGCGCATAAATTATTCATCTGCAATGGTCTCCTTTAATTTTGTGAGTGCGATTTTGGTTTCGGCGGTAGTTTCGCCGAGGAGTGATGCGATTTCTTGTACAATACGCATCTGCTTATCAACAACGTTATCGGCTATTTCGACCGTGTTGCGGCTGATCTGCTCCTTCTTTTCGCGTGTATGCTCTTCTTCCGTTATGTCGCGCATAATGCAGATGATAAGCTTGTAGTCCTTGTCGTAGACGATTGTCTGTTCAACATATCTTTCGTATTCAGCAAGATATGTGCGTCTGTTTTTTATGCTTCTGCCCGTGCCCAAAACGTCCATAAAGGGTTTCGGGTCGAGTACGCGGACGATTAAATCGCCCATAATATCCTTTTTACTGCGGAGATTAATCATTTTCAGCGCCGACGCGTTAATCTGCTGGACTTCAAGCGCCTCGTTAAGCACGATGAGCCCATTCGGCGTGTTTTTAACGATTGTGTCGGAAAAGCTTTCCGCCTTATCTTTAAGGAAGGGCAGACACATGGAAATCTCCGCCTTGCCCTGAATAATGGCAACAGCCTTTTCGCGGCAAGTGTCATAGCCGCATGAACCGCAGTTCAGCTCGTCGGACGGTTTGAATTTGCCCATTTCGCGCAGGATTTTGTTAATTTCCTGTTCGGACGGCTGCGGCAGTTTTTTCTCAATCATGGTGAAGGTCTTTTTAAGTGAAAGGCTGTCCGGCTGTTCCACTTCAAAGTCCTTTTTGCCGGCAAATTCCGATACCGCCATATAGTCCTTTACGGGACTGCGGTGGAATTTTTCCATTACCGGTCCGCCTACGCAGCTGCCCGTGCATGCCGACATTTCGATAAAGCATTTGTGGATTTTTCCGCTTTCAATATCGCGCAGAGCTGCCATACAGTTTTCCACGCCGTCTATCGCCATATAGGTGTATTCGGGGTTGTCCTGTGCCATGGTTTTCAAAATTCCGCCCGTGGTCGGGAAAAATCGTGCTCGACTGTTTTCGTTTTCGAAAATCTCCTGTTTAAGCTCGATGTTTTCCTCTTTAAGCCATTTTGTAAGCTCGTCAAAGGTAAGAACGGCGTCGACAATGCCGCCGTAATAGTCCGCCTCGTCCTTTTTTGCAACGCACGGCCCGATAAATACGGTTTTTGCCTGCGGATTTTTGTTTTTGATTTCAAGGCAATGCGCCTGCATAGGCGAATAAATATCCGCAAGATACGGAAGTTCTGCCGGGAAATACTTTTGTATAAGAAGGTTTACCGAGTGACAGCATGATGAAATTATTATATCTCTGCCGTCCTCGTTAATCATTCTTTCGTATTCGTTTTTTACGATGGTTGCGCCGATTGCGGTTTCTTCCACATCGGCAAAACCGAGTTTTGAGAGTGCGCTGCGCATGGATTTTATCCCTACGCCTTCATAGTTTGCGATAAAGGATGGAGCAAGGCTGACGTAAACCGGCGCACCGCTTTGTAAAAGCACTTTTACCTTTTCGGTTTCGTCAACAATTTGCTTTGCGTCCTGCGGACAGACTACGAAACATTGTCCGCAAAGGATACATTCGTTGCCTATAATATATGCCTGATTGCCCGAAAATCGAATTGACTTTACCGGACAGTGACGGATACATTTATAACAGTTTTTACAGTTTGATTTTTTTAAGGTCAGACAGTCTGCCACTATAATACCCCCAATTAGTTTTGTGATTTTTCCAATACGTTTTCGCGGAAAAATTCCGTAAATTTTTCGGGTGTGATGCCTGTGTACGGAACATCATCAATTACAACCGTAACGCCTTCGCGATTACATAATCCCTTGCAAAAACAACCGGCAAGAGTAATTTCGGCGTCCAGCTTGCGGGTTTCGATTTCCTTTTGGAACAGCTCAACAAGCTGCTGCGAACCCTTTAAATAGCATGAAGAACCTATGCATATTTCGATAAGCAAATTATTTCACCACACTTAATACATTTTCCTTAAAGAAATCATCAACGTTGTCGGGCGTAACCGAGAAGAATTTATCGTCAACGGTGACGCAAACGCCGTCCTGACATCTGCCCATGCAGAAAGTTCCGGCGAGTTCAACCTTATCGCCGAGATTGTTCTCCGGAATGAGATACTGGAGCTGCTCAACAACCTGTCTCGAACCTTTGATATGACAGGACGAGCCGATACATACTGTAATTTTCATAATAAAACCCATAGCCTTTCCGCCCGCTGTTTAATTTTTTTATATGCAAATCTTACCGCGGGCGGATAAGACGCATTGACGGATATCCGCAAAGCGGCAAAGCTGCCCTGCAGATATCCGATAAATTACTGATAATCCACAACGTCGATCCACGAATTTAAGAATTCGCGCTCTTTTTCGTTGCCTTTAACTGTTTGTGACGCCGCGACAATCGGCATCCATTTCTGAACATACTGCATAGCGGTGTTGCTCTTTTCGCAGAACAGTTCAAGATATTTTCTCGCACCGGTTATGTCGCCGTCCAGCCAGAAAAGAAGGTAGGTTCTGGCAGCGTCTGCCGAGGCGTTCCCCTGCGTTGCGTGCGACCAGTCGATAATGTACGGCGTGCCGTCCTCGGCGATGATAACATTTGACGGATTAAAGTCGCCGTGGCACAGTTTGTTGTGATTGGGCATCGTTTCAAGCCGCGTGTGCAAATCGTACCGTATCGTTGCCGAGAGGTCGGTTTGACTGATTTTGCGGTTCATTTTATCTTTCAGTTTGTTCAGCATGGGACAGGTTTTTTCGTGCATTTTCAGCTGGAGGTCGACGAACAAGTTCATGTATTCGTCCTTTTTGTCGGGGCTGTCGTGCATAAGCTGAGCGAGCGTCTGTCCCTTGATATAGGTCGATACGATTGCCCATTTACCGTCTATTACGGTAACCTCTTCAACTTTCGGAATGTTCAGTCCCGTTTCCTCAACTCTTGCTTGATTCAGCGCTTCGTTTAAGATGTCCGCTTTGGAAAAATCCTCATTAAATACTTTCATGCATAAATCGCCGTCGCGGTAGACCGTTTTGTTGTTTCTTACTGCAATGATTCTGTCCAGATTCATGGTATAATTCCCTCCTTAACCTCTTTTTTTATTTTCGGCGTCGCGGTAAACCTGCTTGAAATCGTGTTCGCTCTTTTCGATGGCTTTTTCCGATTCCACCGATTTGATTTCTCTGTATGATTTGCCGTAGTATGCGCACAGATACATTTCCTTGATTTCGCTCATCAGCGGATAGCGCGGGTTTGCGCCGGTGCACTGGTCGTCGAATGCCTGCTCGGTCATATCGTCGAGTCTGTCAAGGAAGTCCTTTTCGTCAATTCCGTAATCCTTTATTGTCTGCTTAATGCCGACTCTTTCCTTGAGTGCATTGACGGCAGCAATAAGATTTTCCAGTTTTTCCGCATCCGTTTTTCCGCCGAGACCGAGATAATCAGCGACTTCGGCATATCTTGCGAGCGTGTGCGGGTGATCGTATTGTGAAAATGTTCCCATTTTCGCCGGTGTTTCGCTTGCGTTAAAGCGCAGAACATATTCAATCATCAGCGCATTTGCAACGCCGTGCGGCAGATGGTGGAATGCGCCGAGCTTGTGCGCCATGGAGTGGCATACGCCCAGGAATGCATTTGCAAATGCCATACCCGCCATGGTTGCCGCATTTGCCATTTTTTCTCTTGCTTTAACGTTTGTCTGACCGTTGTCATATGCCTCGGGCAGGTACTCAAAAATTGTCTTGAGCGCCTTCAGTGCAAGACCGTCGGTATAGTCGGTTGCCATCATGGACGCATATGCCTCAAGCGCGTGCGTTACCGCGTCGATACCCGATGCCGCCGTAAGTCCCTTCGGTGCAGACATATGGAAGTCGGTATCGATTATTGCCATTTTCGGCAGAAGTTCGTAGTCGGCAAGCGGATATTTTATGCCGGTTTTTTCGTCGGTGATAACCGCGAACGGCGTAACTTCCGAGCCGGTTCCGGCAGAAGTCGGGATTGCGATAAAGTATGCCTTTTCGCCCATTTTCGGGAAGGTGTACACTCTCTTTCTTATATCAATAAAGCGCATTGCCATATCCATAAAGTCCGCCTCAGGGTGTTCGTAAAGAACCCACATAATTTTTCCGGCGTCCATAGCGGAACCGCCGCCGAGCGCGATGATTGTGTCCGGCTTGAATGCAGACATCTGCTTTGCACCCTCCATTGCGGACGCAAGCGTCGGGTCGGGCGCTACGTTAAAGAAGGTTTCGTGTACGATACCCATTTCGTCCAGTTTGTCGGTAATCGGCTTTGTGTAGCCGTTTTCATACAGGAATTTATCCGTTACAACGAAGGCTCTTTTTTTGCCCATAACCGTTTTCAGCTCATCGAGAGCAACGGGCAGACAGCCCTTCTTGATATATACCTTTTCAGGCGCTCTGAACCACAGCATATTTTCCCTTCTTTCCGCAACAGTTTTGATATTGATAAGGTGCTTTACGCCGACGTTCTCCGAAACGGAGTTTCCGCCCCAGCTTCCGCAGCCGAGCGTGAGTGACGGTGCAAGCTTGAAGTTGTACAAATCGCCAATACCGCCGTGCGATGAAGGCGTGTTAACAAGAATACGGCAGGTTTTCATTCTTTCGGCAAATTCCGCAAGTTTTTCCTGCTGCGTCGCGGTGTCGAGGTAGATGGACGAAGTGTGGCCGTAGCCGCCGTCGGCTATAAGGTGCTCCGCCTTGGAAAATGCGTCCTCAATATCCTCCGCCTTGTACATTGCAAGCACGGGCGAAAGTTTTTCGTGCGCAAATTCTTCCGAAAGCTCAACCGACTGAACTTCGCCGATAAGGATTTTTGTGGTTTCCGGTACTTTTACGCCGGCAAGCGCCGCAATTTTATACGCCGGCTGACCGACGATTTTTGCGTTCAATGCGCCGTTTATAATTATGGTTTTGCGAACTTTTTCCGTTTCGTCCTTTTTTAGGAAGTAACAGCCGCGGTCTGAAAATTCGCGTTTAACTTCATTATATATATTCTTATGCACGATAACCGATTGCTCCGACGCGCAAATCATGCCGTTATCGAAAGTTTTGGAATGGATAATCGAGTTCACGGCAAGAATAATGTCGGCGGTCTCGTCGATAATGGCGGGAGTGTTTCCCGCGCCTACGCCGATTGCCGGTTTGCCGGAAGAATATGCGGCTTTAACCATGCCGGGGCCGCCTGTTGCCAGAATTATGTCCGCCTCTTTCATAAGGAGGTTTGTCATTTCAAGGCTCGGCGAGTCAATCCAGTTTATGATGCCCTCGGGTGCGCCGGCTTTTACGGCTGCGTCAAGCACGATTTTTGCCGCGGCGATGGTGCTCTGTTTCGCTCTCGGGTGCGGCGAAATAATAATCGCGTTGCGCGTTTTAAGCGCCAAAAGACATTTGAATATAGCCGTCGATGTCGGGTTCGTGGTCGGGATAACCGCCGCGATTACGCCGATCGGTTCGGCAATTTTTTTGATTCCGTATGCCGTGTCTTCTTCAATAACACCGCATGTTTTTGTGTTTCGGTATGCGTTGTAAATGTATTCGGACGCATAGTTGTTTTTAATAACCTTGTCCTCAATAACGCCCATGCCCGTTTCTTCCACAGCCATTTTCGCAAGAGGTATTCTCTGCTTGTTTGATGCAGACGCGGCGGCAAAAAAGATTTTGTCCACCTGTTCCTGCGTGTAGGACGCAAATTTTTTTTGCGCCGTCCTGATGTCGGCAAGAGCCTTCTCCAGAGATTCTACTCCGTCAATGATTTTTCTTTCATTTTCCATCATGATAAACCTCCTTGTAAATCTTGGGATATACCTTTGTTATGCCGATTTCACGGCTTTGATAATATTTTAACATATAAATGCGCCGTTGTAAAATGTTTATATTATATATCGGTAATGTATTTATCGATATAACCTTGACGGGTTTATCGAAACAGTTCGCGCTTGGATTTGCAAAGCTCGGCGATAAATATGTTATCAAGTTCCGAAAGACGGTAATCCTTGCGGTGAATAATCAAGTCCTTGTAAGTTTTTGCATTTCCGGCGCACTTTTTTTTCACCAGTCCGTACCGCGACAGCAAGTCCTGCGGGACGGGCGAAACCCACATAAATGTTTCGGGATTTTTGGCGAGAAGTTCAAACTGGCTTGCGCGCTCGAAAACGAATATGCGGCGGCTGACGTTGTCGGGCAGTTCCTCGCGCTTGACTTCGGCGAACGGGAGCGACGGAACGAACGGGTCGGCATGCGTGATTTCGATGAGTTTTTCGAGGTCGGCATGCGTGATTTCGTCCTTTTCGGCAAGAACGCCGCTGCGGCTTGTTATAAGCTGGTATTTAAACTCGGTTACAAGCTCGTGTGAGAGCCCTTTTTCCTCAAGCATTTCTTTGTAATATTTGTCAAAATGTTCGGCATAACGGATTATGCCCAGGCGGTAGTCCGATTCAAGAATATTCTTGATTGCGCGGTGTGAATTTGTCTCTTTGTAAAAAATTTCCACGTCGTTTTCACCGCGCAGCGACAGCGAAAAATTGGAGAATGCCTCGGAGATATAGCTTGCGCGCGGAACCGAAATCGAAAACCGCTTTTTGTTGCGCACGTTTTTCTTGAAAATCTCCTCAACCTCGTCAACCTGTTTCAAAATTTTGTCGGCATAGCGAAGAAAAATCTCGCCTTCGGGCGTTAAAATCATGCCCTTCGGTGTGCGAGTGAAAATTTCCACGCCGAGAGACGTTTCAAGCTCTTTTATCGCTCGGCTCAGATTCGGCTGATTCATCAGAAGAACCTCTGCCGCCTTGTTTATCGAACCGCATTTGGCAACCTCCGCGGCATATTTCATGTGAAGAATATTCATGTCAAAGTCTCCGTTCTGCCGCGCTTTGCGGCGGCGTATGCAAAAGGAGCGCACAGCTTTAAAACGATACAGTCCCCTTATTCTAATATTCAACATAATTATACTACTTTTTACAAAATAAATCAATATCTGATTCATATAAAATATATATTAATTTTTGGACATATGAACGATAGCATAAAAGCAGAAATTGACGAAATTTATATTTTAACAGATAAATTGCATTCAGACGGATAGGGTGAATTTGTACATTAATATAATGTATTTCTGTTTGAAAAACATAAAAGAAAAAGACAGCAGAATTTGGCTTGTTTTGGGTTGCAAATGACTTGTAATGGCAAAAAAAATAATTTACAATACAGGTAAAAGGTAAGCGGTACGGTTTATCAGAGAAAGAAAGGAGAAAAATTATGGCAAAAGACATGTTGGACTTTAATGTTGAACAGGGCGAGAAGGAGATTGACACCGCCAAGAAACTTAAAGTCGGAATTATCGGAACGGGCTGGATTGCGGACGCACATATTCAGCAGTATAAAAAGATGCCCGATGTGGAAATTGTAGCGGGTGCGGACTTGGTTGAAGGCAAGGCGGAAAAGTTCTTTAAGAAATGGGAAGTGGAAGGGGTGCGCTGCTATTCCGACCATAAATCAATGTTGGACGCGGAAACTGATTTGGACGCAGTAAGCATCTGTACATACAACGCCACACATGCGGAGTGTGCGATTTATGCGCTTAACAAGGGTGTGAACGTGCTTTTGGAAAAACCCATGTGTGTTACGACGGAAGAGGCTGCCGACATCATGCGTGCGGAGAAAAAGAGCGGAAAAATTTTGTCAATCGGTTTTCAGCCGAGACTTGACCCGAACATGATTAAGGTAAAGGATATTGTACAAAGCGGAGTTCTGGGCGAAATTTACTATATTCAGACGGGCGGCGGGAGACGGCGCGGTATCCCAACGCCTTTCGGAACAAGCTTTATTTCGAAGGATACGGGCGTTATCGGCGCAATGGGCGATATCGGCTGCTATTCGCTGGATATGGTTCTGAACGCAATCGGATATCCGAAACCGCTGACGGTATCGGGCTATACATCAAACTTTTTCGGCACAAATCCCGAATATTACACGGTTGAAGGCAAACCTGCGGAATATGCGAAAGAATTTGGCGTGGAGGACTTTGCGGCAGGATTTATCCGTTTGGAAGGCGGCATAATTCTTGATTTCAGAATTGCATGGGCGATGCACCTCGATACGCCGGGCGATACGATTATTATGGGTAAAAAA
The DNA here is from genome assembly GCA_934487205.1 of uncultured Clostridia bacterium. GTDB lineage: Bacteria > Bacillota > Clostridia > UBA1381 > UBA1381 > UBA1738. Next base: position 35,488 of record CAKSRS010000003.1, read on the forward strand.
GGTTCGCTCCGTATTCCGTCAACCGAGTGCTGGAACGGCTCGATAGGCGGCCCTATGAAGATTTACCATGAAGTTGCGGGGAGCCAGGTGGTTACGGAAATTCCGATGATTACCGATAACGGTCCGGGTTGTTTCTATAAAAAGATACGTTCTTTTCTTGACGCAATTAAGGAGGGCGGAAAGGCGCCTGTTCCGACGTCACAGATTTTGTATAATCAGATGATAATTGACGGAATTGTCAAGTCGGCAAAACTCGGCAAAGAGCTTAAGCTTGAAGTTCCGGAAATATGAGGAGGATAAGTTTATGAAAGAATTTAAAGTAGGCTTGCAGCTTTTTTCAATCCGCGAGGATATGGAGAAGGATATGGACGAGGCATTGCGCCAAGTTAAGGAAATGGGTTATGATTATGTTGAATTTGCCGGATTTTACGGCAAATCGGCAAGCGAGGTTAAGGCGCTGCTTGATAAGCACGGTTTAATTGCAATTTCCGCTCACCAGGGTTTTGATCCGTATTTCGAAAAGGGACAGCCGGCGATTGACGAGCTGAAGGAAATCGGCGTAAAGTATTGCGCAATTCCATGGTATGATGTAAATAAGCTGAAGGGTACCGACGGCTGGGACGAAACTGTTGAAAAATTCACCGAATACGGAAAAGCACTGAAGGCGTCGGGTATTCAGATGATGTATCATAACCATGATTTCGAGTTCAGAAAGTATGAGGGCAAGTTCCTTCTTGACTGGATTTACGATACAATTCCGCAGGATTTGATTATGCCGCAGATTGATACGTGCTGGGTGCATTATGCGGGTTACAATCCGTCAGAATATATTGAAAAGTATGCCGGCAGAATGAAGGTTCTGCATCTGAAAGATTTTGTATGCAAAAAGCTTGGCGGCGGCCCCGTTTATGCGCTTATCGACAGCGACGGCGGCGACGCGAAACAGGCGAGCCAAGAGGATAACGGATTTGAGTTCCGCCCTGTCGGCAGCGGTATTCAGGACTTCCGCGCGATTTTGGAGTCGGCGGAAAAGGCGGGGATTGATTATGTTATAGTTGAACAGGACGGTCACCCGGAGCGTTCGGCTATGGAAGATGCAAAAATTTCCCGCGATTATCTTAAAAAGCTTGGTATATAATAGGAGGATTCGGCGTTATGAAACTTGGTGTTATGAACCCCGTGCTTAATCAGTACGGTTTTGAGGACGCGCTTAAATATCTGTACAGCCTGGGAGTGCAGGCAATTGAAATCGGCGCCGGCGGTTATCCTGGCGATATGCATTTAAAGCCGGAGGAACTTATCGGCAAGCCGGACGCGGTTAAGGCGTATAAGGAACTTTTGGCAAAGTATGAAATTGAGATTGCGGCGATAAGCTGTCACGGAAATCCGCTGCACCCGAATAAGGAAATTGCGGAAAAGTTCCATAATCAGTTTAAAAATGCGATTTTGGCGGCGGAAGAACTGGGCGTGCATACAATAATCGGATTTTCGGGCTGCCCGGGCGACTGCGAGCAGTCGAAGTACCCCAACTGGGTAACATGCGCATGGCCGGACGATTATCTTGCAATCCGTGACTGGCAGTGGAACGAGAAGGTTATTCCGTATTGGAAGGATATGGCGGAATTTGCAAAACAGCACGGTATTGAAAAAATCGCATTCGAAATGCACCCGGGATTTGTGGTTTATAATCCCGAGACGTTGCTTAAACTGCGCGCGGCAGTCGGCGATATAATCGGCGCGAATGTTGATCCGAGCCACCTTTTCTGGCAGGGAATAAACCCTGTTTCGGCGATAAAGGCTCTGGGCGGCGCTATTTATCATTTCCATGCCAAGGATACGCTTATCGACGTGAGAAATGTTGCAGTAAACGGTGTTCTTGATACAAAGCCGTACAGCGATATTCTAAATCGTTCGTGGGTATTCAGAACCGTGGGTTACGGTCACGGTAAGGAAGTGTGGAACGATATCATCAGTATGCTTAAGGCTGTCGGCTATGACGGCGTTGTGTCAATCGAGCACGAGGACGGTCTGATGTCGCCCAAGGAAGGTCTGGAAAAGGCAATCGCTTTCTTAAAAGAAGTGTTAATTTTTGAAAATGCCGGCGAAATGTGGTGGGCATAAAAAATACTCCGTGAAAAGCACGGAATTGAGATAAAAAATCCGCAAAGCTTAAAAAAGTCTTGCGGATTTTTTTGTGGGTAAAAAAGCTTTTGCTTATCTTTCAGTCACTGCGGAAAAAAATTAAAAAATGGTATTGACAAACTATGTCTAATGTGGTAGACTATGTATGTCGACAACAGTAGATTATATTGGAGGTATGACTTATGAAACATATAAATATAGGTGAAGCGGAGCTTGAAATTATGAAGGTTGTATGGAAAGCAGACGAGCCGATAGGTTCAACGGCAATCGGAAAAGCCGTTGAAGAAAAAGGCTGGAAACGCACAACGATTGCCACATTTCTTGCAAGGCTTGTTGAAAAAGGCGCATTGTCTGCCGAAAGACGGGGCAAGGCATGGTATTACACACCGATTTTGACGGCAAAGGAATATAAAAAATCACAGGTGAAAAGTCTCATAAAAAATCTGTTTGACGGCTCAGCCGAAAATTTGGTCGCCGCACTTTTTGAGGAGGAACAATTTTCGGATAAGGATATACGGGAGCTGAAGGCAATTTTTGAGGATAAGGAGGGGTTAACTTGATTGGTGAATTATTTAAAGTTCTTTTAATCACATCACTTGCCGGCTCTGCCCTTGCGGTTGTTGTCAGCCTGCTGCGTCCGATAACGAAAAAGCTTTTCGGGTATTCGTGGCATTATTACATTTGGCTGTGCGTGCTTTTTGTAATGCTTATGCCGGTGCGGTTTAATGTAAATACAACGCCTACAACAAACATTGCAACACAAGCGGTACAGACACAGCAAACAGTTGTCGGCGAACAACCCGAAACAACCGAAAATGTTGTGCAGACAGCCCCTGCACAAAAGCCGCAGCTTTTGCAGAAAGCAACAGTTATATGGGATAGGATAATTTATAACCGAACGAATATTTTAGCGTATTTATGGCTTACCGGCGCTATAGCTTTAATGCTCTTAAATGCTGTACGGTATGTAAGGCTGAATATTAAAATACGCAAAACCGGTGAGGTTATATCCTGCCCCGAAACAAGAGAGTACACCGACAGGAAAATCAATGTTCGGGTATGGGAAAATGTTGCGTCACCGTTTATGACAGGTATTTTCAGACCAACGCTGATTTTACCGAAAACGGAGTTATCGGGCGAACAGTTAGACAACATACTCCGTCACGAAATGACGCATTTTAAGCGGCACGATATTTTATATAAATGGTTTGCCGAATTTGTAAAATGTGTGCACTGGTTTAACCCTATTTCGTGGTATATTTCAAAGCAAATTGCGGCAGAGTGTGAAATATCCTGCGATATGTCGGTTACAAAAAATATGACGGAAAGCGAGGAAATGAGTTATATTAACACAATTCTTTCTCTGCTTCCGACGGGCAAATCCAAACAGCTTCCGCTTACCACCCAAATGGCAAGCAGTAAAAATATTTTGAAAAGGAGATTTATTATGATTAAGAATAAGAAAACAACAAGCAGATTTATGTCGGTCATATCCGCTGTTATTGCCGCTATTATGCTTTCAACAACGGTTTTTGCGAGCGGAATTATTCAAAACAGCGTAGCGTCGAATGATATAAAGTATGAGGTTTACAACGGTGATAATAAAATAGCCTTGAAAAACGAGCCTTTTATATACGGCAGCGAGTACTATCTGCCGCTGAGAGATATACTTGGCGGATTTAGCGTAAATGACATCGTATATGCTGACGGCGAAATCAGAATAAAATTTCCGATGTATATGACAAAATACGAAACAGAGGAAATAATGCTGAAAATCGGTGATGCGCTTATTAAGTACAATCCTGTGTCATCAAAAGAATACGGCGTTGTAATGCGCTGCGCGCCTGTTTTGCATAACAATGTGACATATGTATCCGTAGATTATTTTGAGGATATGATGCAGAGCTTTGATATGCAGGGCTTTCGTCTGAATGTTATACGTCCGACCGAACCGGAAAATTATTATACCAAAAATGAGAAGGTTTTTATAGGCACTGCAGAGGAACAGGACAGTTACAGCGGAGAGACGGTAAAACGAATTATAGTTGATGAAAACGGCGAAACAATTGCAGTAGTACCTATTGAAAATCAGATTTCCGAAAATATACAGCGAAAGACGGAGGGAACCGGAATTTGGAGCACATATTACAGTTTCTGTCATATGCTGTACGGCTCGGCAACATCAATTTACGATTTTGCAGAAAAAGTAGTTTTTAAATCGGAACTTTATGTCATAGATAAAAACGATAATGACATTGCATATATCGGAATTGCGGATATAATAAGAATTCCTCGAAATGAATTTAATGCAGGAAACCGTATGATTATTACAAATACATATGATGGTTATGACAAAAACAGAAATATCATTGAAACGACGGGTAATCAGGCAACGGTTATAAAAACGAGCCAATACGACAACACAACACCCGAATATACAATAGACCAATTCTTTTATTTATTTGGTGACGGTGATTTCGGGAATATGAAAAGATACTGCACTCAAAACTGCATAGATAATTTTTTCAGAGATAATAGCGTTTTCGGTATGAAAAAGGCAACACTTCAAAGCATAAGCAAGGATTCCGAAGATTTCAGAAAAAGAGGTTTTAAAGACGGCGAATGGGCTGCGCTTGTAAACGTAACAATGACGCCCGATGAAAATTCCGTCTTTGAGCCAAATCAAACCGAGACATCGTTTTATCTGATATTAAAACAGCATAACGGCAGATATTTAATTGATGAGTTTGCAACAGGACTTTGATTAAAAATAAATTTTATTGCCGGCGGTATTTATCACGGGGAAAGGCAATTTTCCCATATCCCGTTTTGAGCAAAGCGATGACCGCATAAAAACAACACGCATACCACCTCCAAAAGCGGTATGCGTGTTTTGCTTGCCGACAGATAACAATAATTTAAATACCTCATTATCACTATCCGGATAAAGCGGAGGAATTTTTTATAAAAAAAGTTATTTTTTTTTCTTGACGTTTATGGATAAAGATGTTATAATAACTTAAAAATGTTTTTGGGAACATTCCGGAAATGCGTTAATAGCGAGCCGTGCACGGGCTTTTCGGCACTGTCTGGATGTCGGTGCAAACAAAAAAACAAGCGATGTATCGCTTGTTCCGATGTGGCAGCGGGAACAGGATTCGAACCCGTACAGAGTGAGTCAGAGTCACTAGTGCTACCTTTACACCATCCCGCTGTATTAAAAAATGTTGGTGCGAGGGACGAGACTTGAACTCGCAAGGTAAAAACCACACGCCCCTCAAACGTGCGCGTCTGCCGATTCCGCCACCCTCGCTTATTGACAACTTCTATATTATAGCAAAAAAAAACCGGAATGTCAATAACATTTTGAAAAAAAATTAAAAAAAACTTTACACTAAAGATAAACTATACGGAAGGAAAAAAATTACAGGTAAAAATGAACATAGACAACGTGATTTACAACAATATAGTAAAGCTTATCGAAGAAAACGGTCTGACGGAAAAGATATGCATGGAGCGCTGTGAGCTCAATAAGGATTTTCTGACGAATTACCGCCGCGGCAGATGTCAGCATTTTAAAGCGTGCGATGTGGTAAAGATAGCGCGGCTTTTCGGTGTTTCGCCCGATTATCTGTGCGATTTCAAAAATACGCGCAAAGATTTTTTCATTGCGAAAAGCGTTATGGAAAAATGCGATGAAAAAAGACTGTCGGAATCTTTCGGACGGCTGGATTTGATAAGCAAAAGCAATATTGCTGATGCAATTGCGGAAGAACTTGAAAACACGCGCAGAAGAAAATGCGAAAAGAATTAATAAGCTGTTGCAATCTGCGGAAAAATGTGATATAATATTAATAAGTATATTTACATGTTTGGAGGAAAGAGCGATATGAATATTACAGATGCCGTCTCAGTAAGCGGCAACGATAAAACGCGTATTATTCAGGAGCTTGTGCCGGGCAAACAGATTACCCTCGCGCATATTATAGCAAGTCCGGACGATATTTTATATAAGAAGCTCGGACTCAATCCCGAAATAGATTATAACCGTGACTCAATCGGTATAGTCAATGTATCCCCGGCGGAGACGGCGGTGATTGCGGCGGATATAGCAATGAAATCGTCGAACGTGGAACTGGGATTTGTCGACCGTTTCAGCGGAACGCTGATTATCACGGGTACGGTATCCAATACGGAAACGGCGGTGCGCAGTATTTGCGAATACGCGCATGATAAGCTTGGATTTGCCGTTTGCGAAGTGACGAAAACCTGATGAAAAAGCTAATACTTATCGGTAGGAGCGAAAGCGGAAAAACGACGCTTATTCAAGCTTTGCGCGGCGAAAAAATTCAATATAACAAAACGCAGTATGTAAATAATTTTGACGTACTTATCGACACGCCGGGCGAATACTGCCAGACGCGCAATCTCGGCGCGGCAATTGCGATGTATACTTTTGAGGCTCAGGTTGTGGGGCTTATTATGAGCGCCGATGAGCCGTACTCACTGTTTTCCCCGTGCTGTGCGGTTGTTGCAAACCGCCCCGTTATCGGGATTGTGACCAAGTCGGATAAAAAGGACGCATGCGTAGAAAGAGCCGCCGCATGGCTGCGGCTTGCCGGCTGTGAAAAAATTTTCTTTACCTCATCATATGACGGAGAGGGGATTGCAGAAATCATGGAATACCTTAGGGAGGACGGCGACGTTCTTCCGTGGGACGGAAAGGATGTGTAACGGTGGATTTTAATAACGAAACCATGAAAATTAATTTTGAAGCGGATAAAGAGCGCGAAGTTCACGAGATTATTGAATCTGTGTACGATGCGCTTAAAATCAAGGGTTACGACCCAATAAGCCAGATTGTCGGTTATATTTTGTCGGACGACCCGACATATATAACCAGTTATAACGGCGCAAGAAGCCTTATTGCGAAGGTCGAAAGAGATGAACTTTTGGAGGAACTCGTGAAGAATTATATAAAAAATCTGTAATGGCGGAAAATTGTATAGCCTTTTGCCGCAATCGCGAAAGGGCGTTTTCTGCATTATGATTTGTGCCGCCGTAAGGCGGTGGAACGGAGATTTGTATGATAGATTTTCATTCGCATATTCTGCCGCATTTTGATGACGGAGCAAAGGATTCGGAAACGGGACTTAAAATGCTGCGCATCTCGGCGGAATCGGGAATAGACACGGTAGTGTCGACCTCACATTTTTATCCCAAAAAATACACCGACGCGATGGAATTTGTGCACGAACGCAGCAGGGCATATTCAGCCCTGATGAGTGCAGCGAAGGACGGCGCTTTGCCGAAAATCATTCTCGGCGCGGAAGTGTATGTAGATAAGCATTTGAGCCGTATGAAAAATCTGCGTGCGCTGTGTATCGGCGAAACCGATTATATGATGCTTGAGATGCCGTATGATGTATGGCGGGAGGACGATTTCGAGGAAATCTATCAGATAACGCGCTTGGGAATTTATCCGATAATGGCGCATCTTGACCGATTTATGAAATTTAAAAATCAATTTGCCGAAATGTTCTCGCTCGGCGTACTTGTTCAGATTAACGCAAGCGCCGTTTTGGATAATCATACGCGGCGGAATGTTTTGGAGCTTTTTGATATAGATGCGGTGCATGCAATAGGGAGCGATATGCATAATCTCGACAGCCGCCCGCCGAATGCTGCTGCGGCGTATGAATTGATAGACGAAAAATTCGGTGCGGATTACAGACGCTATGTTGAACTCGGTGCAAAGTATATATTGGAGAATAAAGAACCGCCGCAGGCAAAGTTACATAAAATAAAAGGATTAAAACGAATACTTATATGAAAAACCGTCAATCGGCATTGCCGCTGACGGTTTTTGTATATTAAAGAACAACATTAATATCGGTAATTTCGCCGTTTCGGTAAACGGTGATAACGATGGTGTCGCCGGATTTGTGAGTATCTTTAATTTTGTTGATTTCGGCAACGGATTTTACGGGTGTTCCGTCGACTTTCAGAATGAGGTCGCCTACGGCTATGCCGGATTTTTTTGCCGGACTGTCCTCAACGACCGATTCGACCGTAACGCCGTGGTCGGCATCGCTGCCCGTTATACCGATAATAAGTCCCGAGGACGATGCCGCCGCACCCGTACTTCCGCCCGTGAGCGATTCGGCTATGGCTTTTATGTCATTTGACGGGATTGCAAAGCTGATTTTTTCGGAATTGGAAGAAATCGCGGTGGTAATCATGCCGATAACGTCGCCGTTTGCATTAACCAGGCAGCCGCCGGCGCTGCCGGAATCGGTGATAGCGTCGGTCTGCAAAAGATTTATCGTGCTGCCGTTTTGCAGAGATAGATTTGAGTTCACTCCGCAGATAATGCCGCGCGTGACGGACGAACCCATTTCGGTGCCGAGAATATTGCTGACAGCGATTACCGCGTCTCCCGCGTGCACATCATCGGAATTGCCGAGCGACGCCGCCGTCAGACCTTCCGCATCGATGCGCAATATTGCGATATCTTTGGACGTGTCTTGTGTAACGACTTTTGCAGTGTAGTCGGTTTTGTTAATAATTACAGTAGCCTCGCCGTTTGAGCCGACGAGCGAACAGCTTGTCAGAATATATCCGTTGTTGGAAATAATTATGCCCGTTCCGTTGGCGGTTTGCGTCGAAACGCCGAAAAAGCTGCGGTATGCGGACTGCGCCGATACCGGGACAACGCTGGGCAGAATTTTATCTGCCGCCGCGCGTACTGCGGAGATATTTTCCGCCGCGCCAGCGGGAGATGAATTGTTGTAGGAAATTACCGCGGACGGCTTTATGTGCGGTACAATTAAAAATGAGTAAATCAAAAGCATTGCCGCGCATGTTCCGAACGCAACCGCCGCAGTTTTGAACCATTGCGGAGTCGGCTTTTTGAGTTTGTCGGTGTTTTCGGGCGTGGGGAGATAATCCTCAAGCATTTCGGCGAAATTTTCCGCATCGTCCGTGCATTCGCCGGTGTGCACATCGTCTGTAATAATCACGTTTTCACTGCCGCCTGCGTCGGTTTGCATCGTGTCGTCTGCAAAATCGCCGTATGTATTTTCGGCGGCAGATGTATTTTCATTGCTTTCCCCTTCGGAATTTAAAATTTCATCGTAAAGCATGAATAACAATCCTTTCTTAATTTAAAAACGTATAAGTATATTATAATACTATTTTTTGTAAAGTGTATGAACAAAATGTAAATTTTATTGACAATCGGTGTTAAAAATGATAAATTATATAGGAAGGAGTTTTTCGGAATGTATAATGTTAAGGAAACAATTGTTGTTGAAGGCACATATGATAAGATAAAACTTTCGGGATTTATCGACAGCCTGATTTTCACAACGAACGGATTTGCGGTATTCAAAAATAAAAAAGCACAGAAAAGCCTTTGCAGTCTGGCGCGCAGTACGGGGATTGTAATTCTGACCGATTCCGACTCGGCGGGGATAAAAATCCGCAACTTTGTGAAACAGCTTGCGCCCGAAGGGCGTGTTTTGCATGCGTATATTCCTGAGCTTGCGGGGAAGGAGAAACGAAAAAGAACGCCCGGCAAGGAGGGACTTTTGGGTGTTGAAGGAATTTCGGAGGAAATAATTCTTGATGCGCTCCGAAAAAGCGGCGCAACGGTGAACGGGCAAAAAGGCGCGGCAAAAACGGAAAAACCGATTACAAAGGCGGATTTTTACCGATTGGGACTGTCGGGTGGCACCGATAGTGAGGAAAAGCGCAGACGTCTTGCAAAAAAACTTGGCATACCGTCAAAATTATCGGCAAATATGCTGCTTGCGGCGGTGAACCGTCTGCTGACGGAGGACGAGCTTTGCAAAATGCTTGAAAATTTACAATAATTGTGTTAAAATAAAGAGGCGGCATTTGTATGCCGCACGGATTTTTCGGAAAGGAAAAAAGCTACGGTGAAGAAAAAAGATCATGTCTGGAAATGGATTATAGATAACGGACGCGGAAGTATTCCGGCAATAATAATTCTGACGGTTATGAGCATGTGCCTGTCGCTTATACAGGTTCGGTTTGCAACCGCGTCGAAAAACGTCATGGATATTGCCACAAAGGCAATTGAGGGGACGTTGTCATCGGCGTTTTTTTTGCTGGTATTTCTTTTGGTAATTCGGCTTGCCGTGCAGATTGCCATCAGCTATACCGAGGTGCACGCATGCTCGCGGCTGGAAATCGCGCTGAAACGCCGCCTTTTCAAGGTACTGATAAATAAGGATTATTTATCGGTAATGAAATATCATTCGGGCGAGCTTCTGAACAGAATAAACGGCGACGTTTCGGTAATAGTCAACGGAATTATCGCAATTGTGCCGTCGGCGGCGCTGTTTATGACGAGTATTGTCGGCGCGTTTTATGTTTTGTATAATATAGATAATTTTTTGGCGATAATAATACTTTGCGTGGGACCGTGCGTTGCGGTCGGCGCGCGGCTGTATTCGAGAAAATATAAGGTCATGCATAAAAAATGCCAGGAATATGACGGGAAAACAAAGTCGTTCATGCTGGAAATTCTGCAAAATCTGCTTGTTGTAAAATCCTTCGGGTGCGAAAAAAAGGTTCTCGATAAAAGCGAAAATCTGCAGATGGACAGCTACCGTCTGCGCGTTAAGCGCGTAACGATATCGGTAATTGCGCAAATCGGCATGTTCCTGATTTTTAACGCCGGCTATTACTTTGCGATGGCGTATGCGGCATACCGATTGTCAAAAGGACAGCTTACATACGGCGATGTGACGGCAATTCTGGCGCTGGTTTCGCAGATACAATCGCCGTTTAAAAGTATGTCAAGCCTTATTCCGCAGGCATTTGCGGTCAGTGCGTCGGTAGAGCGGCTGCTTGAACTTGAAAATCTTAAGGACGAACAGCTTTCGGGCAAGCCGCTGCCTGAGGGGATTTATGAAAAAATGGACAGTATCGTGTATGATAACGTTACCTTTTCATACAGCGACGATTCGGTTGTGTCGGGCATTAATATGCGGATAAAAAAAGGCGAATGTGCGGTTGTTGCGGGCGAATCGGGCGCGGGCAAGAGCACGGCAATTAAGCTGATGCTCGGAATTATGGCGCCGTCGTCGGGGCATATTTATCTGGAATATGACGGCGGGCGGCTCGAACTCGGCAAGGATACGCGTGAACTTTTTGCATATGTTCCGCAGGGAAATTTGATCTTGTCGGGCACAATACGCGAAAATATTGCATTCGCGAATGACGAGGCAAGTGAAGAAGATATCATAAATGCGGCAAAAATTGCGCAGATATGGGATTTCATATGCACGCTGGATAAGGGACTTGACACGGAACTGGGCGAAAAGGGACTCGGACTTTCGGAGGGGCAAACGCAGCGTATCTCCATTGCGCGGGCGATACTGCATGACGCGCCGATACTGCTTTTGGACGAATCGACCTCGGCGCTGGACTCGGTGACAGAGAAAAATCTGCTTGAGGCTATCCGCGAAATGACCGACAAAACATGTATAATAGTGAGCCATAAACAGGCGGCGTTTGACATAGCCGACAATGTGGTGTATATTGAGAAAAAGCATAGTATTAACTGACAAAAAGGGAGCATGAATGATGGGTAAGTTTGACGGAATACTGCTCGGGTCGGACTTGGACGGAACGCTGTTCAATTCCGACAGCTGCGTATCGGCGGGCAACAAAAATGCGATAAAATATTTTATGGAAAACGGCGGGAGTTTTACCTTTACCACGGGGCGTACGCCGCAGGGAATAACCGAGCTTGCGTCGGATATCGGCATAAATTGTCCGGCTGTTGTATTTAACGGTTCGGGAATTTATGATTTCGGTGCAAAAAAGTCGCTGTATGACGCATATCTTGATGACGGAATTGACGATGTTATTGATTTTATTATTGATGCCGTGCCGGACTGCGCGGTAATGGTGGCGGGGGACGATGTGCAGTATTGCAGCCGCGAAAATGATATTATGAAGGTTTATTATAAAGTTTCACGGTATGAAAAGCTTGCATATAAGCCGCACCGCGAGATTACCGAGCGGAAAAAGAAAATTATAGTTCCGGCTGTTGCGGAAAATGTGGACAAAATCGCCGATGCGGTGAAACATTCAGAATTTGCGGATAAGTATAATTATATGAAAACGAACTGGTTTTTGTTTGAAATTCTGCCGAAGGGCGTAAGTAAGGGAAGTGCGCTGAAAAAGGTGACGGAAATTTACCGCCCGTTTGACAAAATCGTTGTCTGCGGCGACGGCGAAAATGATATCGAGGCGATTAAATTTGCCGATGTCGGCGTAGCGGTGGCAAACGCAATGGATTCCGTAAAAGCGGCGGCAGACTACATTTCAGTAAGCAATGACGATGACGCGATACGCGATGTGATAAGAAAACTGGAGAGCGGAGAAATATAAAAAATGCACAGGTTCGGGCGGGGTCAGCCGCGCTTGCCTGTGCTTTTTTCTGCCTTGATTATAATTCGCGAAAATCGCGGATATATCGGTCGGAAACGGCGCGCATCTCGGGTTCGAGTTCCGCCGAAGAATCATCATATACGGCTATAACCGTCATGCCTGCGGCTTTGGCGGCGGAAACGGCGTTGTAGTTGTCGTCGGCGAATATACAGTCGGAAACGTCCGCGCCGAGCCGACGGGCGGCGCTAAGGTAAATTTCAGGCTGAGATTTTGTGTATTCAAAATCGTCGCAAGACCAAACGTTGTCAAAAATTTCGTAGAGATTGAGCCGTTTCAGGCATACGTCAAGCATTTTATGCGGACTTGCGGTAAGAACGTTCAGAGTGTGCCCGTCCGCTTTCAGACGGTGCAGCGTTTCGGCAACGTACGGTTTTGCGGGTATGTTAAATTGATATTCCTTCATGGCGTAGCTGTCCATTAATTCAAGTATTTCGGATACGCTCATTTTGACGCCGAGTTTGCGGAAATATTCCGCCGTGCCCCTGTCGCCGAGGGGCGTAATGGTTTTGATTATGTCGGGCGGATAGTATATCCCGTTTTTATCGAGAATGTTCAGCATTTTTGCAGACCATTGGTGCATGGAATCGACCAATGTTCCGTCAAAATCAAATATGTAAATCATTTTTTACCTCACTGTTTAATGAATAAAAGCGGCTGCAAAATAATGCCGCCGCTTTGAAGATGTTTATTTTATGCCGCGGAAATTACCGTCAGTTCGATTTCATCATTTTTCCGGTCGGCAATAATGCTCATGCCCGGTTTGATAGGCGTGCGCAGTGAAAAATCAGCGAGCTTATCTTCCACAAGACGCTGAATTGAACGTTTAAGCGGCCGTGCACCGAATTTTGCGTCGTAGCCGTTCTCCAAAATCAGTCCTTTTGCGCTGTCGGTAACGGTTATGGACGCGCCCTTTTGCGCCATTCTGTTCGTGATATCGGCAAGCAGCAAATCAACAATTTTACGGAGTTCGTCCTTTGTGAGCGGTTTAAAGGTTACCGTCTCATCAATTCTGTTTAAAAATTCCGGACGGAAATGCTCTTTTAAGCTCTTTTCAACGTTATTTTTCATGGTGAGTTCGCCGCTGGAATTAAAGCCCATAGACGATGAACTGAATTCCGAGCCGGCATTGGTTGTCATGATAATAATGGTGTTTTCAAAATTCACGATTTTTCCGTGGCTGTCCGCAACACGCCCGTCGTCCAAAATTTGAAGGAACAGGTTAAATACCTCGGGGTGCGCCTTCTCGATTTCGTCGAGCAAAATTACGGAGTAGGGCTTTCTGCGAACCTTTTCGGTAAGCTGCCCCGCCTCGTCATAGCCGACATATCCCGGGGGCGAACCGATAAGTTTTGAAACCGAGTGCTTCTCCATATATTCCGACATATCAAAGCGGATAAGTGCGTCCTCGTTGTCGAACATAACTTCTGCAATTGTTTTTACAAGTTCCGTTTTGCCGACGCCGGTCGGACCCGCAAAAATGAATGATACCGGGCGGCGCTTTACCGATATATCGGCTCTGCCGCGGCGGATTGCGCGCGCCACTGCCGAAACGGCGTCCTCCTGACCGACAACCCGCTCATGAATACGCGTTTCAAGATTTAACAGGCGTGTCGCCTCGTCCTCGGTAAGCTTATGCACCGGGATTTTCGTCCAACTTTCAATTACAGCGGCGACATCATCGAGTGTCACTTCCGAGTGTTTTGCAAGTTCCTGTTTTTTTGTAAGCTCGTCTTTTAATTCTATTTCTTCCTGGCGCAAAAGCGCTGTTTTTTCGAAATCCTGTGCGTCCGCCGCCTCTTGCGACTGTACGTTGATTTCGTCAAGACGGTTTTGGATTTTTTTTGCGTCATACAGCGCAATATTTCGGAGATTTACCGCCGACCCCGCTTCATCAATCACGTCAATTGCCTTGTCGGGCAGAAAACGGTCGGTGATGTAGCGTTCGCTCATGCGGCATGCCGCGTCGATAACGTCGTCGGAAATCCGGACTTTGTGATAATTCTCGTAATAATCCTTAATACCCTTTAATATTTCAACCGATTCGGAAACGCTTGGCTCATCAACAAGGACGGGCTGGAAACGCCGTTCCAATGCGGTGTCCTTTTCGATGTGTTTGCGGTATTCGCTCAGCGTGGTTGCGCCGATAATCTGAATTTCACCGCGTGCCAGCGCCGGCTTTAAGATATTCGCTGCGCTCATTGCTCCGTCCGCATCGCCGGCGGCAACGATGTTGTGAATTTCGTCGATTACAAGAATTACGTTGCCCGCTTCTTCTGCCTCGGTCAAAAGATTTTTAAGCCGCGCCTCGAATTGCCCGCGGAACTGCGTTCCGGCAACAAGCGCCGTAAAATCAATCAGATACAGCTGGTATCCGAAAAGTTTCGGCGGGATATTTTCCTCCGCGATGCGGCACGCCAAACCTTCCGCGATGGCGGTTTTGCCGACACCCGGCTCACCCAGGATAACCGGGTTATTTTTGGAACGGCGGTTTAAAATCTGCACAACACGGTCTATTTCAGTATTGCGGCTTATAACGCGGTCGACCTTCCCGAGCTTTGCTTTTTCGGTCAGATTTGTACCGTAGGTATCGAGCATGCTTTTCTTTTTGCTGCGTTTTTTCTTGGACGAATCCTTTTTGTCGGTGTCCTGATGCGCCTCGTCCTTCTTGCCGGGCATAAATCCGGACAGAAAATCGAGCGGGGCGGACGGCGCGCCGCCTTCTTCGCCCTCGTCGGGGAAAAAGCCGGACATAAGCCCTTCAAGTCCTTCGGGATTGTCGCCCAAATTATCCATAAAGTCGGACATTTCGGAATTGATGTTTTCTATATCATCATCGGTAATGCCCATTCGCTGCATCATATCATTAATGGGCGCAATGCCGAGCTCTTTTGCACAAGCAAGGCACAGTCCCTCGTTAGTCGTCTTATCGCCCTCCATTTTTGTGATATAAACCACGGCGGGATTTTTATGACAACGTGAACATAAATTCATAGTTATTCTTCCTCCAAATAAGTGCTACTACACATTGTATCACAAAATGTTTGAAAAAAAAAGTCTTTTTTGCGATATATTTACAGAAATTTAAAAATTCTTTACCGAGCGTCGCCATGGGTGTTTTCCCAAAGCAAAAACCGTACAGTAATACTGCACGGTTTTTGTATAAGAATTATCGAAGACGCGAAATTATTTAGCTGATTTAAGTGCGTCTATTGACGTCTGCTTGCCGCCGTACAAGCCGATAGGCTCAACGTGGATTGCGCCGATTGATACGATGTGCGTACCGTTCTGTTCGTTGAAGTCGTCAAGATACGGCTTGTGTTGGAAGTAGTTTGCATCGATTTCACCGCTGTCAACAACGTTGTTCGGCTGAACATAGTCGGTAAATTCCTTGATGTCGAGAGTAATATTCTTTTTAGCAAGAATTTCTTTTGCAATTTTCAAGATTTCAGCGTGAGGTGTGGGTGATGCCGCAACGGTTACCGTCTGACCCGCAAGTGCCGTGTAGTCAACCGAGCTGTCATAGCCGTCGCCCGGGTTATCAACCGTGCTTACTACCGCGCCGCTGTATTCTTTTGTGATAAAGTCCTTAACTTCCGTGCTTTCAAGAGCCGCTTTAAGTGCCTTGATAATGTCTTTGTCCTCGTTGCCTTCCTTTACTGCAAGAATGTTGCCGTATGCAGATGATGAATCCTCAACCAAAAGTGAGTCGGAAACGGGGTTCAAATCTGCCTGGATTGCGTAGTTAGAATTGATTACGGCATAGTCAACGTCTTTCAGAACGTTAGGAATCTGTGCCGCTTCAACTTCCTTGAAGTTGATGTTGTACGGATTTTCTTCGATATCCTTTATCGTAGCCGTAATGCCTGCGCCCGATTTAAGTTTGATATATCCGTTCTTTTCAAGAAGCAGAAGTGCTCTTGCCTCGTTTGTCGTATCGTTCGGAACCGCGATGGTTGCGCCGCCCGTGCTGCTGCCGCATGCCGTGAACAGTGATAGTGAAAGTGCTGCCGTTAATACTGCTGTTATAATTTTTTTCATAATAATATCCTCCTGAAATTTCAATCGTTTTTGTTTTTATCAATGTCGGTTAAATGCATTTGTCACATTCGCCCGGTACATCGGTTTTTCCATAATAAGATTGTCATTCCGAATACCTCCCAAGCTATTATGTTTTGTGTCTCATTTATTTTATGAGTCTATTATAGCACCTGTTTCGCCATTTGTCCAATACATAATAGCTATGGTTTGTTATAGGATATGACTATAACAAAATGTTATTCATGATTTTTAACATTTCCGATATCGGTAACTATTTCATAGCCGGCGCTTTCGACGCGGCGCTGCAGACAGCCGCGGCATTGTGCCGCTTCTTCGCCGGTACATATTTTGTTTTCATAAAGGTCGTAAAGCTTGCGCACACGCACGGGCGACAGATTCGGCATTACGACGTTTGCGCCCGCCTTCAAGCCAAGTTCGCGACCGCTTGGGTCAATTGTGCCGAGCGCGGTTGTTGACGGAATCAGTGCGTACGGGAACATTAGGCGAAGTATGGAAATAAGCCGCAACGTCGTGCCGAGCGTACCGCTTTTGCAGTCTTTAAACGGTGTTTCCTTGTGCGTAATGTACGGACCTATCCCAATCATGTCGGGCTGTAACTCCTGCAGAAAACGCAGGTCGGACACGATGTTTTCCGCTTGCTGAAACGGACTTCCGACCATAAAACCGGAGCCGACCTGGTATCCGATTTCCTTCAGGTCAAACAGGCATCTTTTTCGGTTGTCAAGACTCATTTCGGCGGGGTGCAGCTTTCCGTAATGCGCACGGTCGGCGGTCTCGTGGCGGAGAAGATAGCGGTTTGCGCCGGCGTCAAAGAAAGCTTGGTAGCTTTCGCGGCTTTTTTCGCCGACCGACAGCGTTATTGCGCAATCGGGATATGCGGTGCGGATTGCCGAAACGATTTCGCTGATGCGCTCATCGGTAAAATATGCGTCCTCGCCGCCTTGCAGAACAAAGGTGCGGAAACCGAGCGCATAACCTTCGCGGCAGCAATCGAGAATTTCCTCCTTGCTCAGACGGTAACGCTGAGCGTTTGCGTTTCCGCGGCGTATACCACAGTAGTAGCAATCATTTTTGCAATAATTCGTAAATTCGATAAGTCCGCGGATATAAACTTTGTCACCGTAATTCTTGCGGCGGATTTCGTCCGCCGTGCGAAAAAGTTCCGCGTCATATTCATCTGTTCCGAGAATTTCGAGAAGCTCTGCGTCGGATAAATTTTTTGTTTCCTCAAGATTATTTATTAAATTTTTCTTCATATTAATATCACACATTTCTTTTTTTATTAAACCTATTGCTTTTGTATATATTGTAACATGTGTGCACGCACGTGTCAATAAAATGAAAATAAAAAAACGGAACAAGCACAGCTTGTTCCGTTATGGAGCTGTTGAGCGGGCTTGAACCGCCGACCTCATCCTTACCAAGGATGTACTCTGCCTACTGAGCTACAACAGCATAACACAAATATTATAATATAATTATCGGTCGATGTCAAGAGTTTTTCGCAATAATTAAAAAATAATTAAAAAATTTATTGGAAAAATCTTATAGTTATATTTTGCGGTTTATGTCACAAAATATGATTGTAGCCGAAAGAAAAAGGCTGCTTTAAATAAAAAGATATAGAATGTATGGAGGAAGAAAAAATGAGCAAATCAAAGATTTCAGTACCCGAAGCAAAGCAGGCAATGGAAAACTTCAAGATGGAAGCTGCCAATGAAGTAGGCGTAAACCTTAAGCAAGGTTATAACGGTGACCTTACTGCAAGACAGGCAGGTTCAATCGGCGGACAAATGGTTAAAAAGATGATTGAAGATTACGAGAACAAGATTAAATAACAATGATTCACGTAGTCAGCTTATTTTCAATGTTAAATGATGATTTTAAGGCAGAAGAAGGGGATATTTTAATATTTCCGGGTCTTTACGGCGGTTATTCATCTGTTATGAATTTCAACGGTATGGGTTATATACCGATAGTTATTATCAGAAGATATCCCGAATTTTAATCTTTGTTTAAGAAAATAAGCAAAAAAACAAAAAGCAGGCATGTTGCTTTTAATAAGCGATATGCTTGTTTTTTTTGCAAAAAAAGCGGAAACAGAAGATTTTATTGAAAAACCGACCTTTCGCCGATAATGAACAATCATTATTTTTTTCTTGAAATTTGTACGTAAATCATGTATAATGGATATATGAAAAAGAAAATTGTAATTGTAATTTTTGGATTGATACTGCTGGCGGGTGTGTTTTCCTGTCCGATTTACCGCATTTTCGGCATACCTTGTCCGACGTGCGGCGTAACGCGCGCATACCGTCTGTTTTTGGGCGGACATTTTCGGGAGGCGTTCGCGATGCACCCTTTATTTTTGCTGCCGGCGGTGCTGCTTTTCAAGCCGTTTCAAAAAAAGCGGGTTGTTGTGTTTGTGATAATACTGTTTTTGGCGGTATACGCGGTGCGTATGATAACGATGTTTCCCGGAGCGGAGCCCATGAATTATAATTATGACAGTATAATCGGAAGATTATTGTAAAAAATATTGCGCATCATACCTTCTTTCAGGACGCGGAGTGCCGTCGCCCCTCAAGGAGGGCAATGTGATTTGTGCCGCACTGCGGCGGAATGGAGATTAACATGAGTATAAATATCAAACAACAGGTAAAATGTCCGAAATGCGGACAGATGTCCGATGTAACGGTGTGGCAGTCGGTCACGGCGCAGGACAGTCCGGATTTGAAGGAGGATATTCTAAAGGGTAAACTCAATATGTTCGGGTGCCCGTCGTGCGGACAGGCGGCGCTTATGCCGAATCCGCTTTTGTATACCGACCCGGGCAAAAAGCTTATGATAACCTTTGCGCCGTGCAGTGATGACGCCGCAAAAGCGGTGCAGTTTGACGCAATAAAAACCGCGTCGAAGGAGTCGGGCGAGCTTGCGGGACTGGAAGATTATAATCTGCGGTTTGTTACGGCATATAATGAATTTATGGAAAAAATATTGATTTTTGATAACGGTCTGCATGATAAAGTCACCGAGCTGTTAAAACTTTTGGTGCTTATGCAGGACAGCGAAAATATGGAACACCGCGTGTGTATGTTCGGTAAAAGGGACGGCGATGAACTGGAATTTTTGGTACAGGATAAGCGTGACGGAAAGCTGTACACATCGCGCATACCGATGCAGTCATATGAGACGGTGAAGGAACAGCTGCGCCAAAGCGGCGTAAAATACAAAAGTTTCGACTGGGAAATTATCAACGCAGATTACGCCGCACGGCTCTTGCGCGGTGTTAATAATAATTTGTAATAATTAAGGCTGCGGCAAAATGATTTCATTTTGCCGCAGCCTTTTTGCGGGGATGTAACCCTTTTTTTAATTATTCATAAACCGTGACAAAAATGCCTTTGTTTCCGGTTGCTGCGGATTTGTAAAGATTTCCTCGGGGGAACCTTCCTCGCAGATTACGCCGTCATGCATGAATACAACGTGATTGGAAACGTCGCGCGCGAAAGCCATTTCATGTGTTACGATAATCATTGTAAGGCCTTCTTTGGCGATGTTTCTGATAACTTCCAAAACCTCGCCGACCATTTCCGGGTCAAGGGCGGAGGTGGGTTCGTCAAACAGGATTACGTCGGGTTTCATCGCAAGTGCACGCGCGATTGCAACGCGCTGCTTTTGTCCGCCGGAAAGCTGTTTCGGCTTTGCGTTGATAAAGGGCGCCATGCCGACTTTTTCAAGATAATACATAGCCTCTTTTTTTGCTGTTTCCTTGTCGGATTTAAGAACCTTTTGCTGACCTATCATGCAGTTTTTAAGAACCGTCATATTGTCGAAAAGGTTAAAACTCTGGAAAACCATCTCAACCTTTGCGCGGTAAGCGGGGATATTTTTCGTTTCAAGAATATTTTGTCCCCGGTATACGATTTCGCCGTCGGTCGGTTCTTCAAGAAGATTTATGCAGCGCAGCATTGTTGATTTTCCCGAGCCGGACGAACCGATTATACATGTTACGTCGCCCTTGTTCACCGAAAAATTGATGTTCTTTAAGACTTCGTTTTCACCGAATGATTTTTTTAGTCCGTTAATCGAAATAATGGTGTTCTCACTCATTTAGTTACCCTCCTTTGCCGTAAAGCTTTCGTCGGGCATCGTCGACGAATGATGAATTACATATGATGACGGGCCGTCAATCTTATGTTCGGCATACTTCAAAAGTCTTGTAATTGTGAAGGTGAGTATAAAGTATATTATACATGCCACAACATAGGTTTCAAAAATTGACCATGTCATTTTGGAAATCTTCGCGGTGAAGAAGTACAGTTCGGTAACGCCGATAACGTTCAGCACCGATGTATCCTTTATGTTGATGACAAATTCGTTGCTGATTGCCGGCAAAATGTTGCGCATAGTCTGCGGAACGATGACGCTAATCATAGTCTGCCAGTGATTCATGCCGATGGAATACGCACCCTCAAACTGTCCCTTGTCGATTGAGATTATACCGCCACGGACAATTTCCGCCATGTATGCACCGGTGTTTATCGAAACGATAAAGATACCGGCGGGAATAAGCGGAAGAGTCAGACCGTCGTTCATGAATGCGTATCCCCAAAAGATTACCATTGACTGAACCATCATAGGTGTGCCGCGGAAAATTTCCACGTAAATGCTGATTATTATGTTCACGATTTTCAGCAGAACGCGCACAGCGGGATTTTTCGATGTCGGAATTGTGCGCACAATTCCGGTAATGAGACCGATAACAAGTCCCACCGTTGTACCGACAAGCGCGATAAGCATTGTATAGCCTATACCCTGCAGAAAATAGCTGCGATATTTAATAAGAATGCTTATAACTTCGTTAAAAAAATTACCCATAATATTCTATCCTTAAATTATTCGTCGGACGGAGCTATTTTAACCATTTCCGACATAAGTTCCTTCTGAGCGTCTGCGTCGAAACCTTCAAGCGCGCCGTTGATTGCGTCCTTGAGTTCCGAACCCTTCTTAACGCCGACAGCGATGCTAACATCGTCATTTTCAACCGTGAAACCGGTGTTGTTGTTTTCAAGTGCAACATAATCGTAAGCCGGGTCGAGAGTTACAGCCATAGCGGTCGGCTCTTCTGCAACATAGCCGTCTATTGTGCCGGCGCCGAGCGCGATAAACATTGTTGAAAAGTCTGCCATTTCATTTGCCCGAGCCTTCGTCTGCTCGGTAAGCGCTTGCAGGTGGAAAGTTCCCGACTGTGCGGCAATCTTCTTGTCCGCGAGGTCGGCAATGGACTTAACGTCCGTAAGGTTACCCTTCTTTGTTACGATAACGAGGTTTGATGTATAGTAGTTGTTCGAAAAGTCTATTTTTTCTTTTCTTTCAGCCGTCGGACTCATTCCGGCGATAATCATGTCGAGCTTGCCCGACTGAACACCCGGGATAAGGCTGTCCCATTCATATGAATAGATTTCAAGCTTTTTGCCGAGAGAATCGGCGATTTTCTGTGCAACCTGAACATCGTAGCCGTTTGTGTACATGTTGTCAACGTTTGCAATGGCAACAGCACCGTTTGAATTGTCGGACTGCGACCAGTTGTACGGAGCGTAGTTACATTCCATACCAACCTTTAAAACGCTGTCGTCCTGAGCTGTTTTCTGCTTTGTGCCGCAGCTTGCAAGGCTCAGTGCCGTTACGGCTGCAAGTAAAATTGATGTGATTTTCTTCATGATATTTTACCACCTTTTAAAAAATATTTTGTCGGACGTAATGTGTCCGCAGACAATATAAAAACCGCGTGTGTCCATAGTCTGAACGTACGCGGTTAAAAAAGCCGAATTACCAAAACTACGGAGCGCTTCACAAAAGTGACAGTCTGCAAAATATTCTCCTGCAGCCCAACATGCGGCTTAAGGCATAAGCCATACATTTCGGCGGTGTTTCCTTTCAGCCGATTCCGATTGCCTTCGTATGAACCGGCTTACTGATAAAGACCGCGCCTCTACCATTAGTTATAAATATTGTCTTTTGATATTATCTCACAAATTTACGCAAATGTCAATAGTTTTTTTGCAATTTTTTCTTTTTGGCTGAAATAACGGCGGAAACGAGCGGGACTTCAAGAATATATAAAAGTCCCACAAGGAGCGCCGATATAAACTTTTCTATATGAAAACAGTAATAAAAAAATTTAAACGGCATAAACATATATGTAAAGAGCGGCTCGATTTCGGTCAGCGAAAAAAACATGGCGGCCATCATAAACATTGCCGTGGCGAACAGATTTGTGCGGAAGTAAATGCCGCGCCAACGTCGGAAACGGCGGTGATATGCGCGCAGTGCGAAAAACTGAAAAACGAGATTAAACAAAATCTGTGCACCCGCAAGAATTATCCCGGCATAGTGTGTGCTTGCGATAATCTGCATACCGCCGAGGACGGTAATAATTACCGACAGGACTATCCCCACGCCGAAAAGCTCAAATAATCTTCTGAAAATAAAAGGCATAACTTTCCCTCTTTTCCGATTTCGTTACTATCATACACAGCAGCGAATCATAAAAAAGGTAATAGCATATGAAATCTTTATTTATCTACTGTATATTATATCACTATATGTTTATGCAATTCAACCGTAAAATTAGAACAAAATCCGCATAAATTTTGGACAAATTTTAAGAAAATAAAAAAAGTTATTGACAAATGGCATAATAAGGTGTAAAATGTATATAGAATAGAGATTAGTTTAGATTAGATAAGACGAGAGTAGAGAGATATTTTAATAATGGTGTATTTTGTCATACCGCTGAACTGTCTTCTGTTCGTGGTATTTTTTTATACAAATTTATAATGAAAGGAAGGATAAAAATGAAAATACCATACAAAATTTATCTTGAAGAATCGGAGCTGCCGAAACAATGGTACAATGTGCGCGCGGACATGAAAACGAAACCCGCGCCGATACTGAATCCGGCAACGCTGAAACCGGTCACGGCGGAAGAATTATCGGCGATATTCTGCGGCGAGCTTGTAAAACAGGAACTGGATAACGACACGGCGTATATAGATATCCCGGAAGAAATCCGCGATTTTTACAAAATGTACCGCCCGTCGCCGCTGACGCGTGCGTATTATCTGGAAAAAGCGCTTGATACGCCGGCGAAAATTTATTATAAATTTGAAGGAAACAACACGTCGGGAAGTCATAAACTTAATTCCGCAATAGCGCAGGCATATTACGCGAAAAAACAGGGACTTAATGGCGTAACGACCGAAACGGGCGCAGGACAATGGGGAACGGCGCTGTCGATGGCGTGCTCATTTTTCGGGCTTGACTGTAAGGTGTATATGGTAAAAGTTTCGTATGAGCAGAAACCGTTCCGCCGCGAAGTTATGCGCACATACGGCGCGTCGGTTACGCCGTCGCCTTCCGACACAACCGAGGTAGGCAGAAAAATTCTTGCGGAATTTCCGGGGACAACGGGAAGTCTCGGCTGTGCGATATCGGAGGCGGTTGAGGCTGCTGTTACAAACGAAGGCTACAGATATGTTTTGGGTTCGGTGTTGGCGCAGGTTCTGCTGCATCAGTCGGTAATCGGACTGGAGACGGCTGCGGCGCTGAAAAAGTATGACATAAAGCCGGATATTATAATCGGCTGTGCGGGCGGCGGAAGTAACCTGGGCGGACTGATATCGCCGTTCATGGGCGAAAAGCTGCGCGGCGAGGCGGATTATCGGATAATCGCGGTGGAGCCGGCGTCCTGCCCGAGCCTTACGCGCGGAAAATTTGCGTATGATTTCTGCGATACGGGTAAGGTTTGCCCGCTGCAGAAGATGTACACGCTGGGCAGCGGCTTTATTCCGTCAGCGAACCATGCGGGCGGACTGCGCTATCACGGTATGAGCGGGATTTTGTCGCAGCTGTATCATGACGGATATATGGAGGCCGTTTCAGTAGAACAGACGAGCGTTTTCAAAGCAGCGGAACAGTTTGCGAGAGTTGAGGGTATACTGCCGGCGCCGGAAAGCAGTCACGCAATCCGCGTTGCCATTGACGAGGCGCTCAAATGCAAGGAGACAGGCGAGGAAAAGACAATTGTTTTCGGACTCACGGGAACGGGATATTTCGATATGGTTGCGTATCAAAAATTCAACGACGGCGAAATGTCCGATTGTATTCCGACCGACGAGGAGTTGGAAAAGAGTTTTGCAAAACTTCCGAAAGTGGATATGTAATAAGGAAAGGATTCGGATTATTCCGACTCCTTTTTTAAATTAATGAAACAATGCAACAAGAAAAGCCGTGCGAAAAAGTACGATTTTTGTCATATTTACTCTTGTATAAAACGCAAAAATATGATAAAATAAAATATAATGACTACTTTTGGGGGATTTTTAATGACAAATCGTGAAAACATAAGAAATATTGCAATTATCGCGCACGTTGACCACGGCAAGACAACGCTGGTTGACGCGATGCTGAAACAGAGCGGAATTTTCCGCGAGAATGAGCAGGTAGCGGAAAGAGTCATGGACTCCAATGACCTGGAGCGCGAGCGCGGAATTACAATTCTTGCAAAAAACACATCTTTGCAGTATAAAGATGTAAAAATCAACATTATCGATACACCGGGTCATGCCGATTTTGGCGGCGAGGTGGAGCGCGGACTTGAAATGGCGGACGGCGTTCTGCTGCTTGTTGACGCGTTTGAAGGCTGCATGCCGCAGACAAGGTTTGTCCTGTCGAAGGCGCTTGCGCTTAATTTGAAACCGATAATCGTTGTAAATAAGGTGGACAGACCGAATGCGCGTCCGTACGAAGTTGTGGACGAAGTTTTGGATTTGTTCATCGACCTGGGCGCGACGGAGGAGCAGATAGATACTCCGGTAATTTTCGCGTCGGGCAGAGACGGCTGGGCAACGGCGCAGTACAGTCCGGAACTTCAAGGGAAAGACCTGAAGGAACTGTTTGAACTTATAGTGAATGAAATTCCGTGCCCGGAGTGTGATGATGACGGCCCGTTCCAGATGCTTGTGTCGAATATCGACTATGATGATTATACCGGCAGAATTGCCGTGGGCAAAATTCAGCGCGGAAAAATCAAAACGGGTATGCCGCTGATTTTGTGCAAGTCGGACGGAAAGCAGCTGCACGGCAGAGCGGTAAAACTGTACACGTTTGACGGACTTGCGAAGGACACGGTGGACGAGCTGGGCGCGGGCGATATGGTTGCGATTTCGGGAATTACCGACATCAATATCGGCGATACGCTTTGCGACGTAAACAATCCCGACCCGCTGCCGTTTGTAAAAATTGACGAGCCGGTGCTCTCGATGACGTTCAGCGTCAACGATTCGCCGTTTGCGGGTAAGGACGGAAAATTCGTAACTTCGCGCCACCTTCGCGACAGACTGTTCCGTGAGCTGGATTCAAATATCAGTCTGCGCGTTTCCGAAACCGATTCTACCGAGGCGTTTGTCGTTTCGGGCAGAGGCGAACTGCACCTGTCGGTGCTGATTGAAAATATGCGCCGCGAGGGATATGAATTCCAGGTATCGAATCCGGTTGTTATATATAAGGAAATAGACGGCGTAAAATGCGAGCCGATTGAGCGGCTGACGGTGGACGTGCCGGACGAATTTACGGGCGTAATCATGGACAGCGTCATTGCGCGCCGCGGCGAGATGGTGAATATGGAGCCGACGGCACAGAATTATACGCGTCTGGAATTTTTAATCCCGTCGCGCGGACTTATCGGCTATCGGAGTGAAATGCTTACGGCTACCAAGGGTACGGGAATTATCAACAGTATTTTGGAAAGTTACGAGCCGTATAAGGGTGATATTCAGCCGAGAAACCGCGGAACGCTGATTGCATGGGAAAACGGGACGAGCATAACCTACGGACTCTTTAACGCACAGGAGCGCGGAACACTGTTTATCGGCCCGGGCGTTGACGTGTATGAGGGAATGATAGTCGGCGAAAATGCGCGCCTTGAAGATATCGTGGTAAATGTCTGCAAAAAGAAACATGCGACGAATACGCGTGCGTCGGGTTCGGATGACGCGTTAAAGCTTGTACCGCCGAAGGAGATGTCGCTTGAACAGTGCCTTGACTTCATAGCGGATGACGAGCTTTTGGAAGTAACGCCGCACAATCTGCGTATGAGAAAGAGAATACTCAAAACGGACTTGCGTGCGAAGGCGAAGGCAAGGTCGTAGGAAGGATTTATAAAATATGTTGACGAGCAAACAACGCGCGTATCTGCGCGGAATGGCTAACGGGCTTGACCCGATTTTTCAAATCGGCAAGGGCGGAATAAGCGACGAAATGATAAATCAGCTTGCGGGCGCACTGGAGCTGCGCGAGCTGATAAAAGTGCGTATTCTCGAAACCGCGATGCTTGATACAAAGGAAACCGCGAACGAGGTTGCCGCAAGGCTGAAGGCGGACCCCGTTCAGGCAATCGGTTCAAAATTTGTAATATATAAGCGTGCGAATAAGGAACAGCACAGAAAGATAGAGCTGCCGAAAAAATGAGAAAAATCGGAATTTTGGGCGGAACATTCGACCCCATTCATAACGGACATCTGAAAATGGCGGAGGCGGCGCTTGCCGAGTATAATCTTGATAAGGTGATATTTCTGACGAGCGGAAATCCGCCGCATAAGCGCGGGAAGAAGATAACCGACGCAAAAATCCGCCATATAATGGTAAAGCGTGCTGTGGCGTACAATCCGCGGTTTGAGCCGTGCGATTGGGAGGTAAACCGCAGCGAGTATTCATATACGCTGACGACCTTGCAGCATTTCAAAAAAATCCTGCCCGATGATGAAATTTACTTCATTATAGGCGGCGATTCTCTGCGCGATTTCGGAACGTGGCATAAGTCGCAGGAAATTTTGAAATTGTGTACTATTTTGGTTTATGACCGCGCGGGCGGCGAAATCGAATCGGAATTTGCAAGGCAGATACACGGCGGAAGGATTGACGTTTCCGCAACGGAAATCCGCGAAAAAGTCCGCCGCGGCGAAGATATTTCGGCGCTTGTGCCGGAATGTGCGGGCGGGTTTATCGCGCGGAACAATCTGTATAAGGACGTGCCCGATTTTGAGGAGAAACTTAAAACCATGCTTAAACCGGAGCGGTTTGTGCATAGCTTGGGCGTGCGCGATACGGCTGTTAAAATGGCGGAAATTTTCGGCGCGGATACGGAAAAGGCGCGCATTGCGGGACTTTTGCACGATAATGCGAAAAATATGCCCGATATGTTTGAGCGGTGCGCGGATTTGGAGGTCGAGCTTGATGATTTCGAGCGCGGCAATCCGGCGATTGTCCACGCAAAACTGGGTGCGGAAACGGCAAAATGCGAGTTTGGCGTCTGCGATGATGAAATAACGGACGCAATCCGCTGGCATACTCTCGGCAGAGTCGGCATGACTCTTTTGGAAAAAATTATTTTTGTGGCGGATTTGGCGGAACCTAACAGGGATTTTGCCGATTTGGAGCATATCCGCGCACTTGCGTTTTCCGATATAAATAAAGCCGCGGCAGAGTGTATGCGGAGCGTTATAAATGTGAATAAACAGCGCGGAAATGCGGTTCACCCGTCGTCGGCGGAGGTTTTGGATTGGCTGGAGAGACAATGCATAAATAGGTAGTTTGTGCATTGTCTACAAAAAAATAAGAAAATTTTAGTTAATCTTTTACGTCTTTTTTCTTGCATTTTTTTGTTTTGTATGGTAGAATAGTAACATAAAAGGATAAAATTGAAAAAGTATAGGAAAAGGAAGGATTATATGAAAAAATTAGCATTAGTCCTGTGTACTGTAATGGCAATTTGCTGTGCCGGCAGTGCTTTTGCTGCTACTTCTGACGGAAATGTGACAAACAGTAGAAACAGCAGTATGACATTGCAAGACTCAGTCGAGAAGAAAACATTAATGCCATGTTTCAGAGCAGGCGACACATTGAACTTTAAAGTAACAAATCTTTCTGCTGGTACACAACTGACTGTTATCAGTTATAAAGTCAGTGGAGATATTAAAAATGAGACAGTACAATACATAGACCAAAGAACAATTAGTAATAGCGAAGATACTATTAAATATGTAGTTCGTGATATTGAACAGGGAATCTACAAGGTTTCAGTTAAAAGTGGCAGTGATGATGTATATAGCTTGTACTATAAAGTTGGTACGCCAAGGGTTAACGATGTTAAAGCAGAGGGGAAAAACTATTTTATAGAGCAGAAAAACGATGATGGCAGGTACTCTATAGGTTTTGTCGGTGTAGCTGAAATGGGAAGTACTGATATTTCATTTGCAGATGCCGGTGTAAAGAGTTTTGGTTTTAGTATAACGGCAGACAATACCACAAGACCATATGATTTGACTGAGGATCAAATGAAAATAATAGACGAAGATGTGAAGGCTAAGATATTGAAAGATTCAAATGAAGTTGGTGGCGCATATTCAGTCTATTTTGTTCAGACACTTTATGGTGTGCCGGAAAATGTAGTTACAGCTGGAATCAATGGTACTGTAACTATGACAAATACAACAAGTGAAAGCAACACGGCAGAATAAGGAGGTGGCGGTATAATGAAGAAAGTATATGAGAGACCGTCCCTTGTGATGGAACAGTTCGAGACAGAGTCAATATTGACAACAAGTGATGTAACCAATACTAATGGTAAGAGGAGCATTACAGTTGCTGGGCAAGAGATTAGTCTTGGTTCCGGTCAGGTTTTGCAAAGCATTAATTGGGCTGATTTTAAGAAAAAGAACTAATCAAAAAAAGAATGTACAAAAGTGCATTCTTTTTTTGTGCACAAAATATGCTTATATACAGATTTTATGACAGAAAAAGGCAAATACATTGACATAAAAGCGCAAAAGATGTATAATAAATGGGTTGAGAATAAAAAGAAAACGGGTGTAAAAATGGAAAAATACAGTGTATTAAGGGAAATAGCTATAATCATAGTAGCGGCAAAGCTTTTCGGACTGCTTGCACGCAAGTGCAAAGCGCCGCAGGTTGTCGGCGAAATAATCGCGGGACTTATAATCGGGCCGTGCCTTTTGGGGTGGGTTCAGCTCACCGATTTTATCGGCGAGCTCGCGGAAATAGGCGTTATTTTGCTGATGTTTTCGGCAGGACTCGAAACGGATTTGCGCGAATTGGTAAAAACGGGCGCGGTCGCGTTTGCGGTTGCGTGCTGCGGCGTTGCCGTGCCGCTTGTCGGCGGTGCGCTGTTGTATATGGGATTTTACGGTGCCGCTCCGTGGGGCAGTGAGGAATTTTTCCGCGCAGTGTTCATGGGCACCATTATGACGGCGACGTCGGTAAGTATCACGGTGCAGGCGCTCCGCGAGCTTGGGTATTTAAAGGGCAGAGTCGGCACAACGATAATGAGCGCGGCTATTATAGATGATGTTATCGGAATTGTGGTGCTGACGTTCGTAATCGGATTTAAAAATCCTGATGTACATCCGGTCGGCGTTGTGCGCAATACAGTGTTGTTCTTCATATTTGCCGCGGTAATCGGATTTGTGGCGTATAAATTTTTCAAATGGTTTGACGCGCGCCATCTGCATACGCGCCGTGTGCCGATTTTGGGATTGGCGTTTTGTCTTGCGCTGTCATATCTTGCGGAACGCTATTTCGGAATTGCCGATATCACGGGCGCATATGTTGCCGGTATAATTTTGTGCAATATCCGCGACAGCGAGTATATCGCGCGGAAAATGGATATAAATTCGTATATGCTGTTCGGTCCCGTGTTTTTCGCGAGCATCGGACTAAAGACGAATATTGATAATTTTAATATGTCGATTTTGCTGTTTTCAATCGGATTTGTCGCGGTGGCGCTGATTACGAAAATCATAGGCTGCGGACTTATAGCAAGAGTTTGCCGTTTCCCCGCGCCCGACGCGCTGAAAATCGGCGTCGGCATGATGACGCGCGGCGAGGTTGCGCTCATTGTGGCGCAAAAAGGGCTCGACGTGGGACTTTTAGACCCGGTATATTTTACATCGGTAATTCTGCTTATAATAACATCGTCAATTCTTACGCCGATTGTATTAAAACTGCTCTACACAAAATTTCCCGAAAAAGCACATGGATAATTTTCGATTTTGCTTGACAAAATAATAAAATTGTGATATCATTAATATATGTGTGTTTGTAATGAAAATGTAAATTTTCGGAAAACACCGATTGACATTAAACACGCTTACGGTAATACCTGTTGTTGTTAAATTTTTGCGGGTTTTAAGCCGTTTGCGGAAGAATTAAAACAAGGAGGATTTTTAAAATGTCAAACGTAATTGCTATGAAGCAACTGTTGGAAGCAGGTGTTCACTTCGGACATCAGACAAGAAGATGGAACCCTAAAATGGCGGAATACATCTTCACGGAAAGAAACGGTATCTACATTATCGATCTGCAGAAAACCGTAAAGAAGATTGAGGAAGCTTATTACTTCATCAGAGACATCGCTGCAAGCGGTGAGGATATCCTTTTCGTCGGCACAAAAAAGCAGGCTCAGGATTCAATCAAAGAAGGCGCTGAAAAGGTTGGCATGTACTATGTTAACGCAAGATGGCTCGGCGGTATGATGACAAACTTCCAGACAATTCAAAAGAGAATTGACCGTCTTGCTCAGATTAACAAGATGGAAGAAGAAGGCACATTTGACCTTTTGCCGAAAAAGGAAGTTATTAAGCTTAAGGCTCAGAGAGACAAGCTTGAAAAGTACCTCGGCGGAATTAAGGATATGAAGAAGCTCCCGGGCGCACTGTTTGTTGTAGACCCGAGAAAGGAACACATCGCCATTACAGAGGCTAAAAAGCTGGGTATTCCGGTAGTTGCTATTGTTGATACAAACTGTGACCCTGATGATGTTGATTATGTAATTCCGGGTAACGATGACGCTATCCGCGCCGTTAAGCTCATTACCGAAACAATGACAAACGCTATTATTGAGGGCAGACAGGGTGAAGACGCTGTCGCAGTGACAGAGGAAGTTGCAGAAGAAACCGCTGCAGAGGAAACAGTAGAGGAATAATCGTTGAATTTTGCAAAAACGGCAAAATTCAGTCAGAAAGGAATGATATTGGTATGAATTTTTCGGCTCAGGATGTTAAAAAGTTGAGAGAAATTACAAGCTGCGGTATGATGGATTGCAAAAAGGCACTTACAGAAACCGACGGCGATATGGATAAGGCTGTTGAATACCTTAGAGAAAAGGGACTTGCAACAGCGGCTAAAAAGGCAGGCAGAATTGCATCGGAAGGTATCGTTAAAGTTTACATGAATAATGACAAATCGGTTGCTGTTTTGCTTGAAGTAAATTCGGAGACAGACTTTGTTGCTAAGAATGATGAATTCCAGACATTTGTAACGGAAGTTGCAAAGGTTGTTGCGGAAAAGAATCCTGCCGATGTTGACGCATTGAAGGCAGAAAAAATGGGCGATACAACTGTTGAAGACGCTTTGACAGCTTTGATTGCAAAAATCGGCGAAAACATGAAAATCAGACGTTTTGCACGTTTTGACGGCAATGTTTGCTCATATTCACACGGCGAGGGCAGAATCGGCGTTATTGTTAAGACTGAGGGCGCTTTGGACGGCGATGCATATGAAGCTGCAAGAGATGTAGCAATGCAGATTGCGGCAATTAACCCGCTGTATCTCTCAAAGGATACAGTTCCGGCGGAAGATGTTGAGCATGAAAAGCACATTATTCTTGCGCAGATTAAGGAAGACCCGAAGAACGCAAGCAAACCGGAAAATATTCTTGAAAAGATGGTTTGCGGAAAGATTAACAAATTCTATGAGCAAAACTGCTTGCTGCAACAGGAATTTGTTAAGGACAGTGACCAAAAGGTTGAAAAGTATCTTGCTTCGAAAGGCGTTAAGCTGGTAGACTTTGTTCGTTTCGAAAAGGGTGAAGGTCTCGAAAAGAAGGAAGAAAACTTTGCTGATGAAGTTGCATCAATGATTAAATAATCAAGGATTGATAAAATGATATGTCAAACCCCTTGAATACTACCGGAAACGGCGGTTTCAAGGGGTTTTTGCCGTTCCTCCGGAAGTACCGTAGATTACCGCAGATTACCGCAGTTTATTGCACAATTTTGGGTGGATTTTGGGCACCGTTTGGGCAGATTTAAAAATGCCCAAATCGAAAAAACTTTTTAGAGAATAATCGAAATATGAAACTTCTGAATAATTAACAAATATGCAATATCTCTAAAAATTAAGCAGATCTTTTCGGTCTGCTTTTTTCGTGCAAAAAGGAGGGAAAAGA
Source organism: uncultured Clostridia bacterium (assembly GCA_934487205.1). Classification (GTDB taxonomy): domain Bacteria; phylum Bacillota; class Clostridia; order UBA1381; family UBA1381; genus UBA1738. The sequence goes on from CAKSRS010000003.1 coordinate 68,489, forward strand.
AATGAAAAACAACTATTTTTACAAAAGTGAATCGGAACAGTTCGCATTTTACCGCATACCGAAATTGCTGTTTACTGACAGCCGATATGCGGGGATTTCGGTGGAGGCAAAAGTTTTGTACGGTTTAATGCTTGACAGAATGAGTTTGTCGGTTCGCAATAACTGGGTCGATGATGATAACCGAGTTTACATATATTTCACACTTGAGGAAATCACGGACTATCTATCAATCGGCAAGGACAAAGGCATGAAGTTATTAAAAGAATTGGACGGGATTTTGATAGAACGCAAAAAGCAGGGTTTGGGTAAGCCAGTTATGATTTACGTTTTAAATTTTACTGACAGTCAAAATTCAATCCAAAGTGTTGATAACTCAGCCGAAGTCTTGACTTCTGATGTGGATAACTCTATCGAAAACGCGGATTTAGGCGGTTCAAATGCCGAAGTCTTGACTTCTGAAAAACCGAAGTCAGGCGAAAGTGCCGAAGTCTTGACTTCTGAAATTCCGAAGTCTGCACTTCGGAAAAACCGAACTCTTGACTTCGGCAAATCCGACTCTAATAATACTGATATTAATAATACGGATTTGAATAAAACTGATAGATCTTCTTCCTCTCGAATTTCGTTTGCCGCTTTGGAACGCGAGAGGGAGGAATATCGGGACATTATACACGAAAATATCGAGTATGACATCTTAATTCAGCAATATGCTGCCGAGAAAATCGACAGCTTTGTAAATATTATGGTCGACGTACTGTGCAGCTTTGACGATATGATTTCAGTAAACAGTATGCAGGTGTCGAAAGAGGTGGTGAAAAGAAATCTCTTAAAACTCGATTATATGCACATCGTGTATGTAATCGACTGTCTGGACGAGAACAGCACGAAAATTCGCAACTACAAAAGCTATATTTTGACGATGCTGTATAACGCCCCGGACACGATGGATCACTATTACCAATCAAAATTCAACAAAAATTATTTCGGAAAGGACGAAAACTAATGGAAAAGAAAAGCACAATCGAGAAAAACAACGAATTTTTGTATCATAACACGGAGCTGCTGCTCAAAAAATACCGCGATGTTGTGTGGAGCATCGAGGTATCAGCAATGCAGGCGGAGGTTAATTTTGAATTTGAAACAGGCTGCAAAATGACGGAATTTTTGGATATGTCATACGCTGCCGGGGCGGATTTGATGAACACAAAAATTGAGGAACAGGTGCGAACAATGGAACGCAACCGAAAGATGCTGCAGTTGATTGACCGTGCGGTCGATATTATCCGCAGGAAACACCAAAAAGGCGAAATGATGTACTGGGTTCTGTATTATACATACCTGTGCGAAAAGCCTTTAGAAAGCGTCGACCAGATCGTGGACAAGATTGCACAAAAGCAGTATTATGTATCGTGGCAAACGTACTTCAACTACCGCAGACAGGCAATAAATCTACTGAGCACAATGCTGTGGGGATACACCTCGAAGGAGTGTATGGAAATAACGAAAACGCTTGTAAAGCCGGAGGGGGTATAAAATTGACAGAAGAACAAAAATGGGTAGTGCTATTTCTGAATAACTATCGCGATATGAAGCTGGCAAGAGACCTGCAAAGGATTGAAAAAGAAATCGGATATGAACCGGAAATTCTGTGTTCGCCGGAAGAATTTGCAGAAGAAACAGGCATCGCCGACATCGACTATACCGGTAATGAACGCAAGCTCACGATAAAGGCGGTAAGGCTGATAAACAAAGCAGTACGGGATATACGCGAAAATGAGGAAGAGGGTGAGATATATTATTGGGTTCTGTACTATACATATTTTTGTGATAAAATTTACAAGACAAATGAACGTTATGAAAAGACGAAGGAAAAGGTAAAAATCACAAGTTATACAAAATATTATTGTTATCACCATATGGCGATTGAATTGATGCGGCAAAGGCTAAAAATGTAAATTGTCAGCTCTGGACATCATGTCCAGAGCTGATGAAAATACGTAAAAAATAGTTCATACCTACCGTTTCCTTACGGGGGACAAAGGTGTAAAATCACTGCTGACTGCGGGGGTAAAAAATGAACACATTTTCCCCTGTAAGGAACACCCCGAAAAGCAAGCAGCAATGCGGATTTCGGGGTTCGCGAAATCGGGTGATTTAAAAATTTGTCGCACTAATGTGCTTACGGGGGACGGCAAATGCAAAAGCCGCATTTGACCGTACCATGTAAGCACAGGAACCGCCAGCGGTCTTATCGTGCACAGACCGCGGGCAGGAACGGAGGAAAACCAAGATAAAGAGGATATAAGGTTAGGGGACGTTCTGTGATAGGGGGAGTTGGAGGAATAGGAGAACAGTTTGCAATTTGATATATCACGTATATGAGATAATACAAAACCGAGATATTCTATTTCGAGGAATATATGAGGGATATTCGGTGTCGAGAACCAAGTATAGTGGATTGATTTTTTGCAGTTTGTTGTATACTTCAGACTACGAAAACACACACCTAGAATATTGATAATTTTGAAAAAATAAGTATAATAACAATAACAGAACCCGACATGCCTCTCAATGATGCGAAGCATGCCGGGTCATTTAATTTATACTGTGCAGAAGAAACATCAGCCACCTATATCGGATAGATGAACTAAAACAATCGGCCTTATAATAAATGATGAAGAATCGGTCAGAAAATTTCTTTATGATGTTTCATATATTGGTTAGACTTTGTTGGTGTCTTTATGCATGTAATTATATGATTGGGTGGTATATTGTAACATTTGTTTGTTTTTCGTCGGAAGAAATGTAGTAGCCGGCGTTTTCGCCGAAAAGAAGTTTTATTCTGCATACCACATTATTCAGACCGATATTTTTACTTTGAAAAATATTATCGGAATTTAAATTTGCCTTTAAAGCGTCCAATTGTGAACGGGACATGCCAACGCCGTTATCGGTAACGGAGAAATAAATGCAGTTGCCCTGTGTGTATATTTTAATTGTAATTTGTCCCATTCTTTTGCCGAAAAGTTTTTGTATACCATGCTTTACGGAATTTTCAATAATGGGTTGCATAATTGACTTTAATGTATGTGAAGAATATGCATTTTCTGATATATCCCATGTAATTTCAAAGGCATGCTGGTGTCGCAATTCCAGTATAGATATATACGAATTTAATGAATTGATTTCATCGTACAGAGGAACGATACACTCATCGGTTTTCAATGAGTACCGAAGTATGTCTGACAGCAGCATAATCATAGATACAGCCTCAGTATCCTTTTCATTATTGGCTATTATTGAACCAGAAATCATAGCAAGCGTATTAAATAAAAAGTGCGGGTTAATTTGTGTTTGCAAAGCGATAACCTGCGCTTTTTTTAAATTTGTTATCTTGTTCAGAAGATTTTTTTCAAAATTATCATCAGTATTTGCAGGCGGCGCCGTTTCCTTTATAATATTATATATTTTATCCTGTCCGAAAACAGAAAAGTAAGGTGTTTCTATAGCTGAAATCACTGAAATAACAGAGTTATATTGTTTTCTTGAAAATATAAGTGCAAGTAAAACTGTCAGTCCTATGGAAAGAATTACAAACAAAACATATATTATGCTGTTTGTTTTCGAGAAAATAAACGCTGATTTTCTCTGCTCTGAATAATGTAATGTTGATGATGCATATTGAAGGTGGACGTCATAGCTAAGTCCCTTTTTGTCACTCAGTTTTTTATACAAAAGATTATCACCCGTAATATCCGACGTAAGACTTAGTTCCACCGAATTTTCGTTAATAAGTTCAAATTTGTTTATTACGGTTTCCGGGTCTATACATATTGTCAAAATGCCGTAATTGCCGGTGGGATTACCAAGTATATAGCAAAAAGTCAGTTTATCGCTGCCGGGAATTGACAACAGATACGAATACGCGGTTAGTTTACGTTCAGTGTCAAGATTATGTTGACGCAGAACATTATTAATCGCATCAGAATTACTGCCCAGTAAATTATATACATAATCAGAGTGATTGCAATATAAATATATTGAATCAATACAATTTGTATATTGACTGAGCAGATATGCCTTGGATACAGCAGACATAACGGGTGTAGTTGACCCTACAACGCTGTTCACCGATGTAGGGTTGTTGATAAGTACGGAAATATTATTATCTGAAATACAGGTTTTGTAGTATGTATCAATTTGCGCAAAAAGACTGTCTATGGTGTAGGCATAACGTTCCGTTGCTGAACGAATATTGGACATTGTTTCGTTTCTGTGCAGATTAACAAACAAAAGCGCAAGAATAATATTAAGCAAAAGTAACGGCAGCGTTATAATAGTCAAAATATGTTTAATGTATGTAAAAAGCAGCTTTTTTGACTTGTACTCCGAAAGCAGCCGTTTTGAAAAATTATTAATAGTATCCATTTAAATCACAACTTTCCGTATTTTTTTCTGTATTCCGACGGCGAGCAACCGGTTGCTGCCTTAAATATTTTTGAAAAGTGCGAAAAATCGGAAAGACCGATAAGCGCAGGAATAGCTGAAATTTTCGTGTCAGAATTTATAAGTAATTCTTTTGCGGCTTTAATTCTGATATTTGTTATATATTCAACGAATGTTACACCATAATTTTGCTTAAAAAGGCTGGAAAAATACGTAGAATTAAAACCAATACTTGCAGCGGTATCATTTAAGCTGATGTTTTCATTATAATGCTTTTCAACATATTCCGTTACCTGTGAAAAAAGCCGTTCTCTGTCCGATTGATTGTGATGTCTTTTGTTAGTTTGCAAAAGACTGCAGGTTTTCAGCGATGAAATGTTATGAAAAATCCTTATATTTTCGGTTACTGCATCTATGTGCAAACAGTCGGCAAGGGTATTGTGCAGGCTTTCTGCATAGTCCGATACAAAATTTTTAAAATTATTTTCATCTGTATGCAGTCTGGATATTAAAAATACGTCAAATCCGTTGTCATAAAAATATGTCAGTCCGGAGTAACCGCAGAAAATTTCCGCATTTACAATTTGCTCCAAAGCTTTTACAAAGCGCATACGTCCGTGTTTCCATGTTTCGGCAAAGTATTCGGAAGAATTTTTTATATTGAATGAAACAATAGAAAACATTGCAGTATCAAGTTTTACATTTATGCCGACCTTAGTCAGTTCATCTGAAATAGCGTTTAAATCAAATTCGCCGGAAGATATTCGGATAAAACACTCCCTTATAACAGAATTTGCCGATTCGCCTATAAATTGCGTTTTAAATCTGTCGGCAGTGAGTTTGGTATAGAGCTCAGAGAACGTCTGAATAAGCGCTGACTGGCTTATCGGTTTTGTCAGATAAGAAAAAATCTTATACTGAATACCTTTCCGCGCATATTCAAAATCCGTAAAGGCGCTGAGAAAAATCACGTTTGTCTCGGGGTGATGGTAAAAACAGTGTTTTGCAATCTCAATTCCATTTGTTACGGGCATTGAGATATCGGTCATTACAACATCAACTTTATTTTTGTCAATATATTCCATAGCTTCAGCGGGATTTGAAAAAACAGCGGTTAATTTAAATCCATATTCTCCCCAGTTAAGCATTTTTTTCAGAACATTAACCATATACTGTTCATCATCAACTATTATCAGTGAAAACATTGTACTGCACCTTCCTATATATTATAAAAATATTCTACAGTATTTTTATGTTTTTGTAAAGATATTCAGAAAAAAAACCATCAACTTCCAAAATCTGACCATTGAAAAGAATGTATAAAAAGTGTAATATTTAAGTAAAGAAACTATAGGAAAGAGGTATAGAAATGAATTCGGCAAAGAAAATGAAGAAAGGGAAAATCGGCGGAAGGGAATGGCAGTGGATACAGATGAGTATTCTGCCAGTGCTACACACTTTCATATTCTGTTACTGCACGCTGTACGGATTACTGATAGCGTTCAAGGACTATAAATACAGCCGGGGAATATGGGGCAGTGAATGGGTAGGACTTGACAACTTCAAGTTTTTTGTATTATCGAATGACTGTGCAAGGCTCGTAAAAAATACACTTCTATTAAATGCGCTGTTCATTGTCACGCTGATGGCGGCAGAAATTGCTCTTGCAATAATATTTTATGAGCTGCTCAGCAGAAAGGCGCTTAAAGTATATCAAACAGTGCTTATTACGCCGAATTTTATTTCGTGGGTTATAATCGGTTATGTTGTTTATGCATTTTTGCAGCCGCAATACGGAATTATCAATAATCTGCTTGCAAAGCTCGGACTTAACGGCATACAGTTTTATAACGAACCGTCAGTATGGCCGGGAATACTCAACTTTGCAAATGTATGGAAAAATGTCGGCATGGGCTGTATTATATATTACGCCACGTTGATGGGCATTGACAGTACATTATTTGAGGCGGCGCGGATAGACGGTGCAACAAAATGGCAGGAAATAAAATATGTAACATTACCGATGCTTACAAAATTAATTGTTTTGCAGCTGATTATGGCAATCGGCGGAATATTCAGTTCGGATTTCGGACTTTTCTATCAGTTGACGAGAGATTCGGGCGCGCTTTATAAAACAACCGATGTTATCGATACATATCTGTACAGAACAATGAGGGTAATAGGTGACATGAAACTGTCGAGTGCGGTAGGCTTTTTAAAAGCGGTTGTCGGATTTATCCTTGTATATATAACCAATTATATAGTAAGAAAAGTCGATGATGATTTGAGTTTGTTTTAAGAAAGGAATGAGACACTGTAAAAATGAAAAAGAAAAAAATCAAAAAAAGCCAGATTGTTTTAAACTTAATATTAGCGGCGATGTGCATTATAACACTGTATCCGCTGCTTTTATGTCTCGGAGTATCGTTTTCGAATGAACAGGATGTCTTGCAAAACGGCTATAGGCTCTTACCAGAACATTTTGATTTATCGGGATATAAATATGTATTTTCAAATCCGACATCAGTTTTAAATGCGTATAAAGTAACAATTATCTTTTCGGTTGTATCTACCGTAGGAATGATACTTTTTAATTCTTTGATGGCATATCCGCTGTCAAGAAAAAATTACAGGTTCCGCAAGGCATTGAATTTTTATTTTTACTTCACATGTCTTTTCAGCGGCGGATTGGTTCCTACATATATATTGTACACGCAGTATTTAAATTTAACGGATTCAATACTGGTTTATATCATACCGAGTCTTGTCAGTGCGTGGACAATCTTTTATATTCGTGCATCTTTTCAGGCTGTGCCGGAGGAAATTGTTGAATCGGCGATATTGGACGGTGCAAGCGAGTGGAGAATTTTGTTTACATTTATGATACCGCTGTCCAAGCCGGTGCTTGCGACGATGGCGTTGTCTTTCTTCCTGGGTAAGTGGAATGATTGGATGACTTCAATGCTTTATATAAATGACAGAACAGATTTAATCAGTTTGCAATATTTGCTGCAGAGAATCATGCTTAACATGAAACTTTTGCAGCAGGACAGTAATGCGGCGAATATGATAGATATCGCATCAATGCCAACCGAAACGGCAAGAATGGCAATGATGTTTGTTGTTGCCGGACCGGCGCTTGTGATATTCCCATTCTTTCAAAAGTATTTCGTTAAGGGAATGGTTATAGGTTCGGTAAAGGGTTAATGTCACTGACGATTGCCGGAATTCCCGCAATATCCGGCAATTGTTAAGAAATAAAAGGAGGTCAATAGATGAAAAAATTAATGGCAGCATTGCTTGCGGGTACGATGATATTAAGTACCGCGGGCTGCGGAAAGGAAAAGACGGAAACTGCGGACGGGGATAATATACCAACCCTTAAGCTGTACATGACAGGCGATCAACAGTCAGACCTGGCGTCAGTAATGGAGGAATTCAACAAAATTGCCGAAAAGGAAATTGGGGCAAGGGTGGATATGACGCTTATTGACAGCGGTGCGTTCACAGAGAAAATGAATATGAAACTTGCCACAAAAGAGGATTTTGATATCTGCTTTACGGGATATGTAAACCCATACGAAACCGGCGTAAAAAATGAGTCATATTATCCTCTGACGGAGCTTATTAACGAGTATGCACCTGATTTGTGGGACAAAATTCCGGAATTCTGGTGGGACGGCGTACGCCGTAACGGCGAAATATACGCTGTGCCGAATCAGCAGGTTGCATCTACAGTACCGTCAATGGAAGTGGATAAGAAATGGATTGAAAAATATAATTTCGACATTGATTCGGTAAAAACATGGGATGACTTTGAGCCGTTCATGCAGAAAATAAAAGAAAATGAACCGAATTATTATGCAACAAGACCGTGGTCGAATTACTGGGTAAAGAATTTTGAAAAGATAACCACCGCGGTAGGAATAGATTTGCGTGAAGACGGCTTAAAAGCGATTTACGAATGGGACGCAGATGGTTATCAACATGGATTGGATAAACTCAGAGAGTGGTTTGAAAAAGGTTATTTCCGAAGCGACGTGGCATCGGTAATGGACGACAATAACGACTATTTGGCGGGAAAATATGTTGTTTTGGGCTGCGGCTGGAAACCCGGATATGAATCGTATCTTAATACAACACTCGGCGGCGACCACAAGGTTGTACAAATTGATAAACCATATGTTACAAGTGGGAATGTAACAGCAACAATGTATGCAATCAGCGCATATTCAAAACACCCGGATAAGGCAATAAAATTCATTGAACTGATGAATACAAATATTGAAGCTTACAATCTGCTGTGCTACGGCATTGAAGGTAAACATTATGAAAGATTAGACGACAATCATATCAGATTGGATAAAAACAGCGGATATTATTCAAATGCAGCATGGAAATTCGGAAATCAATTTAATGCTTACCTCTTAGAGGGTCAGGCTGATGATGTATGGGAAGAAACAAAGAAATTGAATGATGAGGCGGAAAAGAGCAGAATTATCGGTTTTGTTTTTGACAGCTCAAGAGTACAGACGGAACTTTCGCAAATGGCAACCGTCACCGGGGAATATGCAAACTATAATAACGGTTCCGTAAATTGGCGCGACAGCTTTGAAGAATATAAGAAAAAGATGATGAATGCCGGTGCGGAAAATGTACTTAAAGAGGTTCAAAGACAGCTTGATGAGTATGCCAAAACAAACAAATAAGGGAGGATATTATAATGAAATTTAAAAAGATTTTATCTGCATTTGCAGCAATTACTATGTCACTGTCCGCGTTTAATTTTTCATATGCGGAATCAACAGACAATGTTATTATTAATGAAACATTTCAGTCATATAATGACGGATATGTAGGCCAAGGCGGCGCTAAGGTTGAGCTGGACAGAACAAAAACTCATACTGCGGACAACACAGGCGCATTAAAGGTGAGTGCAACAAGTGCAACGCCGAAGGTGTATCATTATATTTATAATTTTGATAAAAAACAGCAGAAACTTCAAGAAGGCGAAGCGTATCTTTTTAAAGCATACATATACGGTGAACGCATAAGCAAAAGTACAGCAAATGTAAAGTTATCATTTTTGTATGACGGTGTGTATTTTTATGCATCGGATTCTGTGAGCGTAAAGACCGGTGAATGGACGGAAGTTACACAATACTTTATTGCCGGCGTGAGTGACGCTCAGAACGTATTCCAAAGAAGAATTAACATTGAGTTTACTGATGCAACGGCAGGAACCGTTGCCGATGACAACTGCGATATTTTTTATGTCGATGATATGACAGTGGAAAAGCTGTCTAATGCAGATCAGTATTTTACAAAGACGACAAACAATTTTGGAAAGTTTGATAAAAGTATTGCATTGAAATATGCTTTTGCCGGACTTGATGTTGCCAAGACGAAAAATGTGTTGACCACGGGCGAAACAACAGACCTTAAGGCATATTTACAAGACGGTGCAGCAGGTACAACAGCATCAGCTTTGACAAGAAAGGTTGCTGACACACAGTATATAACCGCAACATCATCAGATGAATCCGTAGCAAGTTATGCAGAAGGAAAAATCACTGCAAAAGCAAGCGGAAATGCAGTTCTGACGTATACTTACAGCGATGGCGAAACCACAGCAACAATGCAGCAGCTTATCACGGTTTCCTCAAATACTGCAAATATTATTGATACAAAATATGCAACCGTAACAGATCCGATTGACGCTGAAGATACTGCAAAGACTGCTATATTTGATAAAACTATAGATCTCGGTATTTCGGGAAATACACCGGCAGTTGTATCATATCGTATATATTTTAATGGTATAGCTGTCAATAATAACTACAGTAGATGTTTAGGCAAAACAGGCATATATTTCAGCGGAAGTACCTCGAAAAAGGAAAGCGTAAATGTACATGGTCAAACATATGATGGCTGTGACAGAATAGCAATGTTTCAAATAGGTGATAACTATTACCCAAGTACAGGTGTTCGAAATCTTCCGATTAATTCCGGTTGGAACAATCTGGATTTTGTGATTGATTACCCGACAGTTAACAGCTATGCTGACGGTTACATGAAAGTATCTCTTTATGTAAACGGAGAGATGAAAAATTCGCAGGAATTAAAATTTAGTGATTCGTCAAAAAATCTTTTGTTTACCGGTGATAAAAACGGTTCCTCCATTATAAATGACCTGACGGTTGTGTCCATGAAGGAGGATTTAAAGGTTAAGTCTACAAACCCGGCAACAGGCGAAAAACTTTCAACTCTTGACGATATAGATGTTGAATTTAATCAGGCGCCGAATATAACTGATGTTTCGGCAGCAGCAAAGCTTTACATGGGCGATACGCAGATTGCGACAGAGAACACATTCTATGCGGCAAAAAATACACTTTCAGTAAGACCTATAGGCGGACTTAAAGCAAACACAAAATATACGCTTAAATTGGACAAAACAGTAATTAAAACTAACACAAACGAAGAATTAGTCGGCGATACGGAATTGGTATTTACAACAGATTCAACTAAAATTTCAGATGTCGCAGGTGCGGGATATACGCTGCTTAATTCTCAATATGATATGATAAGAAACGGCAACTATGCATTTGAGGGAAACGGCAAAATAATAACTGAAGATGGAAGCGCTACGCTGTGCCTGCCCAATTTAGTTGGCGGGAAAAATACAATTTCTGTTGCTGCCGAAGATACATTCCTTGCAACGAATGATGCAGACAGAGTTGTTGTTGAATTTGACACAAAAGTTGTTTCAAGCGGCGGAAATGATGAAACAGCGATATGGCTTGTATCAGCAAAAAACAATACAAAAGAAGGAACAATAACACAACTTGGTAAAACGCGTGACGGAAAGTCTGCATCGTTTAATGTTATGTGGAATGAACTTTCAACAGGCGAAGACGGTACGGTAACGGCAGTGTATCCGAAAGGAAACGGTGAATTGCTGGACGGCGGCAAGTTATACCTTGCAAATAAGGGATATGCGCATGTGAAAATTATATATGATTTGAAACAGCAGAATGAAAGCGGTGATGTTGCGCAAACCGTTATACTGACGGTTGACGGCAAGGAGTACACATGCGGCCCGAAATATTCAACGTTTATCAGAGAGGCTTGCACGGGTATAACGAATATTACAGGTGTTAGTGTCAGCATGAATATGTATGATATCAACAGAACTGTATATTTAAAGAATGTAAACATGTATGCACTTAAATATGACCCTGATTCAATGCCAAGTGCAGAAATAACTATGGGTGAGCTCTCAGATGAAGAATTAAATACTATTACCAATGCGGCACAGCTTAACGGCAAGAAGGTATCTTTTGAGGCGGCACTGACAAATTATAAGCTTGAGAGTAATCAAAATTATACAATTATTGTTGCAGCATTTGATAAAGACACAAACAAGCTTATTGATATGTCGCATGAGAATGGTACTGTAGCTGTAGGTAAAACGGCAAAATTTGAAGGCGAGTTGGATTTGACGGCATACACAACAGGAACGGCAGTAATAAAAGTATTTGCATGGAACAGTTTCAGTGGGGCGGTTCCGCTTACAGAAGCATTTACTTATCAATTTTAATTTAAAGGTTTGGCGGTGTTTACAATCTCAATGGTTGTAAACACCTGCCATACAGTTTTTAACGGTCAGGCCGGATACGGCGGAGAACAGAGGAGATTGCATGAAAAAAATAATAAGTACGATTTTAAGCATAATTCTCGGCATATCAATGCTGCCGTGCCGCGCGGTTTTGGCGGCGGACAAGATTATAGTGATTGATACAGTTAACGTAGATATGCAGAGTAAAGCAGTAAATGTTGAGGGGATCGTCAATGGCGGCATGGGACACAGAACGGTTACGCTGCGTGTGGCGGAACAAGATACCGATTTTGTAAATCCGGCAGAAGATACAATACAGAATATAGCAGAAATACAAACAGATATATCAGGCAAGTTTAAATACAGTTTTGAACTAAATACCGACAGGATTTCAGAAGGTACGGAAGTATTTGACATTTATGCAACATATGCAAATACGGGTGATACATGTAAGGCAGAATTTTCTGCGGTAAACAGTTATGAGTCTGTAATGAAAGATAGCGTGATTTTGAATATAGGTAATAAAAACGCTATTGTTTACGGTGAAAGACAGATTATTGATAATGAACCGTACATTTATGAAGGAAAAGTGTATGTTAATGCAGAATTTTTAAACAAAACATTTAAAACAAAGTTTTCCGGCGATGTAGATATTGATACGCTTGAAGGAAAACATGTATATATTGATAACGGTATAGTATTAATAAGTGAAAAAGAGATAACGGCAAACGTCGGATTGTTTTCGCGTGATTTCGGCATATATGTATCGAATGATGGTGATGACGCAAACAGCGGACGCATTGAATCGCCGGTAAAAACGCCGGAAAGAGCTTTGGAGTTATCGGAAAATTTTCGTGGTTTTGACGGTTGCCGTATTTACATAAAAGGCGGAGAATATAATCTTGGCCATAGTTTGGAAATTAACGGAAAGAAAAATATAACGATTGATGCATATGCAAACGAAAAAGTTACTTTTTGTGCAAGTGTAAATCTTGCACGAGATGATTTTCTCAAGGTTGAAGATGAAAATGTTTTATCAAGAGTGGGTGCAGCTGCAAGAGATAAACTTGTGTATGTTGATTTGAGTGCGTATATGAGCAAAATAGAAACGGCAAAAACGCTTGGTTTAAACGGTTACTATAAGTTGTATGCAGATAACAGAAAACAGCAGCTTGCGCGCTATCCCGATGTGGATTATACAACGTTTTCAAATATTGACGGCACTTCCGAAATTGCGTTTACGGATAATGAACGTGCTGAAAACTGGAATGCAGATGATGCATATCTAATTTGGTTTAATAATGTCTACAGTATATGGAGCAGACCGATTACGTGTGCCGATGGTGCAACAACAATTAATAAAAAAGATATGCTCGGAAACAAGGGTGCGGCGGTAAATATCCTTGATGAATTAACAATGCCGGGGGAATGGTACATTGATGTTTCATCAAAGCGGCTTTACTATTGCCCGGAAAGCACATGCGAAAATATTGAATTGACAACGGGAAACTATAGCATTTTTGATATAAATAACAGTGAAAATATAACGATAAAGAGCATTGAAATCGGGAAAAATAACGCAAATGCGGTTACGATTTCGGACTGTGTGAATGTATCCTTGGACGGTGCGGAAGTTCATGCTGCCGGCGGAAGGGGCGTAGAAATTACAAAGTCCAAAAACTGCGGCGTCAAAAACAGTGAAATTCATGACGTTGCATATTCGGGAGTATTTGTAAGCAGCGGCGACATTCCGACTCTTACCCCGGGCGATAATTATGTTCAAAATTGCCATATATATGACTATGCGGCAGAATCCGTAAATAAAGGCGGCGTTTCTATGGAAGGAATGGGCAATATCGCAAGAAACAATGTTATTCATGATTCTGCAAGCCAGGGTGTGTTCCTTGAACCAAAAAGCAACGGAATGATTATTGAAAACAATGAGATATATAATGTAGTGCGAGGTTTATCCGATGCCGGTGCGATTTACGGAATTAACGTAAAGGAATATACCGGTACAAAAATTTTGAATAACTATGTGCATGACTTAACAAAATCGTATAACAATTGGGGCGGAATTCATGGGATTTATCTTGATAACGGCACATCGGGATTTACCGTGTCCAACAATATTGTTGCGGACAGTCTTTCAGCC